>DASTYE010000169.1:0-6995 GCA_035765135.1 Gemmatimonadaceae bacterium | reverse complement strand
GCGCTTCGTGCCGCCGAGCCGCTGGCCGTTCGAGAACGTCGTCGCCCCAGCCGCGCTCTCGGTTCGCGACACGCTTTACCTTCTCCAGTCGGCATTCGAGCCGAGGCCGATACTGTTCTCCACGGCACCGGCGAGCGGGCGGCTCGAGTTCTACAACCGCATGCTGCCGCGGTTGCCGAAGATGATGCCGAGCTGGGAGCCGCCGCCGGGCCCGCCCGGCTCGGTGCCGCCAGGCCCATGGGACCCGTCGATCTTCCACGATCCCGACACCGAGAAGTGGTACATGTATTGGGGATCGTCGAACGTCTATCCGATCTACGGCATCGAGCTCGACAAGAGCCGCCGCCTCGTCTACGTGGGCGAGCCCAGGGCGCTCTTCGCGCTCGACCCGGCCCGTCATGGATGGGAGCGCTTCGGACAGGACCACCGCGACACCATTCGCCCGTACATCGAGGGCGCGTGGATGACGAAGCACCGCGGGAAGTACTACCTCCAGTACGGTGCACCCGGCACCGAGTACAACGTGTATGCCAACGGCACCTACGTCGGGGATCATCCGTTAGGTCCGCTCACGTATGCTCCGTACAATCCGGTCGCCTACAAGCCAGGCGGATTCATGACCGGCGCTGGCCATGGCAGCACATTCCTGGACAACCATGGCAACTACTGGAACTCCGGGACGCCCTGGCTCGCCGTCAACTGGAGGTTCGAGCGTCGCGTCTCGATGTTCCCCGCGGGATTCGATGCCGACGGCCAGATGTTCGCCAACACGCGGTTCGGCGACTTCCCGCACTACGTGCCGACGCGCAAATGGACGGACCGGAACGAGCTCTTCACCGGCTGGATGCTGCTCTCGTACCGAAAGCCGGCCACGGCATCGTCGGTACGAGACACGTTTCCGGCGAGGAACGTCACCGACGAGGATCGTCAGAGCTTCTGGGTGGCCCGCACCACGTCGCCTGACGAGTGGCTGACGATCGACCTGCAGCGCGAGTACACCGTGCGGGCGTTGCAGGTCAACTTCATCGACTACCAGTCCGGGCTCTTCGCGAACGATTCCACCGTGTACACGCGATTCCGTGTTCGCGCGTCACGCGACGGCCGCTCGTGGGAGACGATCGCCGATCTGAGCGAGGGGACACGCGACCGACCGAACGCTTATATCGAGCTGCCGAGGCCCGTGCGCGCTCGGTATGTGCGATACGAGCACATCCACGTCGGCGCGGCAAATCTCGCGATCGGTGACATCCGCGTTTTTGGCAATGGAGACGGCCGGGCGCCGGCGACGCCGCGAAGGCTCGCGGTCAGGCGCGACGCCGACCGGCGCAATGCCTTCGTGAGCTGGGCGCCGCTGCGCGGCGCGATCGGCTACAACATCCTGTGGGGTATCCGCCCCGACAAGCTGTATCAGACCTATCAGGTCTTCGCCGATCGGCCGACGACCCTCGAGATCCGCGCACTGACCGTCGACCAGGAATACTGGTTCGCGATCGAATCGTTCGACGAGAACGGTGTCTCTCGCCCGAGTGCTCCAGTGCGCATTGAGTGACGCGACGGGACGGAACCACGCCCCGGCCTCAGCGTAAGCGATCGGGCTCAGCGCCGCCGCGGCACCCGTCCGTACTTCCGCATGGCGGCGAGCAGTCTGTCGTGCGGAAGGGCGTACACGCGGAGGTCATCCGTCCCGGTCATCGTCTCCGCGGCGAGCATGGCGTTGAGGATGGCCTCCTCCGTCGCGTGGACGGTGGCGTAGAAGAGCGGGTTGATGCGGGCGTTAGGCAGCATGCTGGTTTGCATGACGCCCGTGTCGGCCGCCGTCCGGGGGTTCGCGGTGGAAAAGGCGATGAAGATGTCGCCGGAGCTGTTCTCCCCCTTCCCGCCCATGCGCCCGACGGCGAGCGACGCACGAGTGGCAATCCGCTTCAGCTGATGTGGAAGCAGCGGCGCGTCGGTGGCGATGACGATGATGATCGAGCCTTCGCCGCCGTCCTCCTCGCCACGCGGCGCCCGCGCGCCGGCTCCGCATCTCGGCATACCGCGCCTAACTGTTGTATCAGTCGAGGCAATGCACGGCAGGAGGTCGGCGATCTCCTCACCGACCGGTACCCCGGCAACGCGGAGCTCGCGCCGCGCTCCGTAATTGCACTGCACCAGCACGCCCACGGTCCAGCCGCCGAGCTGCGGGTCGATCCGGCGTGATGCCGTACCGATGCCGCCCTTGAAGCCGTGACACCGCATCCCGGTCCCGCCGCCGACGTTCCCTTCCTGGACCGCATCGCCACGTGCGCTGTCGAGCGCGCGAATGACGTGCTCCGGCTTCACGTGAAACCCGTTGATGTCGTTGAGGCCGCCGTCGTACGTCTCGGCGACGACAGGAAGTCCCCAGGGCTGGAGACCGGGGCGGCTGACCTGCCACTGGAGGATCGCGTCGCGCACCACCCCGACACTGTGTGTGTTGGTGATCGCGATGGGCCCCTCGAGGATTCCGCTCTCCTCCAGCCAGGTGGTGCCGGTCATCTCGCCGTTGCCGTTGAGCGTGAACCACGCGCCGAAGACCGGGTCGCTGCTCGAGCGGCCACGTGGATGGATCACCGTGACGCCGGTGCGCACCGGTCCGCGACCCACGACCAGCCTCCCGCTCCCCGAGATGAGCGTCGTGTGCCCGACCTCGACGCCCGCGACGTCGGTGATCGCGTCGAGTGGGCCGGGCGTGCCGCCGATGAGGGAGTCGAGCCCGAGCTCGCGAGCACGGGTCTGGGCCGCGGCGTCTGTTGCTGTGGCGACGACGAGCAAGAAGACAGCCGGGATGCGGCGGGTGATAACGAGCCAATTCTTGATGCGCATGGGGATCTCGGTTTTCTGTGCAGTGATTCGATGCGTACGAGTCCGTGCGTCCGCTTGAATAGTGCTGCTCCTCCGTTCCGAGCAAGACCAATCGCCAGCAACGCAGAACAGAATCCGCTTACGGGTGCCATTATCGGAGCCGCGATTGAGGTTCATCGGGAGCTCGGCCCCGGCCTGCTGGAATCAGCCTACCGGGAGTGTCTTTGTTGGGAGGTACTGCAGCGCGGCTGGACTGTCGATCGAGAACGGGCGCTTCCGCTCCGTTACAAGGGGACTCGAGTCGATACGGGATATAGGATCGATCTGGTTGTCCAAGAGCGTGTGCTGATCGAGGTAAAGGCTGTTGAGCGCTTGGCGCCAATCCACACGGCGCAGGTGATTACGTACCTCAGGCTCTCGGGACTTCATCTCGGCCTTCTCATCAACTTCAACGTTCGCGTTCTGAAGGACGGCATCGTCCGCTTGGTCCTGTAGAGTGCGAGTTCATCACTCGAGCTGCCAAAAGCATTAACCACAGAGAACACAGAGAGCACAGAGAGCTGCAACGGCAACGGCTTTGTTCGAGCCGTTGCCGTTGCAGTTCTCTGTGCTCTCTGTGTTCTCTGTGGTTAATGCAGTCCGGCTCGTTGCGCGCCAGACCTTACCTCTCCGGATCGAGGATCCGCCTGATCTCATGCCGCACGTCGAGCAGATGATACCGCGTTACCCGGTTCTGCACCCGAGGCAGCACCGCGGCAATCTGCGCATCGAGGGCCATCAGCTCACCGCGCAGGAGCGCCCGCGCGTCCGACGACCGAGGAGGCTGCGGAGCGGTCGGACCTCCGGGACCACCCGGGCCCTGAGCAGTCGAGCGCGCATCGCGATTGAGCTTCGCGTCGAACAACTCCAGGTACGACCGCTGCAGGTTCCGCCGCACCGCATCGATCTCGGCGCCTGACGAGAGCTCCGACCAGATTCCGCGGCGCACGTCCGCCAGCATGTCGGCGAGCGGATAGACGTCGCGGCGATTAGACGAGAGCGCCTCGAACTCGATCATCCGCTCCATACGCGAATCATCGAGCAGCCGGCTGAGCACGCGCGTCTGCGCCGTACGGATGCGATCGAGCGCGCCCTCGACCTCGATGCGGCGCAGGATCTGCTCGTCCATGAAGTAGCTCGGCGTGCGGAACGCGTTTTCGTTCAGGAACCGCACCGCCTCCTGCTGTCGTGCGCGCGGAAGCGGCGTGAAGCGCACGCCATCCTGACCGGCGGTCTTCTCCTGCGACTCGGCCGCGCCTACCACCGCCGCGACGTGCCCGAGCTCGAGCGCCCACTGGTTGATCAGGCGCTCGTACATGAGCTGAAGGTCCGCGTACCCCTCGAGGGGGCGCTGCGTCGCGGGAATGAGCTTCGGCACGAGCCGCTTGATGTTGCGCAGACCGAGCGCGGTCGATCGCACGGCGTCGGCGTCGCCGACGGCCTCGGTGTTCTCGCCTGGATCGGAGCCGAGTGAGTTCGACGTCGAGAAGCGGAACCAGGGAACGGTGTCCTGCATCCGCGCCCAGCGGTCGAGCGTCTCGCGCTCGTCGTCAGGCGACTTCGCGCCCGGAATCGGCTTGTATCCCCACATCGTGACGAACTTGTCGTACGGGCCAATGTCGGGGATGAGCTGCGCCAGCTCGAGTGAATCCTCCGGCTGCGCCACGTAGTTGAAGCGCGAGTAATCCATCAGCGTCGGCGTATGCCCCCACTTCGCCACGAACGTCTTGCTGCGCACGCTGTCGGCGGGATACATCGAGCTCGCCTTCATGTTGTGCGGGTAGCCTAACGTGTGGCCGACCTCGTGCGCGACGACGTACTGGAGCAGCCGTCCCATCAGCGTGTCGGGCAGCGGCAGACGGTTCGCGCGCGGATCGAGATGCCCCACCTGCACCCAGTACCACGTCGTCAGCAGCTGCTGCACGTTGTGGTAGAACTGAATGTCCGACTCGATGATCTCTCCCGACCGCGGATCGTGAATGTGCGGACCGGATGCGTTCTCGATCGTGGAGGGCAGCCAGCGGATCACCGAGTAGCGCGCGTCCTCCGGCGACCAGTCCGGATCCTCGGACGGCGAGGGCGCATCCCTCGCGACGATCGCCTCCTTGAATCCGGCCGCCTCGAAGGCGCGCTGCCAATCCTCGATCCCGCGCTTCACCCACGGGATCCACTGCCGCGGCGTCGCCGGATCGACGTAGTAGACGATCGGCTTCACCGGATGGCAGAGCGAATCGACGCGACGCTCGCTGCACTCCAGACGCCACCGCGTGATGAACCGTCGCGTCTCGGCACGCTGCTCCGGGCGCCCGTAGTCCTGCTGTCTAATGCTGAAGTAGCCGACGCGCTCATCGTGCAGGCGCGGCATCATCGGCGTGACGGGAAGGCGCACCATGCTCCAGTGCATGAGAACGCTGGCCGCACCCGGCCGAACGGCGGCCTGCCCGAACGGACCTGGAGTAGGCGCGGGTGTGGGCTGCCCCTGCTGCTGCGGCGGCACCGCGAACGTCAGCGTCGCCTCGACTTCAATGTTTTCCGGGAAGACGGCGACCCGCTCGATGAAGCTTCGCTGCGCATCGGCATTCCCGCGGAGCCGCTGGCCCGGGCCGAGCTCGGGTGGCGGATTGGTGAACAGCCGTGAGACGTCGACCACCGCCGCGCTGTCGGGCCCCCATGAGAGAACGTCGAACGTGGCGACGATGGGACTGTAGTTCGCCGCTTGCACCGCCTGGTAAATCGGAAGCGAAGTGTCGGCCATGATGTCGAACGACACCGTCCGCAGCAGCACCTTGTTGTCGCGCCGCTCCCACCGGACGACACGATTGCCGACTGCCTGACCGCCGTAGCCGACGCCGAGCGTGGTGCGCGCGATCTGCGTGACGAGGAGGAAGTCGCGGGCGAGCTCGCTGCGCGGAATCTCGTAGAGGAGCTGATCGCCACGGCGGTGCGCTTTGAAGAGGCCGGCGCGCGTGGTATAGTCGCGCGTGACGACGCGCGCGTAGGGCTGGGGCCTAACGGGTCCGCGGCGAGCGCCGCCGCCGGCCTGCCCGGTGTCGCCCGGCGTATCCTGGGCGGGGCTTTCGCCGGCGTCTGGGCCCCCGCGCCGCGCGGGGGTCGGAGTGGTCGATGGGCGGCAGCCGGCGACGGTGATGGCCGCCGATGCAATGGCAATGGCGAGGTAGCGCATGAGACTCAGGAAAGGAGGAGCGATGGTGGGAACGCGCTTCTGATACGCGCGTCCTCGGACAATCGCTGGCGTGAGACAGGGGTCAGGAGTCAGGAGCCAGGAATCAGGGGGTGTCGGGTATAGGTTGTAGGAGAGAACGGCACCGAGGGGTAGGGGCTAGGGCGGTCTCCCCAGATTCCCGAAGCCTGACACCTCCTGATTCCTGACTCCTGACTCCTTGCTCACCGGCTGTGCTTGTACATCAGGTCGACGAGCTCATCGTACATCGCCTCCGCTTGCTCGTCACCTGACCGGATGGCGGTCGCGGCGCAGTGCTTGAGGTGATTGCGCAGGAGCTCGCGCGCGACGCCGCGGAGGGCTTCATGCACCGACGACAGCTGCGTCAGGATGTCGGCGCAGTAGCGCTCCTCATCCACCATTTTCTGTAGCCCGCGAACCTGCCCTTCAATGCGCCGAAGGCGCTTCGTCGTGCGGTCCTTCACTTCGGGATCGACGGCGACCGCCTTGCGCGCGCCGTCGTTCGCACAGCCGCACGAGGCGATGGGAAGCTCAGCGGAGGGTGATTTGGGCATGCTGAAAAATGGGATACCCCCATCCCCTATGTCAACCGTTAGGTGAGGGTGGAGGGGGGAGCAAACGCGGGGAGGAGTTAAGAGGTCAGAGGGACTCGAAGGGCAGCGGGAAGAGGGAAGCGGGAAGTGGGTGGTTCTTCGATGAACACGCCAGTGTCACGGTATGGCTGCAAGGGCGGGGTATTGGGTGCCCGTCCCCCCTTCCCGCTTCCCTCTTCCCCCTTCCCTGGTGTGGCTCCGACCTCGTTGACTCTTCCCTCTCCCCCCGCCCTCATCCCTCCCCCCTCTTCCCTCACCGTCAAAAGAGGATTCATCCTTAGATACAACGACCCTCCAAAAACAGGCGTACCCGTATGCTGACCTTCCGTCCCCTCCTC
>DASTYE010000168.1:0-5160 GCA_035765135.1 Gemmatimonadaceae bacterium | reverse complement strand
CGCACCGCGAGGAGGTTCTTGTCCGCGCGCCCCAGCACCTTGGTCAGATTCTCGCGCGGATACCGCACCGCCCATCCGAGCGAGAACTCGACCGGCGCCGATCGCAGCGCGGAACGCTGCAAGCGACCGACGACCTGCTGCACGCGCTCGCCGTCGGCATCGGCCAGCAGCACCACGAATTCGTCGCCCCCGAGGCGCACCACCGCATCCTCGGCGCGTACATGACGCATGAGGAAGCGCGCCATCTTCACCAGCGCGCGATCACCGGCCTGATGGCCAAAGCGGTCGTTGAACTGCTTGAAGTGGTCGATGTCGATGATGATGCACCCCCACGCTTCGCCGGGACGCGAGCTCGCGCGACGCTCGAGCGTCGCGAGAAAGCGGCGGTTGTAGCACCCGGTCAGTGGGTCGCGCAGGCTTTGCTGCACGAGATCGTCGGCGGCTCGCTTCCGCGCGGTGATGTCGACGATCACCCCGTAATAGAAGACGCGGCCGGCCGCTTCGTCATGGGTCGCGTACGTCGTGTTGAGGACAGTGCGCGCCGTACCGTCCGCACGACGGAGCTCGAGCTCGACCTCGAGCGCGTATCCCTCACGATCGACGACCTCGAGAACCCGCGGCCCCTGGGCGGGGTCCGTGAGGAACTCGTTCACACTTCTCGTGCGCAGCTCCTCCATCGAACCCAGGCCGAGCAGCTCCAGCAGCGCCGGATTGCCGTCGATGAACGCGCCCTCGGGCGTCGTGATGTACATACCGACACGCACGTGGCGGACGAATTCGCGAAGCGTGTCAGCGTCGCTGAGGGTCGGGGTCCGTGCGCGCGGCTTCATGGCGAGGTCCCTCCACTCGAGCTCGCCGGCGCCGGCGGGGCTGCCGGCTCCTCCGCCTTGCGAACCGCCGTCGTTTCATCGACGACCACGAGCCTGCGATCGAGCTGTCGCATCATCGAGCAGAAGGCCTGAGCCACATCCGGGTCGAACTCCGTTCCGGCACGTGACTCAATGTACTCCAGTGCGCGCTCCGATTCCCACGCATCGCGATACGGGCGTTTGGTGCGCAGCGCGTCGTACACGTCGCACACGTGAACGAGGCGGCTCGCCTGGTGACAGTCACGCCCGAAATGAAGCGCGGGATACCCGCCTCCGTTGAGCATGATGTGGTGCTCGTATGCGACGACGGCCGCGAGGTCCAGCTGCTTGTCGCTCGCGAAGATGATTCGCGCGCCGTCCGCGGGGTGTCGGTTCATTACGGCGCGCTCCTCGGGCGTCAGCCGTCCCGGCTTCACGAGGATCTCTCGCGGAATGCGCACCTTGCCGAGGTCGTGAAGCAGTCCCGCGACGCCGTACGCACGCACGTCGCGCTTCCCGAGCCCCATGAACTCCGCCAGCGCCATCGCCAGAACGGAGACGTTCATCGAGTGCGTCGTCGTGTACTGGTCGAACTCCTTGAGCTCGAGCAGCGGGATGACGACCTGACTCTCCCCGTGCATGGCGACCGACAGCGAGCGAACAACGGCTTCCGCTTCGACGAGGGGCAGCTGGCCGTGATGCTCCACCTCACCGTGCAGCCAGCGGATGGCGTCGGCCTCCTCGCTCAGCGTATACGTGATGGTCGCTGTCGGCAGCGCGTCGCCGGCTGCCTTGAGCCCGCTCGTGCTGCGCACACCGACGGTGCCGTATCGGATGTTCGCCTGCTGCGACTGGCGTGCTTCGCTGGTATCCACCGCCGCGAGCGTCAGGCGAGCCACGACGTCGCCAAGGAACGTCTCGTACTCCTCGCGCGTCACGCCGGGCAGCAGCTCGATGCGCTGGATGCCGACCGCCGCGAGCCGGCCACCCCATTCCCATTCGCGGAGATGCCGCAGCGCACGATCGCCGTAGATCACCTCCGCCCCGAGGAACGAGAACCGTGGACTCGGATCGTGTCGCTGCAAGGCGACGAGGTGATCGAACGAGCTGTCGAGCGCCTTCACCCGCGACGGATGGCCCTCGTTGTAGAGCGCCATCGTCGAAAGTGCGTGCGCGAGCGACGACAGGAAGCGAACCGGCTCGCTCATGCGGATTGCTCCATCGCCCCGACCGTGTTCCGGATGTCGGGGTCGCTCGAGCCGAGGGCGAGAGCGAGTACGGCGCCCACGCCACGACCTCGTGCCCAGTGATGGGCGAGCCCCGAAAGAGCGGCGAGCATCGCCGGCGATTTCGGCGCCAGGCGCGGTCGGCCGAACAACCCGCCTCGACCAGCCCCAACCGCGCGCTCCATTAGCCACTCCAGCACCTCCGTCCGTCGAACCGACGCCACGACGGCGACGACGTTGGCGACCATCTCTGCGCCGAGCGTGCCATCGACCGCGCGGCGCTGCAGAATCGGTACGGCCGACAGCGGGCATCGCTCCGCGGCCGCCTGAAGCGCGACCCGGAGCACCCGCTCGTCCGCGTCCTCCAGCCCCGAGCAAATCGCCGCTTCTCGCGCGGAGGGAGTCAGCACGAGGAGGCGAAGCGCCTCGCGCCGAACCCGCGGGTCCGCATGACGGGCGTAGGTCGTCCCGACATCCACGCACTCCGCACCGACATCGGCGAGCAGCATCAGCATGTTGCGCACGATGTACCACCGCTCGTCAGGCAGACGCTCGGCAATGACCGTCGCCACCTCGGGACCCAGCTGCGTGATCAGATCGAGCAGCCTCCGACGAACCGTGCGGGACTCCGATGCCTCGAGAGCATCGAGAAGCGGCTCGGCGGCAGCGAGACGAAGCCGCCCAACGAGATGCTCGACCAGAGCGAAGTCGATCTGGGTCTCGCGCAGCGCGGTGCGTAGCTGCTCGGGACAGGCCAGCTGCCGCCAGAGGGAGCCCGCCGCGCGGCTCTCCGTTGGCGCGCTCGCCATCAGTGTGAAGACGCGGAGCTGGTCTCCTCGCTGGAGCATCGTGTCGATGGCGCGCTTCACCGGCTCTCCGAACGTATCCAGCTCCAGGCTCATCTGGAGGATTCGCTCGGGCTCAGCGCCTGTTACCCCCGGCTCGCTCGTCGCGAAGAGAGGCGGAGCTTTGGCGATGTGGTCGAGCACCACGCGGTAGTTGCCCGGGTTCGGGTCATCCAGCGTCCAGTCGGCGATCAGCCGCTGCACGTGTTCCCGGAGCTCCGTCTCGGCGTTGGCGCGCACTTCGGCCACATCGCCCTGCTCCGCGTGCGTCGCCAGCTTCGTGAGCAGACGAACCAGTGAATGCGAGATCGTTTGCTGCGACGTTTCGGCCGCCGCTTGCACGAGCTCGATGACGGCGTCCACCGCCATCCCTTGCGCGGCATCGAGCATGAAGCGCCGGCGTTGCGAGAGGTCTCCGCCCATCTCCAGCAACCGTCGCAGCGTGGTCGGATTGAGCGAGCTGACCAGCGTCGAGATGCGCTTCTGCAGCGCGAGCGACTCGGCGCCGCCCTTCTTCTTGAGCTCCTCCGCGATCTGGAGGAGATAGCCGACGATCACCTGGTCATAGGCGACTTCGCGGCGGTGCTCCTCGATCGCCTTTGCCACGACGGCGGGATCGGCGCTCGAGGCGTCGTCGTTGCCTTCGGTATTGGCATCGGCGACCATCGCGGCGCGCGCGAGGCCGACCCAGAGCTGTGCGGCGCGGGCACTGGACTCACCGTGTCCAGCGACGAGCTGATCCGGCGGCGCTTCGCCGGCGAGCTCGAGCTGGTCGTACGTGAGCGGTAACGCGCGAATGTGCGTCCATCGCCGCAGCTCTTCCGCCGGCCGAAGCCCGAACGGCGTGACACTTCGCTCGGCGTCAGCGGCGATCGTTCGCAACAGGTCGGCGACTTCGTCACGTCCGACGCCGCGAAGGAATTTCACGGCTCCGAGATGATGCCGATGAAGCCGCTGGGCCAGCTCGCGAAGCAGCGAGTTGTTCGCCGCCGTGACGACGCCTTCGATGATCAGCTGCTCTCGAGCGACGCCGAGTGACAGCGTGGCGCGATCCTGAAGCAGCCGCGCGATGCGCAGAGCGAGCGCGTCCACCGCACCATTGAGCAACGGATGCCCCGGTGGGTAGATCGCGTTCTTGTGCAGCGCGATCGAGAGCTCGATGAGGAAGTCGGCGAGGTCGCGCGACAGGACCGCGCTTTCGCCGGATGCCCCGTGGGTCTGCGTCACGCACCCCTCCCGAGGTACGTGCACACTGCGGTTACGCGAAGCCAGCGGCGGGGTAGGTGCACGGGGTGATGGGATGAGTGGGGTGTCCCGAAAGAAGGACGAGTTAGGCCTGGTCGCGTTACGGTGGTCAGGGGGGTGTCGACTCGTCGCAACCCCTACTGGCCAAGCTATTTAGCCCATGGCATACGCGTTGCCGGATCAGGGTTGGGCCGGCCCCTCCCAACCCGCGCGCGACCGCGCGAGGGCGGGGGCGCCTAACGCGGAGGACGTCATGGCAGGATCGCGCAAGAAAGGAACGGGCGGGCGAGGCTCCAGCAAATCATCCGGGCAAACCGGAGGATCTCGCCGTCCCGGAGGCCAGAGTGCCTCCTCCCGCGGACGTTCCGCCGGCTCAGGCGACCGCAGCGTTGGTGAGGGCTACAAGGGCCCCAGCACGCGTCCGGTGAGCGAAGGGCTCGAAGGGAGCGTTCTCGAAGGGGCGAGTGGCTACGGCGACGCCGAAGGCCAGCGTCGGAGCACGGGAGCGGGTGCCGAGGCGAGCGAGGGCATCCACGGAACGTCGTCGCGGCGCGGGGAATCGTCGCGATCGAGCGCGCCGA
Organism: Gemmatimonadaceae bacterium; assembly: GCA_035765135.1. GTDB lineage: Bacteria > Gemmatimonadota > Gemmatimonadetes > Gemmatimonadales > Gemmatimonadaceae > JAICNG01. The sequence continues at coordinate 415 of DASTYE010000168.1, read as the reverse complement.
AGGCGCGGAACGCATCTCGGCAAACCTCCTCGGGCGGCGACCAGGCAAAATCCCGCCCATCGGGCTCGGAGCCGATGCGCGGATCCGACCGGCAGCACGTCAGCGGATACGGAGGGGCCGGCGGTGCGCCGAAGACCAGCTCCGATCAGCGGGAACCAACACCCCGCGAACAGCCACAGGGCGGCTCGCGCAAACGCGGCTCCCGCGCGCAGGGGAGGTTGGGGGACGAGGAAGCGGGGGACGGCGTTTAAGCCGGGCCAAGAGTCAGGGGCCAGGGGCCAAGAGGTGGAAAGGCGCGGCGCCGCTTCGCGGCGGCCGCGCTCATCTGATGAGCAAACGGCGGCGCAGAGCGCCGCCGTTTGCCTTTCCACACCCTTGGCCCTTGGCCCTTGGCCCCTGGCCCGCCGCCGTCAGG
>DASTYE010000167.1:0-12493 GCA_035765135.1 Gemmatimonadaceae bacterium | reverse complement strand
GGCGATCTCGTCGTCGCGAGGGTCTCCGATTCACTGGTGGTGTACCTGGGTGACGGAGATCGGCTTGGCCGTCGCATCGGGGCACTTCCGTTTGCGCAACGTGAGATAGTGATGATTCACTGGGCAACCGGGCGGAACGTTGCGCGGTGGGATGCGGAAATCGCGGCGATGATGCGGCGCGGGCTGCCTGCGCCCCAGATCGTTCCGCCCCCCACGGCGCCGTGACGGTCCGCACATGCTTGGTACCAAGTACACTTGCACGTTTCTGGGGCCGCAGATGACGCAGAAGGACGCAGAAACTGCAAACGTCAAAAGCGTTGGTGCAACGGCAAAACCTAAGGAACCAGGCTATCCGGTGAGCCACCGCGACCTTACCCGACAGGTTCTAACAAAGCGTCTCGCGGTTGCAGTTCATCCGGCCGTTTCGCTGTTCGCAATCCGTCTGATCCGTGATGAGCTGTTGACGTTTCTGCGCTTTTCTGCGGCACCTGCGGCCCCTGGCTTTGCTATCCCGATTACCGAAACAGTCCACTAGTTTAGAGAAGCACGCGCGAACGCCGCGCGTTCACGTCCGCCCGACGCGGACCTACGACAGGATAGACCATGGCTGAATCGACGCAGGCGCTCGCGACGGAGAAGGAAGCTCGCGATGTCGCCGAAGCCGCTCGAGAGAGCGAATGGCGCGAGCCGAGCTTCGTACGCGATCTCTTTCTCGGAAGCTTTCGTCCGGAGCTGATCCACCCCCATCCGGAGGATGATCCGGCGGAAGTCGCCCGGGCGAAACCGTTCATGGACAAGCTGCGCGCGTTCATGGAGCGCGTCGATTCCGACGAGATCGATCGCACCGGTCACATTCCCGAGCCGCTCGTGCAGGAGCTGCGCGACATGGGCGCCTTCGGCATCAAGATTCCGAAGGAATACGGCGGGCTCGGCCTGTCCCAGATGAGCTACATTCGCGCGATCGAGATGGTGACATCGAAGGACGGCTCCCTCACCGCCCTCCTCTCGGCTCACCAGTCGATCGGCGTTCCGAATCCGCTCAAGCTGTTCGGCACCGAGGAGCAGAAGAAGCGGTTCTTCCCCCGACTCGCGAAGGGCGCGATCTCGGCCTTCGCGCTCACTGAGGTGGACGCCGGCAGCGATCCCGCCAACATGCGCACGACGGCGACGCCCACCGAGGACGGCAAGCACTTCATCCTCAACGGCGAAAAGCTGTGGTGCACGAACGGGACGCGCGCCGACTTGCTCGTGGTCATGGCCCGAACGCCCGACGCGATCGTGAACGGGAAGCCGCGCAAGCAGATCACGGCGTTCATCGTCGAGGCGAAGGCGCCCGGCGTCGAGGTGGCGCACAAGCTGAGCTTCATGGGGCTCAAGGCCCTCGAGAACGGCGTCGTGCGCTTCACGAACGTGAGGGTGCCTCGCGAGAACATCCTCTGGGGCGAAGGGAAGGGACTCAAGCTCGCGCTCATCACGCTGAACACGGGCCGCCTAACGCTTCCCGCCAGCGCTGCCGGCGGAGCGAAGGCCCTGCTCCAGGTCGCCCGCAAGTGGGCCGCCGAGCGCGTGCAATGGGGGCAGCCGATCGGGAAGCACGAGGCGATCGCGCAGAAGCTGGCGAAGATGGCGGCCAACACGTTCGCCATGGAGGCGGTGGCCGAGCTGTGCAGCGCGATGGCCGACCGCGGCGGGTACGACATCCGGCTCGAGGCGGCGATCGCCAAGATGTGGAATACCGAGGCCGGGTGGCACATCGTCGATGACACCGTGCAGATCCGCGGCGGTCGTGGCTACGAGACCGCGGAATCGCTCGCGCGTCGCGGCGAGCCGCCCATTCCGGTGGAGCGCGCGATGCGGGATTACCGCATTAACCTGATCTTCGAGGGATCCTCGGAGATCATGCGCCTGTTCATCGCTCGTGAGGCGGTGGACACGCACCTCAAGGTGGCGGGCGACATCATCGACCCGGAAGCGCCAATGTCGAAGCGGCTCGGCGCCTTCGCCAAAGCGGGCGGCTTCTACGCCACCTGGTATCCCACGCGCTGGCTCGGCTGGGGGCGTTGGCCTCGGTTCGCCGAGTTCGGCCGCCTTGCCACGCACATGCGGTACGCCGAGCGGACGTCACGTCGCCTGTCGCGGGCGATCTTCCACGCGATGGTGCGCTTCGGCCCGAAGCTCGAGCGCAAGCAGATGGTGCTCTTCCGCGCGGTCGATATCGGCGCAGAGCTGTTCGCGATGTCGGCGGCGTGCTCGCGCGCGCACATGCTGGCGACGAAGCAGGGGCGCAAGGAAGCGCTCGAGCTCGCCGATCTCTTCTGCCGCGAAGCGCGACTTCGCATCGCGCAGCACTTCCGCGACTTCTTCGGCCCGAACGACGATCGCCTCTACAAGCTGTCGCAGCGCGTGCTGAAGGGAGAGCACGCCTGGCTGGAGGCGGGAATAGTCGGGATGGAGCCCAGGACCCACGGTGTCGAAGGGGTCAAGGGGGTCGAAGGGATCGAGGGGAAGGAAAGGCGCGGCGACAAGGCCGCCGCGCTCATCGGATGAAGCAACGGGGCTGCGCGCTGCGCAGCCCCGTTGCCTTTTCACTCCCTCGACCCCCTTCGACCGCCTTGGATCCCTTCGGCCCCGGCGTCGCCGCTCACCAGCCCGGGACGAAATTAAACCCCCAGTGCCACCCCTTCCTGCGGTGCGTCGGGAACGCGTAGTACGCCTCGAACACCGCGTAGCCTAACAAGTTCACACGCGTCGTCACCCCGTAGCTCACCACCGGCACGCGGTCGGCGGCGTTACGATCGAAGGCGAACCGCACGTCGTCGTCCTTCGTCCACGCAATCCCGGCGTCCACGAAGGGGGCGATTTCGAGCGGCAGGAAGTTGAACGGAATCACTCCGAATCCCTCGGGACCCAGCAAGGGCAAGCGAAGCTCCAGGCTCGCGACGCCAAGACGGCTGCCGATGAGGCGATCGAACTCGGGGCAGGAGCTCGTCGCTCCGCGCGTGCACTCGCTTCCGTCGAACGATTCGGCCGCGTAGCCGCGCAACAGCACCTCGTTCCCGACGAACAGAGGCGAGAGGCGCTCGTTATCGGCGTCCTTCCCGTATCGCCCGTAGTGCAGCGCGCGAAACGCCAGCGTCACCGGCCGTGCGTAGAAGTATCGCCTCCAGTCGGCGAGCACGCTCTGAAAATTCAGCCCGCCGAAAATGGGCGAAACCTCGAGGCGCCAGCGGCCTCCGGCCACCGGCGACGTGAGCCCGAATATCGAATAGTCGCCGACGAGGGCCAGCATTCCCTGCCCATACGTCACACCGGGCGGCGCATCGAGTGATCCTCGCTCGAAACCCACCTGCGAGCAGCAATTGAAGAGGTAGCGCTCGAACTCGATGTCGTACGAGACGCGCGTGCCGGCGAGCCCTATCTCGAACCGCCGCGTCTGCGAGAACGGGTATTGGACACGCCCGCTGATCTCGTCCACGTACGTGCGCTGCAACACCTGCTCGATCGCGTCATACGTTTGACCGCCCCGAACGGCCGTGTCGGCGAACGCAAAGAGGCTCAGATACGGGATGTGCGACCCGGCCGCCAGCCAGTTCCACCGGTGCTTCTGATTGAGGTAGAACACCTCTCCACCGATGTCCTTGAACGTCCCCTGCGCTTGCACGGCGCCGCCCACAACGCGATCGCCGAGCATGTCACCGAAGTAGAGCGCGATCGCGCCGGCGAGGCCGGTGCCGAACGGGCTCGTCGCCAACCCGACCGAGGGCGCGCCGATGTAATCGAGCTGGAGTCTCGGTCGATACTTCGACACGGAGAACGATTCCCCGACGGGAGGAAGGCCCGGCAGCGGTGAGTCGAGATACGATGCGACGATGTTGCTTCCAGTCGTCGGCGGCAGGATGCCGGCGGTCAGCTGGGTTTCGGTCTCGACGAGTGGCGAGCCGATCGTCTGCTCGGGCTCGAGCCGGAACAGCGAGTTCCCCTGACGCGTGAAGACCGAAACCATCATGCGTCCCGACCGCGAGGCGACGGTCAGCGCCGGCGATGACGCCGTGATCCCGCTCACGCCTGTCGACAGCCGCGTCACCTGATGCACCTCTCCGTTCCTCGACCAGCGGTACACGTCGCTGAATCCGCCGCGGTCGGAGATGAAGAAGACCGATTGGCCGTCGGGTGCCCACTGTGGATTGATGTGCTTCGCGCTCTGACTGAGCCGCGGGAGCAGCTGAATCTCACGACTGTTCGCGTCGATGAGCGCGATGCGCAGCGGCGCGTACGTCAGCTGCTCGAAGTTCGTGGTCGGGTCGCGATCGGTCGCGAACGCGATGCTCTGGCCGTCCGGTGACCAGGCCGGATGCAGCTCGGCGTACCGGTCGTTCGTGAGTCGCTGCACCGCGCCCGTCCGCGGATCGAGCACGAACAGATCGGCGATGCCGCCCCCGTGTCCAACGAAGGCGATCCGCCCGTCAGGTCCCCACGCAGGGTCGGTGATCGCCTCGGCCTCAGCCGGCCGGAAGTTCTGCACGATGCGCCCCGCCTCCATGTCGTAGACGCTCAGCTCGTGATCACCTTCCACCTGCGTGACGAACGCGAGGCGACGCCCATCCGGCGACCACGCACCGGCCGACGCGAGGAAGCTCAACGCATCGAAGTGGTTGTCGTTGTTCGGACTCGTCAGGCGCTTGACGATGCGCCCGCTCTGCGCGTCGGCGATGTAGAGATCGATGCCGAAGATCCCACGTCCCGAGAAGAACGCGACACGACTGCCATCGGGGGACAGAGAGGGGGAGATGTCCGTTTCGCCGCGCTTTCCACCGGAGCGCTCGAGCACCCGCGCGCCCACGTCGTCGGGCGCCGTGCGTCCCTGCATCACCCCGGTATAGGCGTCCTTGACCGCGGCGTGCCACCCCTTGGATACCGAATCCGTGGACTGGTTCAGGACGCGGCGGAACGCGGCCTCGAACCCTTCGCGGAGCGCGACGCGATAGAGGCGGATGACCGCCTCGTCTCCATATCGGCCACCGACGTACGCCCACAGCGCCTGGCCGTAGCGGTACGGGAAGTACCGCGGATCGCGCGTGAGCTGATTGATGGTGGGAAGGTCGTTCCGGAGCACGGCATCGCGCATCCACATCGCTGTGTGGGAGTCCTCACGGCCGACGGAGAAATACTCCGCCATTCCTTCGATGACCCAGAGCGGAAGATTGGCGAGGTTCTGCAATCCCCCCGTCTGCGTCATCGCGATGTCGTACTGGAACCCGTGGATGATTTCGTGTCCGAGAACGTGGTCCGTTTCGGCGTAGACGGGAGTGAAGGGCATGATGATTCGCGTTCGGAGCCCTTCCGTGATGCCGCCTGTGCTCTGATCGATGAAGCCGCCGACGACGTTCGTCTGCTGGAAGTCGGGGTGGTTCGCGTAGAAGATGATCGGCTTCTTCGAGAACGCGTGCGTCAACCCTCCAGAGAAGCGCGTGTACCACCGCTCCGCCATGCGCGCCGCGTCCGCCGTCGCCAGCGACTCCGCCGGATACCAGTGGATGTCGAAGTGGTCCGTGCGCGTGACACGGAAGTCGAAGGACTCGTACTGGACCTTGTTGCGTCCGAAGTACTGAGCCGAGAGGGTGACGGGCGTGACCGCGGCGAGAGCGCCCGCCAGCAGCATGAGCCCACGCAGGCGCATGTACGCCCTGGATGCAAAAGTCACGGTTCTGTCCTCGTAACTGGTGCGGCGATGAAGCCGGATACGGGCTCTCTGACGCAAAGGCAATGCGCGCCCGTTGCGGTAATAGGTGATCCCGGCACTCCATTGGGCCGGTCGAGGGTGTCCGCCATGCGGCGTGACCCCCCCTGCACGCGGCCTCGTCACCGACGACCCGCAATCAGGCCGCTTACATCATGAAGCGAGGGCGGCGCGGGACCCCTGGCCCAGGCGCGCCGCCCTCGGCGCCTTCACGCCGCTGACGCGACCGGCGGCCGGGCCTCCCGGGCGGTGAATCCCACGCCGGCGAGCACGATGCCCAGCACCGCGTGCAGCCAAATGTCGGCGCCACCGAGCGGGACGAACCCGAACCCGTTAGGCGACACGTAGCCGACAGCCGCCAATCCTAGGTAAAGAACACCGGCGATTCGGGAATAGTTCCTCGCCCCGCTGTACGTACGCGCCGCCATCAGCCCCCAGATGCCGAACAGCAGATGCACCACGTTGTGGAGAACGTTCACCGGGAACATCCCGACCAGGTGCGGTGCCGTGGCCGGGTCGGCCTCCATGTTCGTGAGACCCGTCGCCACAAAACCCGCGATGGCGACGAGGATGAACACGACGCCGAAGATCTGAGCCACTCGCTGGACTGTCGTCATTTCGTTTCCGACCTCCGTTGAAGGGCGCCTCACCATATGCGAGATCGGCCCGTGAGGCAAATCTGGCTCAGTGCTTCCGAGAGGTGAGCGGACGTCAGGGGCCGCCGATGAACGCAGAAGGACGCAGAAACGTCAACGGCACCGTCAGCAAGCGCTACCACGGATTTCACGGATTGTGAACGGCGAACGACACGGATACTGCAGCTGCGACCGTGAAATGCTTGTCAAAACCCTGAAGTGAAAGGCCGCGGTGAGTAGTGGCCTCGTTGTCGGTGATGGTCTTGCCGGTCCAAAACAGCCCCGTGCAGGTGACGTATCCGTGTCGATTCACCCTTCAAAACCCGTGAAGTCCGTGGCAACACCGTTCGCAGTTGCCGTTGACGTTTCTGCGTGCGTCTGCGTTCATCTGCGGCCCCCCGACCCGCCACCTGGGATGATCAGGACAGGAGCCAGGCAGCGAACGAGAAGTAGATCAGAATGCCGGCGACATCGACGAACGACGCCACGAACGGCGATGAGGCGATGGCAGGGTCGAAGCCAAGGCGCGTGAAGACGAGCGGCAGCGTCGCACCGACGAGCGTCCCGGTGACGACCACCGCGAGCAGTGTCACCCCGACGACGATCGCCACCGAGCTCGACTCACCGCCGAGCAGCACCCGCGCGAAACCGAACACGCCGAGGAACGCGCCGAGGGCGAGACCCTGCATCCCCTCGCGAGTGAGGACGCGGACCGCATCGCGGAGCTCGACGTCGCCGACCGCGAGCGCCCGTGTGATGAGCGTCGCTGATTGCGACCCCGAGTTTCCGCCGGAGCTGATGATCAGCGGCACGAAAAACACGAGCACGAGCGCACCGGCGAGCGTCGTCTCGTAGCGCGCCATCGCCGTCGCCGTCAGCAGCTCCGCGATGAACAACAGCACGAGCCATCCCGCTCGCTTGCGCGCGATGCTCCAGAAGCTCGCCTGAAAGTACGGCGCGTCGAGCGGCTCGACTGCGCCGAGGCGCTGCACATCCTCGGTCTGCTCCTCGACGATCGCGTCGATCACGTCGTCGACGGTAACCGCGCCGAGCAGACGACCCTGTGCATCGAGGACGGGCACCGCGACGAGATCGTACTTCGAAGTCAGCCGGGCCACCTCCTCACGATCGGCGCTTGGCGCCACGCTGACGACATCCTGCCACGCGATGTCGGTCACGCGCGAGCCTGGCGGCGCGGCGAGAAGCTCACGCAGCGAGAAGACGCCGCGGAGTCGTCCGGCGCCATCGAGCGCGTATATCGCATACATCGCCTCTTTGCGTCCCGCCCGCGCGGCCGCCCGGACGCTCTCGAGGGCGGCATCGACTGACGCATCTCCCGGGACGGAGACGACCTCCGTCGTCATCAGGCCGCCCGCCGTGTCCGGCTCGTACGCGAGCAGGCGCTCGGTCTCTCCGCGCGCGTCGCCGCTGATTTCGGAGAGGATCTCGTCCGCGCGCTCTTCCTCGAGATCCTCGAGCGCGTCGGTGCGATCGTCCGGTGTCATCTGTGACACCAGCTCGGCGGCCTGTCGCGCGGTCATCTCCTCGAGCAGCTGGGAGCGCAGCTCCTCGTCGAGGTACTCGAGCACATCCGCCGCGCGTGCGGCGGGGAGCGCGCGCATGAACTCCGGCAACCGGTCGCGCGGTAACGCTTCGGCGATGTCGGCGAGGTTGGCGGGATGCAGCTCTTCGGTTTCGGCCGCGACATCACGCGGCGAGTCGTCGAGCAGCGCGAGGATGTCGGGGACGAGGAGCGCCGCGACGGGTCGCTCTTCCTTCGGGAATGCCATCGCGACGGACCTCGTCGTTTCGGCCTGATTCGGTTTGCTTCGCGCGCTATGTGAAATGCGCGAGGGCAAGCGCTTCGGGGCCGTCAAGATACCGGCCTGACGATGAGCGAACAAGCACCGACGAGGGTCTCGAGCGCCGTGACGGACCACTGTCTACTGCGTCCCTCCCATAGGTTGGAGGTGCTATGCGAGCGTTCGTGACCGGGGCGGCGAGCCCCCTTGGACGTGCTCTGGTGAGCGCGCTCACTCGCCGCGGGCATCGGGTGGTCGGGTTGGTCCGCCGCCGCAGTGGCGTCACCTTGATGGAAAACCTCAAGGCGCAGCCTGTCGTGGGCGACCTCACCAATCCCGAAGTGCTCGTCAAAGCCATGAAGGGATGCGACGTCGTCTTCCACGTCGCGAACTTCTTCGATCTATGGGCACGCCAGACCAATGTCTTCGACGCAGTGAACGTCGAGGGCACGAAGAACACGCTGGCCGCGGCGGTGATCGCCAAGATCCCGCGCGCGGTGTACGTGTCCTCCTGCGTGACCATCGGCGAATTCCCCGGACAGCTGGGGAACGAGTGGACGCACCATCGTGGCTACACGCTGTCCCACTTCGAGCGAACGAAGCTCGCTGCCGAGAAGACGGCGCTGAAGCTACGCGCCAAGGGCATCGAGGTGATCGTCGTCAATCCCGGGATCGTCGTGGCCCCGGCCGATCCGGGCTGGTGCGGACGGATGATCAGCGAGACGCTCGCTGGCCAACGCCGGTTCGCCGGGAACGCTCCGGTGGGATGGATCTGGGCGTACGATGCCGCCGAAGCGATCATCCTGGCGCACGAGAAGGGCAAGGATGGGGAGCGCTACATCCTCTCCGGCGAGACCCTGTCTCCGAAGCAGTTCCTGGCGAAGGTGGCGCGGCTGGGAGGCAAGCGCCCCCCGCTCTCGCTCCCCCGGAAGCTGGCGCTGCCGAGCGCCTACGTCGCCACCGCCGTCGCCGCCGCGTTAGGCAGGCGGCCCGCGCTCTCGATCGATGAAGCCCGCTTCACCTCGATTGGATTCCGCGCCGACGGTACTCACGCGCAACACGAGCTGGGCGTGCAGTACACGCCGATCTCGAAATATCTTCCGCTCGTGGTCGAGAGCTACAAGAAGGGACTGACGAGATTCGCGTCCTAGCCCACGACGAGAAAGAGGAATGAGGACCCAGGACCGAGGAACTCGATTGGCATGGCCAATCAAATTCCTCGGTCCTTCATCCTCGTTCCTCATTCTTCCTTGATAGAGAGTCTGCGCGACTCCTGAATAATCTCGACGACGTCATACCCCGCCGTCTCGATCGCCTCCCGTAGCCGCGCGGCCGTGGCGCGGCCGTCGTGGTCGATCGTCGCACCCGTGCGCGATACATCGGCGCGCACGATTCCCTCGACGCCCTGGAGCGCCGTGTGCACCGCGCGAACGGAATGCACCGAGGGGAGGCGGAGTCGGAGTATGGTGCGCATCGAGAGCGGGCCAGGGGGCCAAGTGGAGGGTGAAGGGTAATCGGATCACGGCGAACCCTCGACCCTCCCCCTGGCCCTTGGCCCCTGGCCCCTGGCCCTTTCAAGCACCAACATCCGCGTCGCCATGTCCACCACTATCGCCTTTCTCGGTCTGGGCGCGATCGGCGCGCCCATGGCGCGGCACCTGCCGGCACACGGCTTCGACCTCGTCGTCTGGAATCGCACCGCCGAACGCGCGGAAGAATTAGCGCGTACGGTTCGCGCGCGTGTCGCCGCCACTCCCGCCGACGCCGCGCGCGACGCCGCCGTCATCATCACCTGCCTCCCCACGTCGGTCGAGGTCGAGGCGCTCCTCGACGGATACGACGGCCTGCTCGCCGGCGTACGCCGCGGTGCCACGCTCGTGGATTGCACCTCCGGTGATCCGGCCACCTCTCGACGTATCGCCGCGCGATTGCGCGAGCGCGGCGTCGACTTCGTCGACGCTCCGGTGAGCGGCGGCAAACGCGGTGCGGAGGATGGCACGCTCACCATCATGTGTGGCGGCGACCCGGCCGTCGTCGACCGCGTTCACCCCGTGCTCTCCGCCTTCGGAAAGACCATCGTGCACTGCGGAGACGTGGGGGCCGGCGACATGGTGAAAGCGGTCAACCAGGCGCTGCTCGCCATCCACATCTGGGCTACCGGAGAAGGTCTGGCGACGCTGGCGAAATCGGGCGTCGATACCCGCGTCGCCCTGGAAGTAATCAACGCATCGAGCGGCCGGTCCAACACCAGCATGAACCTGTTCCCCGAGCGCGTGCTCTCCCGTGCCTTCCCGCGCACCTTCCGCCTTGCGCTGCTGGACAAGGACCTGCGCATCGCCGCGCAGATCGCGCGTGACGCTGGTGTCGCCTCGCCGCTCACGCAGCTCGCCTCCGAGCTGTTTCGCGCGGCGCGCATCGAGCTCGGCGAGGACGCGGACCATGTCGAGGCGGTCCGCGTGATCGAGCGCACCTCAGGCGTCGAGATCGGAGCATGACCGTCGCATCGGTCGACGAGATTCGAGCGCGCTTCCCGGCGCTCGCGAGGCTGCATGCCGGCGAGCGTGTCGCCTACTTCGACGGGCCCGGAGGCACGCAGGTTCCGCTCGAGGTCGTCGATGCCATGACCGAGTATCTGTTCGAGCACAACGCGAACACCGACTGGCGCTATCCGTCGAGCGCCGAAACCGATGCGGTGCTGCACGCGTCGCGGGTCGCCATGGCCGACTTCGTCGGTGGGGCCCCGGACGAAATTGCGTTCGGCGCCAACATGACGACGCTCACCTTCCACATTGCCCGCGCGATCGGGCGCACGCTCGCGGCCGGCGACGAGATCATCGTTACCGAGCTGGATCATCACGCGAACGTCGCGCCCTGGGTCGAGGTCGCCCGCGAGCACATGCTGATGGTGAACGTCGCTCCGCTGCGGCCGCACGATGGGACGCTCGACCTCGATCGGCTCGGGGAGCTCATTGGGCCTCGCACCCGCGTCGTCGCCGTAGGCGCGGCATCGAACGCGCTCGGCACGATCACCGACATTCCGAGGATCTCGGCGATGGCGCACGCCGTCGACGCGATCCTCTACTGCGACGCCGTGCATTACGCTCCCCACGTCCTCCCCGATGTGCACGCGCTGGGTTGCGATCTCCTCGCTTGCTCGGCGTACAAGTTCTACGGCCCGCATGTCGGGCTCGTGTGGGGACGCCGCGACCTGCTCGCGGCGCTCGACGTCCCGCGGCTCGAGCCCGCGCCGAACAACGTGCCGGAGCGCATCGAGACGGGAACGCTGAATCACGAAGGGATCGCCGGCGCAGCGGCAGCCGTGGACTTTCTGGCCTCGCTCTCCAGAACGACCGGCTCACGCCGTCAACAGCTCAAAGCCACATTCGAGACGTTCGACGGGCGCGGGCGCGCGCTGTTCAATCGCGCATGGAAGGAGCTCTCGTCGATCGCCGGCGTTCAGCTCTATGGACCCGCGCCCGGCGCCCCGCGCACCCCGACATTGTGCTTTTCTGTCGAGGGCGTGCCGTCTCAGGCCGTGGTCGAGCATCTCGCCCAGCGAGCGGTGTTCGCCACCCACGGCGACTTCTACGCGGCCACCGTCATCGAGCGGCTCGGGCACGCGCGCGACGGGCTCGTGCGCGCCGGCTGCGCGTGCTACACCACCGAGAGTGAGGTGGACCGGCTCGTCGAAGGCGTTCGCTCGGTGGCGACGACGCGCTGAACCCTCAGGGCGTCGTCGCGTCGTTCGCCGGCGCGGCCACCGGCGCCGCGGCAGCCGCGGGCGCAGCGCGCTTCCGTCGGGATTCCGTCGTCTTCTCCAGTCCCGGAAGGAACGACTCGTAGCGTGCGCCAGGATTCCAGAGAATCCACGAGTCGTAGCCCGCGTCGTAGATCGCTCGCTTCTGTGCCTCGATCTCCGCTGGGCCGTACTTCGGCAGCATGCGCGGGAGCGAGAACGCCTGGAGCCACGCGCGCACGTGCGCGGGATTGTCGATTCCAAGCTTTTCATTGCGCTCGCGCGCCCGCTTGATCGCGATGTAATTCACGCGATACGGATCCGCGTTAGGACGCGGGATGTCGAAGGCGCCTCTCGGATAGTGCGACGGATACGTCATTGGCAGGATCACGTCCACGTGCGGGGAGAGCGACTCCCAGTGCTGACCGATCTCGAGCGCACCGGGGACGGTCGTCGTCAGGCCGAAGACATCGATCGTGCACTTCGCGCCAGCCGCCCGGATGCGAGGACAGGCGGTGCGCAGAAACTCGGCGAGTGCCTGTTGCTTCGTTCGCCCGTTGGCGGTTGGGAAAACCTGCTTCGG
>DASTYE010000166.1:0-4692 GCA_035765135.1 Gemmatimonadaceae bacterium | reverse complement strand
GCAGCCTGACCGCCGGTGGCGATCGTCCGTCACCGGGCAAAACCCGCACGGCGAATGGGACGATCGCCGACACCGGATGGATCAAGGTCCGCGATCTTCTAGAGGAGACACTCCGAAGGAGTCGGCTATGAACGCCAGGTTAGGAAAACTCGCCTCAATCGCCGCCGCGCTCGTCGTCGCGTCAGCGGCGGCGGCGCGGCCGGCGCTCGCTCACTGCGACAGCATGGATGGGCCGGTGGTGAAGGCGGCGCAGCGAGCGCTCGAGACGGGGAACGTGAACAACGTGCTGCTGTGGGTGAGGGCGAGCGACGAGCGAGCCATTCGTGATGCCTTCGCGCGCACGCTCGCGGTGCGCAAGCAAAGCCCGGCGGCGCGCGAGCTTGCCGACCTGTGGTTCTTCGAGACGCTGGTACGCGTGCACCGGGAAGGAGAGGGTGCACCGTATACCGGTCTCAAAGCGGCGGGTGCTGACGAGAACGCCGCCATTGCCGCAGCGGACAAGGCGCTGGAGACCGGCTCGGTCGCCAACGTGGAGACGCTACTTATTCACGCGGTGCGCGATGGGCTCCGCGAACGCTTCGGAGCGACCCTCGCGCGGAAGAACTTCGACGTGAACGACGTCGCGGCGGGACGGGCGTACATCCAATCGTACGTGCCGTTCATCCACTACGTCGAAGCCATTTACGGGGCGGCGACAGCGGCCGGTCACGAGCACGCGAAGGCGGCGGAGGCCACGCCGCATCCGACGCCCTGACGATCGCGATCAGCCACCGGCGTTCCGCGAGTTGACCGTAACGATCATCGATCGGCGGCGCCGGAGCAGCTCGACCTCGGTTTCGCGGCGTGAGTCGAGGGCGTCACGGAGTGATTCCGTCGTTGCGCGGGCTCCATCCACGCGCACGATGACGTCGCCCACCCGGATCGGCGCCCACGACTCATCGACCTCGAGGACGAGCAGACCGCGAGCGCTTCCCTCGCCGAAGTAGGGTTCGAGATCGTCGCTGACGACCGTCACTCGAAGTCCGCGCAGATTCCCCGGACTCTCGTCGATGCGACGCTCGTCGTCATCATCGTCGCGGAGGCGCTCCATCCGGCGGCGTCGCTGAATCTCGATTACCTGCAGCCGTCGCTGGAGCTGCGCGATCTCTCGCTCCGCTTCGGCGAGCGAGTCCTGTACGGCGCCAGCTCTCTCCTGCGTGATGAGCTGGCGAAGCTGTGCCTGCGTCTCGCGAAGCGACGCGATGACGCTCTGGATCGACGCTTCGTCCTCACGGCTCCGCGCACGAGAGCGCACATCGTCCGGCTCCGACAGCCGGACCGTGACGGCTCGGGAGCGCGCCCCGGTAAAGACGCGCAGCTCGATGACGTCACCGGGTCGGAGCGAGCCGAGCTCCCTCGTGAGGCGCCGCTCGACGATCTCGCGCGCTTCCTGCTGGCCGACGTCCTCCGGGGAGACGCGTAGACTCATCCCGTTGACTTCGGCGATACGGTCGCGCTCCCGGATCCCGGCGCGGTCGGCGGGACTGCCGGACACCACCGACGAGACGAGGACGCCGAGCGTGTCGCGGCTCGTTCCTGACATCGAGACTTCGATGCCGAGCAGCGCGCGCGGGTCGGTACCGGCGTTCTCGGTTTGGGCGGTCGCCAGAGACAGGGGAGCACTCAGCGCGAGTGGGATCGCGCCGAGGAAGAACATCCGGGCTCGCATTTTGGGCCTCACGATCGAAGCGGTCGTCGCGAGGCAAAGCACAGGTGAGGCCGGACGGCTGCGGCTACGGCGTTGCGGCGTATCTCGTTTCTGGATCGGTGGATGCGCCAACGACACTCGTCGCCGGCGGCGCTTCGGTGTCCGCGCCGTGTGACGGAGTGATGTCACCGCGAGCGCTCATGATTCGCCACGGAGGCGTCTTCGCCATCATGGCCACCACCGTGTCGACAAGCGGCTTCAGAACCGCCGCATTCGACCGGACGTGCCCACCCGGTAGCCAGACGATTCTCTTGGGTTCTTTCGCGCTCTCGAACAGCCGCTCCACCAGATAACGGGGCATCCGCTCGTCGTTCCGCGCGTTGACCATGACGAAAGGACGAGGCGCGACGCGGTGCACCCAGCGCTCGGGCGCCATTCGCGGGCCGTTGATGATCAGCGCCGAAAGCCCGGCCGCCAGTTGCCGAACTCCCGGAATCGGAATCTCGCGACGCATGCTCACTTCGAGCGGGCCATAGGAGCCAGCCGAGCCGTGCACCACCCACACTCGGCTCACGCGATCATCGAGCGCGGCGGCGATCGTCACGAACGGACCGCCGAGGCTGACGCCCACCAGCTCGACCCATGTGGGATCGACGTCGGGCTGCGCGAGGAGGTAGTCGAGCGCGAGCATGATCGCCGGCGGCGTGTCGAGGAACGCCTGCCTGATGTTCGGAATGTCGCTGACGAACTCCAGCGCATCGGGCTTTGGCTCGCCGGCGTAAGGATACGAGAGGGCGGCGACGATCATCCCTCCCGCGTCCGGAATGAACTGCACCGCGTTACGTCCCCGGCGGTGGCCGCCGAGCAGGAGCGCGATTGGACGTCGTTCGGGACTCGTCTCATCGAGCAGGGGACGCTTGATCGTGAGGTCGACCTCGATCCCGCTCGCCGCGCGAAGGGTCACATTGCGGATCTCGTGGTTCCCCTCGATCGTCGGGGCGCCTTCCTCGACCGCCGCGATGGTCGAGCGCCTCGCGATCATCCCGGGCTCGGGGTCGCGAGTGAGCCAGAGGCCTCCGGCGAGAGTGGCGAGGAGCAGCGCGGCGACGATGCCCGCCGCGATGCGTCGGCGGTGCCGTTTACGGGGTGGAACTGGGCGCGGCATATGAGGAGGGCTTCCCGGAGAGGCGAATTCTAACGAGTGCGCGGGGTCATACACGGGTGCCGGGGGTTTGTTACGGGCTCGCCGGCTTCATTTCGTGCCGCCCTCGATCTGGACGACCCGCCTTTCGGCGGCGGAGAGCCGAGCCGCTTCGATGACGGCGAGCCCGGACACAGCGTCCAGGGGATCCACCGGCGGCGGCGCGATTCCCCGAAGGGCCTCGACCACACCCTCGTAGAACTCCTTGAACGCGCCAGGCTCGGTTGGGACGGAACGCACGTCATCGGCGGCGCCGAGCGTGCCGGCCTCTTCCGGCGGGTATTCCCCGAATCCCGGCTCATCGGGGCGACGCCCTTCGCGCAGCTTGACCTCCTGCGGGTCCTTCCCCCACTTCACGTACGCAGCTCGGGTTCCCAGCACGCGAAAGCGCGGGCCTATGTGGGCGGCGAGCGCGCTCATGAAGAGGTGCGAACGCACGCCGTTCTCGTGTGTCAACGCGACGAACGAATCGTCATCGACCTGCACGTTAGGACGGCGACGATCAAGCTCAGCGTAGACCGACCGCGCGGGCCCGAAGAGGACGAGCGCCTGGTCGATGAGGTGGCTTCCGAGATCATAGAGTAGCCCGCCCGCCTCTTCCGGTGTGCCTCGCTCTCGCCAGTTGTCCCTCGGAACAGGACGCCACCGCTCGAAGCGCGACTCGAACCGGAGCGGATCGCCAAGTGCCCCCTCGGCGAGAAGATGTCGCAGGGTGATGAAATCGCCATCCCAGCGCCGATTCTGATAGACGGTGAGCATGAGGCCCTTGCGTTTCGCCTCGCTCACGAGGGGCAGCGCTTCACGCACGGTCGTCGTGAAGGGCTTGTCGACGACCACGTTCAGGCCATGCGCAAGCGCCTGGCTCGTCAGCGGGGCGTGTGTGCGATTGGGGGAGGCGACGACGACCAGATCGAGCTCGGCGGCCGACTCCCACAGGCGGTCGGCGGAGTCCACGATGCGTGCGTCGGGGTGGTTACGAGCCGCGTCGCGCTGGCGGTCGGGATTGGAGGTCACGATGTGGGTCAGGCGAAGCCCGGGCGTCGTGACAATGAACGGCGCGTGGAACGACGCGCCGGCCAGGCCGTAGCCGATGAGCCCGAGGCGGAACGTTTCTCGCGTTTGCGACACCGTGGCTCCTTTGCCTGATTCGCTATGCATCGCCATCGCACTAGCGGAAAGCTACCCCTGACGCTCAGACCGTGCCCGAGGGGGCAGCGGAACGCGGCCACAACTCGAATACCAATATCCGGACGCCGAAGCCCGGGCTGATACGTCGTGCCGCGCGAACTTTCTTCTTCACTGCCTCCGTCGGTGCGCCTGTCCACGTTGGCCGAAGCGAGCGCCATCGGAGCGGCCATGATCGGCACGATCGTGTTCCTCGGGTGGCTGCTCGGCATCGAGAGGCTGAAATATCTCCCTCCCGACGCGATCGTGATGCTCCCCAATACCGCACTTGGCTTCACCGCCGGGGGCCTCGCACTTTGGCTGCTGCGACGGGAACCTTCAGGCACGACCTCGAGGCGCGTCGGCCGCACGCTCGCGGCGGGCGTGCTGTTGCTGGGTCTGGTCTCCTTCATTGAACGCGTGACGGGACTCGACGCCGGAATCGATCGGCTGCTTTTTGCGGAAATCCTGTCGCACTACCCCTACCGTCCGGTGGGCCTGATGGCCACCAACTCGACGGTGGCCTTTGCGCTGGCCGGGGCCTCGCTGTTGACGCTCGACAAGGAAACGCGTCGAGGATGGCGGCCGTCGCAGCTGCTCGCGACCTTGGGATTGGCGATCGCGACGCTCGCGCTCGTCG
>DASTYE010000165.1:0-6057 GCA_035765135.1 Gemmatimonadaceae bacterium | reverse complement strand
ACGAACGCGTCTTCGCCGTGGACATCACCTTCCGTGACGTGAACGACCGTCTCGCCGCGCTGGAGCGAGTGGCGAGATGAGTGCTCCCGCCCGAGCGGGAGCGCGAGCGGTCCCCGGACTGCAGCAGATTCAGGCGCCGGTGCAGGAGCGGCTCGAGGAGGTAGCGAGAGAGCTGCAGCGTGTCATCGTCGCCGATTTCCCAATGATCGAGGCGATCACCGAGCATCTTCTCCGAATGAAGGGAAAGATGTTCCGGCCGACGCTCACGCTTCTCGCGAGCGCGGTCGAGGGACGACCGGAGCCTCGCGCCATTCCGCTCGCCGCCGTCGTCGAGCTGGTGCACCTGGCGACGCTCGTGCACGACGACTCCGTCGATCATTCGACGCTGCGGCGCGGCATGCCGACGATCAACGCGCTGTTTACGCACCAGATCTCGGTGATCATGGGCGACTTCCTGTATTCGCGGGCGGTCGTCGAGCTGATTCGCGTCGGCGACATGGCTCCGCTCCAGGTGCTCGCGCACGCGACGAATCAGATGACCATCGGCGAGATGCGGCAGCTGACCGCACTCGATGCGCTCCGCTTCTCGGAGGAAGACTACGACGCGCTGATCCACGCCAAGACGGCATCGCTCCTGTCGGCGGCGTGCGAGATCGGGGCAATCGCCGGCGCTCAGCGCCACAGGCAGGCGCTCGCGCGCTATGGCGTGCAGCTCGGGATGGCGTTCCAGATCGTCGATGACCTGCTCGACTACACGGCCGACACATCGACCACCGGCAAGCCGACGGGACTGGACCTGCGCGAGCACAAGGTGACGCTCCCGCTCATCCACGCGCTGCGCGGGATGAGCGCGGCCGATCGCGCGGTCGTCGAGGCGCTGTTCGCCGAATCGGAGCCCGACGACGAGATGATCGCGAACGTGATCGCGATAGTGGAGGAATGCGGCGGATTGGAGTATGCTAGACGTCGCGGCGACCGGTTCGCCGACGAGGCTGCGGAAGCGCTGTCGGAGTTGCCGGAATCGCGCGCCACCGCGGCGCTGCGCGATGCCATCGTCTACGTCATGGAGCGAACGCAGTGATGAATCGCCCGTCCTCGTCCTTTTCGAGATCCGCCCGGCATCGCCCGGGCTTTCACGCGCTCGTCCTCGCGATCGGATTCCTCGTCGGGGGGCTGATCACGCACATCAGCCGTCGGTTTTTGCCCCCTGGAGCCGTCAAGGAATTCCTGACCACTGGACTTAGCGGGTCCCTGGGGCCAGTGTCGATCGACCTCATCATGATTAAGTTCTCTCTTGGACCCATTGCCGTCGACATCTCACTGTTGAGTCTGCTCGGCGTGCTGATCGCTTACCTCATCGCTCGCTCGCTGTTCTAGGAGGCACTATGCCATTCGGCAATTTCAGCTTCTGGGAGATCATCCTCCTGATGGTGGCGGTGCTTCTGCTCTTCGGGGCGAAGCGTCTCCCCGAGATCGGCGCGTCGATGGGGAAGGGAATTCGCGAGTTCAAGAAGTCGCTGACCGATGTGAATCGCTCGCTGACGGAACCGGAGCCGCGCGAGTCCCTGCCGCCGGCGCGCCCAACGAGTGAAGCGCGGCGGGAGGATGAGGCGCGCCCGGAACCCAAGAGACTCATCTGACCCTCAGGGGGTCAACGGGATCGACGGGATCGACGGGGTCGAAGGGATGGTAAGGCGCCGCGGCTGCTCCGCAGCCAGCGGCGCTCATCAGATGAGCAAACGGCCGCGCATGCGCGGCCGTTTGCATTACCACACCCTTGGCCCCTGGCCCTTGGCCCGGGTGGTGGGGTTAGGCAGGGGGGGTCAGGAGGCGGCCTCCCTCGTCAACGCCTGCACCTCGCGCCGGCGATCGTCCACATCCGCCTCCTTCCGTAGCGCCGTCACGAAATCCTGAATGCGCTGGCGGCGAAGGCGAAGGAGGAGCTGCTCTCGCTGCGTCTCCTTTTGCGCCTCCCAGGCGGCGCGGTCGGCGTTGACGCGCGCGTCGACGCGGATGACGAAGACACCATCCTCGGTCTTGATCGGCGCGCTGATCGCTCCGACTGGTAATCCGAACGCGGCGCCGACCGCTTCGTTGAGGCGGCCGAGTCCCTGGACCAGGCTCACGCGGGTGAACATCGGCGTTCGCTCGACGCTCAATCCGTTTTCCTGTGCTGCCTGCTCCAGCGTCTTTCCGGCGGTCACGGCCTCTGTAATACGGCGCGCGCGCGGCTCCAGAAAATCGACCTTCTTGCGATTCAGCAGCACGCGACGAATATCGTCGCGCACGTCATCGAGCGAGACGTTTCCTCCTTCCTCGAGCGAATCGATGCGCGCTACGTAGAACGCATCCGGGGCGTCCACAATGTCACTGATGTCGCCGACGCGCGAGCCGCGGAACGCCCACGCTCCGAGATCGGGCACGTACTTCCCGTTCCACGTCAACGGATCGCCCTCGGCCGCGACGACGCGCGCGATCGGCAGCTGGTATCGCTGTGCGGCACGCTCGAACCGCGCCGAATCATCACCCGACGTGACGATGTTGGCGATCGTATCAGCCTGCTCGGTCACGCGCTGCTCGCTCGAATCGCTCTGGCGGATCGGGATGAGAACGTGCCGCGCGGTGATCGAGTCGCCCTTCCTGCTGTCCACCTTGATGATGTGGAAGCCGACCGGCGACAGAACCGGCTGGGACAGCTCGCCGGGACGAAGCGCGAACGCGGCGCGCTCGAAGTCGGGAAAGAACGCTCCGCGTGCGAAGGTACCGAGGAGTCCACCTTGTGCCGCCGAAGCGCTGTCGGATGACTCGCGGCGCGCGACGGTATCGAACGGCACGCCGCCGGCGATCTCCGCGCGAACATTGAGCGCCCGTTGGCGCGATGCAGCCGTGTCGGCGGCGGTGATCGGTCGCGGCAAGGCGATCAGCGACAACACGGCGCGACCGCGGCGATCGCCGAAGTCGTCACGATGCGCGTCGAAGTACCGCCGAATTTCCTCGTCCGTCACGCGGACGGCCGTGTCGGCCACTGAGCCCGGTCGAAGCGCCACGTACGACACGCGGGCGGAATCGCGCTCGTCCTGCCAGATGCGCCACAGCCGCGCATCGGTCAGATAGACGCCGGCCGCGATCTGCTCGAAGAGCTTCTGCCTCGGAATCTCGGTGCGGTAGTACTGCTCGAGGAACTGCGTCAGTCCCTGTTGCCGGGCCATCGGGCTCTGCAGCAGTCGCTGGTATTTCTCGGGATCGAACCGCCCCTCCGTCTGCAGGTCGGGATTCTGCGCGAGGTCCGGGTGCGGCATAGTGCGCGCCGCGTATTGGATCTCCCGATCGGTGACGGTGATGCCCCGCCGGTCGTATTCGCGGGCGAGGAGTATCGAATCGACGATCTGCTGGAAGGCGATCTCCTCGATGCGGCTCACATCATCCTGAGTCAGCGACGGAACGCCGCGCCGCTGCTGCTCCTGCTGTGTGAGCGCGCGAACTTGCGCATCCCAGCGGTCGTACGTGATGTCGATGCCGTTGACGCTCCCCACCGACGTCCCGCGCGTCACGCCCCGGCTGGAGAGGCCCGATGTTTCGGCGAAGAGGAAAACGCCGACGAAGGAAACGAAGACGATCCAGAAGACGACTTTCGCGGATCCGCGGAACGCTTGCAGCACAGAAAGGCAGGCTGTGGGTGGTTGGATGTGGCAGCCAGAAAATCTACCCGGCCGCGCTTCATAAAATCAAGCCACGATATGACTTCCGATTGACTTCGATCGTCAGGAGGGTATATCTTGCCGCGTCTCGCCGCCCCGGGCCCGGGGCAGTTCCCCTGAGGGCTTTGCATGGCCAATCACGCCCTGATCGAAGACCTTCTCCGCCAATACGCGGAGAACCCGCGTCGCGTCTTCGCCAGACTCGCCAACGAGCTACGGAAATCCGGCGACTACGATCGCGCCATCGAGATCTGCCGGGGACAGATCCCGCATCAGCCGGGC
The DNA here is from genome assembly GCA_035765135.1 of Gemmatimonadaceae bacterium. Lineage (GTDB taxonomy): Bacteria > Gemmatimonadota > Gemmatimonadetes > Gemmatimonadales > Gemmatimonadaceae > JAICNG01. The sequence continues at coordinate 2,077 of DASTYE010000165.1, read as the reverse complement.
TACATCAGCGGTCACATCGTCCTGGGCCAGTCGCTGTACGATTGCGGTCGGCTCGATGAGGCGCGTCAGACGTTCGAGACCGCGCTCAACCTCGATCCCGAGAACCTCATCGCGCTGCGCCACCTCGGCGACATCGCGCGCCAGCACGGCGAGAACGAAGTCGCCAAGGGATGGTACCGCCGACTCCTCGAAGTTGATCCGCAGAACGACGAGGTCATTGCACAGCTCGAGGCGATGGGCAGCGGTCCCAAGCCCACTGGCGGCCACGAGGCCGTCGTGTCGGAGGAGTTCTCGCCGAACATCGATCTTGCGGCGCTCAGCGTGCCGGCTGTCGAGGGCGCCCCGGCCGCACCGGAAATCGAGCACGATGAGTTCAACATCGATGTCTCGAAGAAGCCGAGCGACGCGGTGGCCGAGCATGAGCCGCTCGAGATCGAAACCGCCGAAGCATTCGAGCCCTCGACGAGCGCGGAGAAGGCGTTCCCCGACCTCGAGCAAAGTCTGGAAGTCAGCGGGATTGGCTCGGAGGCCCCGGCGCCCGCGCCGGCTGAGCCGCGTGCACGGGCTCGCGATACGGTGCCCGACCTGCCGAAAGGGGACGAGCCGCGCGATGCCGTGGACGTCTACTACCCCATGCTGGACGTGCAGGCGACGGGGCCCTCCCCGGCGGCATTCGTCACCGAGACGATGGCCGAGCTGTATCTCCAGCAGGGGTACGTGCAGGAGGCGCTCGACATCTATCGCCAGCTGGCCGCGCAGAATCCGAGCGACGAGACCCTTCGTGAGCGCGTTAGGCAGCTCGAGCAGGGCTCGCGGTCGAGCATCGGAATGGCCGCCATCTCCGACAACGTGGCGGAGATGGCGCAGAAGCGCGCCGCCGCGAAGCCGAAGAAGACCATCCGAAGCTTCTTCGCGAAGCTGGCAATGCGCAGAGTGGTCGAGCGTGAGCCCGCGGACGATGCATCGGCGGGGCAAGCATCATCGGACGACGAGGAGCCTGACGAGCCGATCGGCGCCCGCCGCGTGAACGAGCGGCCGGTTGCTCCGCCGCCGGCCCCCGAGCGTCGCCGCGCGGCGCCAGAGCTCGACGAGCCGGCATGGCTGAGGTCGGACCCTGAGCCGGAGCCGCCCGCGGAGCCAACGAGCCAGGCAGGCGGGTTCCCTCTGCTCGACGAGACCGAGTGGAGCGCCGCGATGTCGCCGACGCGACGCCAGGAGCCTGCGTCGCCCGCGGAGCCACAGGGCGAGGTACCATGGCTCGCCGGCTACGAGCCCGACGCCGTCGACGGCCCATCGGGCGCCGAGGCGCGACCGCAGCCGGCTGGCGACCCTAACGCGATACCTCCCTCGGAGCTCTTTCCGAGCCGGAGCATTCCCACGGAGGACGAGAACGCCGCGGCGACACTGGCGGGCGTCTTCGAGCCATCGTTCCTGACGCGCATGACACCCGTCACCCCGATGGAGTCGCAGCGGGACGAAAATCGTCCGTCCGCCGAGGGGTCGGGCACTCGTAAGGCGGAGGAGGAGCTGTCGCTCGACCAGATCTTCGGGCGCACGCCCTCGTCCGGCACGCCGCAGACGCGCAACGGGATGACGTTCGAGCAGTTCGCCGAGGAGCAGAGGGAAGCCAGTCGCGAAAGCGGCCAGGACGCTTCGAGCGAGATCGAGCTATTCAACACGTGGCTCGATCAGCTCAAGAAGTAGTGCGCATCGCGGTACTGAACGGGCCGAGCCTCAACCTCCTCGGCTCACGCGAGCCCGAGATCTACGGGCGCGTGACCCTCGGTGACATCGAGAAGCGGCTTCGCGTCGTGGCCGATGAGATCGGCGCGGTCGTGGAATTCGCGCAGCATAACGGCGAGGGCGAGCTGATCGACCGCATCCACGCCATGCGCGGCACCGCCGACGGTGCGCTGGTCAACGCCGGCGCGTACACGCACACCAGTCTCGCCATCCGGGATGCGCTGGCCGCCGTGAACGTGCCGTTCGTCGAGGTGCACCTGACGAACATCTTCGCACGTGAGCCGGAGCGTCGGCACTCGATGCTGGCGAGCGGAGCGACTGCTGTCCTCTGCGG
>DASTYE010000164.1:0-2761 GCA_035765135.1 Gemmatimonadaceae bacterium | reverse complement strand
TAACCAGACAGACAAGCACCGTTCGTCCGAATGACCTCGGAATAGAACCGCCCGCTCCCCTTCACCGTTCGCCGCTGCGTTGCGTAGTCCACGTGCACCAGGCCGAATCGCTTCGAGTAGCCGTGACTCCATTCGAAGTTGTCGAGCAGCGACCAGGCGAAGTAGCCGCGCAAGTCTGCACCCTGCTCGATCGCCCGGTGCACGGCACGCAGGTGGCCGCGCAGATACCAGGTGCGCAACGGGTCGTCCACGAGGTCTTCGCTCGACGGCGCATCGTAAAAGGCGGCACCATTCTCCGTTACGTAGAGCGGGATTCGTCCGTAGCGGCGCGTTACCCAGAGCAGCACATCCGTCAACGCCTGGGGCCACACCTCCCAGTCCAGCTCGGTGTGTACGCTTCGCGGCTGACGGACACGACTCGCGCGCACCGGAAGCGCTGCCGGATCGTCGCGCGTCACTGACCGCGTGTAGTAGTTGATGCCGATGAAGTCGACCGGCTGCTTCAGCAACCGCATGTCTTCCGCCGGGAATTCCGGCCACGCGTCGCCAAAGATCTCGCGCAGCTCCTCCGGATACGAGCCGAGCAGCGGCGGATCGAGATACTGGCGGTTCATATACGCATCGGCGCGAGCCGTCGCCGCGACGTCGAGCGGGTCATTCGACGCCGGATACTTCGGCTCGAGATTCACGACCAGACCGATCTGGTGCTTTCCCTCAGCGCGGTAAGCCTGCACGCCCATCGCGTGCGCCCGCATGGTGTTGTGCGTCGCGATCGGAGCTTCGTAGAGATTGCGGTGCCCCGGAGCCAACACGCCGAACAGATAGCCGCCATCGGTGACGACCCATGGCTCGTTGAGCGTCACCCACCGCTTCACGCGCCCATCGAGCTTGCGGATGACGACCCGCGCATACTCGGCGAACCACTCGGCGATGTCGCGATTGAGCCAGCCACCGCGGTCGTCGAGCGCGGCGGGCAGGTCCCAGTGGTACAGCGTCACCAGCGGCTCGATGCCTGCCTCGAGCAGGGCGTCGACCAGGCGGTCGTAGAAATCGAGGCCCCGCGTGTTGACCGTGCCCGTGCCCTGAGGCAGTATCCTGCTCCACGCGATGCTGAAGCGATACGCGCCGAGGCCGAGCTGCTGCATGAGACGAACATCGTCGCGCCAGCGGCGGTAGTGGTCGCACGCGACGTCGCCCGTGTCCTCATTGGCAACGCGACCGGGCGTGTGGCTGAACCGGTGCCAGATGTTGTGCCCCGCGCCGTCGGCGAGGGGCGAACCTTCGATCTGGTAGGCCGAGGTCGACGCACCCCAGAGAAAGCCTTCTGGGAAGCGAAAGTCGGATCGCGAAGTGGTGCCGTTCATCGATGGGAGGACGCGGTATGGCGCAAGTGACGCTCGAAGGCGTGCGAAAAGTATACGATGGCGCGCACGGTCACGTGGCGGTGCACGGCGTCGATCTCGACGTGGCGGACGGTGAATTCGTCGTGTTGGTGGGACCGTCGGGGTGCGGGAAGAGCACGACGCTGCGCATGATCGCCGGACTCGAGTCGATCACGGCGGGCAAGCTCTCGATCGGCGGCCGCGTGGTGAACGACGTTCCACCGAAGGATCGCGATATCGCGATGGTGTTCCAGAACTACGCTCTGTACCCGCACATGTCGGTGCGCGACAACATGGCGTTCGCTCTGAAGCTTCGCAAGCTGCCGAAGACGGAGATCGACCAGCGCGTGCGCGAGGCCGCCGAAGTGCTTGGCCTGACGACGGAGCTCGATCGTTTGCCGAAGCAACTCTCCGGCGGTCAGCGTCAGCGCGTGGCCGTTGGGCGCGCGATCGTGCGCAAGCCGGCCGTCTTCCTCTTCGACGAGCCGCTATCCAATCTCGACGCGAAGCTGCGCGTGCAGATGCGCCGCGAGATCCTCGCGCTGCACCGTCGCCTTGGCGCGACGACCATTTATGTGACGCACGATCAGGTGGAGGCCATGACGATGGGCGATCGCATCGTCGTCATGAGCGCCGGTCACGTGATGCAGGTCGATACGCCGGAAGCGCTCTACGAGCAGCCAAGCAATCGCTTCGTAGCCGGGTTCATCGGCAGTCCGGCAATGATCTTCCTGAAGGGCTCCCTAACGAGCAACGGCGCCTCGCGCTTCGTCGCTGACGGCGGCGAGCCGGCCATCGCGCTCCCCGCAAACGTGGCGGCCCGCGCGGCCGGATCGCGCGAGGTGGTACTCGGCATCCGCCCGGAGCATCTGCGCCTGGGCAGCGAGGGCCCGATCACCGCCGAGCAGCCCGCACTGGACGCGACCGTCGAGCTAGTCGAGCCGCTCGGCGGCGAGGCACTCGTTCACGTACGCACCGGTGGGCACGAGCTCACCGCGAAAACCCGCGCGCGGGAGCTGCCCGACGTCGGCGACCGAATCCAGCTGGTCGCCGACGGAGGCCGCGTGCATTTGTTCAACGCGGAATCGGGAGAGGCGATGTGAGGCGGGCCAGGGGCCAAGGGGAGGGCCCAAGGGGGAACGGAGCCACCGTTGACCCTTCACCCTCCCCTTGGCCCCTGGCCCCTGGCCCTTGGCCCTTGGCCCACTAAAGCCCCATCCAGAAGCTCACCTTCACCAGCAGCACGTTCGTCGGCCGCTCGCCGAACAGGCGCTTGACGTCCGTGCGCAGGCTGAAAGGCGACACCGGATCCTCTGCATCTCGTGCCTGATTCCACGCCACGAAGAGCGTGGATCCCGGGCGGTATTCCCAGCGGAGCA
>DASTYE010000163.1:0-6069 GCA_035765135.1 Gemmatimonadaceae bacterium | reverse complement strand
GTCAAGGTCGTCAAGGTAGTCGAGGTGATCGAGGGGACTTCAATCGCGCGATGACTCCACCTCGATCGCCTCGACGACCTTGACGACCTCGACAACCTTGACGACCTCGACAACCCTGACGACCTCCCGCCTCGACACCCTCGACACCCTTAATCCCCTCGACACCCTCAGAATGCGGGCCCCAGACTCACACTCAGCCTCGGCCACTCATCCAGCCGGCGACCGCTCGCGGTGAGCTCGACCGCGCCGATCGGGGTCGCCATCCCTAACGACGCGCCCCAGCCGGCGATGTAGTCGGCCGTGCGCAGCCGCCAGCCGTCGAGCGCGTTGCCGACGTTCACGCCGACCGTTGCGTATACGTCGCTCAGGATCCGTCGCTGTGCCGACAGGCGGAGCACCTGGACCGCGCGTCCGGTGCGCTCGTTCGGCTTGAGTCCCCAGAAGATCGGTTGCGTCTCCGGAAATGCCGGCGCCGGGAGCGTGCCGCCGAGGAAGAACACGCGGTGAACGGGGAGCTCATCGCCGTGGGTCACGCCGGCGACTGCACGCGCACGAAGTACCGTCGACCGCGTGAGGGGAAGGATCTGCTCGATGTCCAGCGTGTGCTGCGTGAACGCCGTGCTTCCGGTGAGCCGGCGATATCCGACATCGCTTCGCAGACGGGCCGAGATCCCGCGCGTGGGGAAGACGCTTCGATCGAACGTGTCTCGCCAGAGTTGCGCCCCGCCGATGTAGTACGCTCCCTTCTGTGCGGTGTCGGAGTCGGCGATGCGGAAATCGGCGTCGATGTACTCCACCCCCGTGCGAAGGCCGATGACCGTCGTTCGGCTCACCGTGCGCGCCACCCCGCCGACCAGCGTCGCGACGCGGGTGTTCACATCGGCGACGCGATTCTCGCCCTCGAAGATGTCGAGCAGCATGCGCGTATAGCGCGCCTCGACGCCGAGGCTGAAATTCGAGACCACGCCCCGGCCGGTGAGATAGCTCAGGCCGAACTGCGTGGGCTCGCCAAGGCGAACGTCGGCGTCGAGCGTCGAGCCGTATTGCAGCCAGTTGAAGAGCGTTCCCGTGAACAGGAGCGCCGCCTTCCGATGGTCGTCGAACCGAAAGCCAAGCCCGATCTGGTCCTGCGGCTGCGGCTCCACCTCGATGACGGCGAGCGTGTCGGTCTCGGTGACGTCGATGCGATACGTCGCGCGTGAGAAGAGGTGCGTCGCGCTGAGGCGTGAGAGCGCCCGGTCGAACGATCGCGCCGACAGGCGAGCCGGAACGCGAAGCGCGACGGCCCGGGTGACGACGTTGCGTGCCGGTGTTGACTCGACCCCGCGCACCACGACGTCGCTGACGTATACCGAATCGGGGAGGAAGTCGGTGCTCGTCCGCGCCGCACGCGGTGCGCCCACGCCGGCCAGACGACGCAGCGAATCCGCGTGCAGCGTGGCCGCTGCCCTGCCGCGCTCGACCCATTCGTCCACGGCCTCGAAGCTGAACGTCGAGAGTCCCTTCACATCCGGACGAATGACGACGTCGCACATCCGGCGCTGCTCCTCGTTATGCTCCTCCATCTGGAACGACACCGTCTGGATGACGATGTCGATCATGCTGCGGAGATCGTCCCCCTTGAGCAGCGGGCCTGAGACATCGCTGCAGATCAGGATGTCGGCGCCGAGCGCGCGCGCGTCCTGCGCCGGAAGGTTGCGCGCGACCGCGCCGTCCATGAGGAGACGGCCGTCGATCCGGATCGGCTGAATGGCGCCGGTGATCGCCATGCTCGCGCGCATGGCGTGCGCGAGCACGCCGCCGGAGAGCACCACCGGCTCGCCCGTCTCGACGTCGGTGGCGACAGCGGCGAACGGGATCGGAAGCTTGGCAAAGTCGCGGATGGTCTGTGCGCGCCATGTCATGCGCTCGAGGAGGCGCATGATCAGGTCGCCGCGAACGACTCCGCTGGGAAGCGTGACCCGTCCCCCCCGGACGGGAAACGAGATGACGGTGCGCGACCCGACGACGCGCCGGTCCGGGACGAGCATTTGGCGATCGCGGCGGTCGCCTAACAACGCGGCCCAATCCTGACTCGCTGCAACCTGCCGGATGTCCTCCGGGCGATAGCCGATGCTGTAGAAGCCGCCGATCAACGCGCCCATGCTCGTCCCGGTCACGACATCGATGGGGACGCCGATCTCTTCGAGGGTGGCGAGGACGCCGATGTGCGCGAAGCCTTTCGCGCTGCCGCCGCTCAGGACGAGCCCGATGCGAGGACGCGCCGGTGTGGAAGTCGTGTCCTGCGCGGAGGCGGTCGTCGTTAGGGAGACGACGAGGGCGAGTGAAACGGCGCAGACACCGGCGAGCGCCCGCGGGAGCGCCGCCAGTCTCAGGCGGCCTGAGCCGTCCGCGGCAGCGTGAGGGTGAACGTCGATCCGCCGCCCTCGCGACTGCGAACGGCGACATCGCCACTCATGCCACGCGCCAACTGCCTGCTGATCGCGAGGCCCAGCCCCGCGCCCTCTGCGGCTCTCGTTGGTCCCGTCTGTACCTGAACGAATGGCTCGAAGATCGCTTCCTGCTTGTGTCCCGGAATGCCGATGCCCGTGTCGCTGACGTGGATTGACGCGGACCCCGGAGAGCCGCGATCCGTCGAGAAGTCGATCATCACGCGACCGCCCGGCGGAGTGAACTTGATCGCGTTCGAGAGCAGGTTCAATAGGACCTGCGTGACTTTCTCCCGGTCGGCGCACATGGTCACCGGTCGCGGAGGCCTGGTCACGTCGCACGTGAGCCCCTTCGCCGCCATCTGCGGCTCGACCATGATGAGCAGATCGGTGACGACGTCGTGCGCATCCATCGCCTCGACGGCGAACTCGACCCGCCCCGCCTCGACGCGCGCGAGGTTGAGCACCTCGTTGATGAGACGCAGCAGATGCCGCTGGCTGCGCGCGATCCGATCGAGCGCTTCGCGCTGGGCGTGCGTGGTGGGGCCGTGAATCCCCATGTCGAGTAGCTGGACATGTCCGGAAATGGCGTTGAGCGGTGTCCGGAGCTCGTGCGACATGACGGCGAGAAACTGACTCTTGGCGCGCGTTGCGCTCTCCGCCTCGAGCCGCGCCATACGCTCCGACTCGAGCAAGCGCTGATGCTCTTCCAGGATGACGCTCATCTCCCGCTCGCGGACACGGAGCGCTTCCTCGGTGGCGCGACGCGCCTCGAGCGCCTCGCGCAGACGTCGCTCCAGCTCGCGGCGATGCTCCACCTCGGCCTCGAGAACGCGCGCCCGCTGCTCGAGGATGGACATCTCCACCGTCCGCGCGTCCGACTCGCCGGTTGCATAGCGCGCGGTGGGAGCGACGTGCGTGTGATGATCGCAGATTGCCTGGAAGCGCTCCGCGTCCGTCGAGCGGTAGAAGTTCCCCATGGCGTACGCGCACAGCAGCGAGAACTCGTACCTGTGGGCGAGGTCGTTCCACAGCTGCTCGACCTGGAGCGCGCCTTCCGTGTTTCCGTCGCGCCAGAGGAGGTCGACGATCTCACCGTACAGTCGCAGGACGGCGTCTGCTCCGCCGCGGCGACGCGCCGTGCGGAGCGCTGTCTCGACGACGGTCTTGAAGCGCGCGGGGTCGGGCGCGGCCCCCACCATGAAGGCGTCGAGCGTGTCGCGCGCGTCGAGGAGGATGAGCTGACCGTTCCCCGACGCGCGATCGATGTCGTGTCCCTTGAGCTTGAGCCGGTCCGCGAACGATCGCCGGTGCGCCTCGGTCGCGATGACGACGAGCGGCTGTCCGCCCCTTAGCCCTTGATCGAGAAATTCGGCGACGGTAAGCGTGAGGAAGTCGTCGCTGTCATAGAACTGCACGCGATGGTCCGCCGCGGCGCCTGGTGCTCCCATGAAACCTTCTCCGGCGATGTACGGCGATGGCCGACTGGAGGGATTGCCACGGCTGTTCCTCCAGGTGTAGCCCGGGAAAGCCGTCAAGTAATGTGCCAGAGGTCGCGTGCCGAGCCAGACGTCCGGGGGTGCCCCACGCAAACCTAACGACCGCGCCGGTAACCTTACGGAGTGCTCCGGAATAACGTGCGCATTTCCGCGCGTGTGCGAGCGTCGAATATCACCGTCAGGTGATCCGCGTCGGGGATCTCGACGAGCCGCGCGCCAGGCCACCACGACGCGAGCCACCGTGAGGACGCGAGGAGCGGGTCGCCGGCGCCGATGATGACCGCGGCGGGCACACGCCGCGTGCCAAGCGCGCCCGGGACCGTCATTAACCTGTCCATCCCTCGCATCGTCGCGCCGATGGTCGCGGCGTCATTGGTTGCCATTGCTTCGGTGTCGAAGGCGCGGAGTACCGAATCGGGGTACGTCGGGAACAGCCACCTCAGCAGCCCCATCATGCCGCGACCCTGTTCGACGTCGGCCGCGAAGCCGCGTTCGTCCTTCGTGAAGCTGGTGGTGTCCGGGGAGAAGGGGCCCGCGATGAGCGCGACGGAGCTCACGCGGTCAGGATACAGCGACGCAACCTTCGCGGCGATCGTCGCGCCCATGGAGTGACCGGCAATGTGCGCTCGGCGGATCCCGAGCTGGTCCATCACGCGCACGACGTCGTGGGCCATCTCGATGCCGAGGCGGGCGGGATCGGAGAACCTGGTGCTCTTTCCGTGTCCCCGAACATCGACCGCGATGACGCGGTGGTCGAGCGCCAGCGTGTCGGCGAGCCCTCTCCAATCCTCGAGGCTGCGCGCCATGCCGTGCAGCAGCACCACCGCATCCCCTCGGCCAATGTCGCGATATCTCAGCCGCGCGTCGGCCGAGGTGACGTACCGATCGGGCGCCGCGGCGAGCGACGTTGCCGTCGAGACCGCCGCGGTGGCCGCGCTCGGCGTCTGCGGAACCGGGGGGATCGAGGCGCAGGCGAGCGCGCCAATGATGACGAAAGCCGCGGCGAAACGCCGCGGCGTGCGGAGATGGACGACCATGGCGTGTCGCCTCCCGGGCTGGAGCAACTGGTTAGGCACTGCGGCGTGGGTGCGCGGCGTCGCGCACCCACGCGAAAAGTCGCTAGCGCCCGGCTCCGAACATCTTGCCGAGCACGTTAGGCGCCATGCGTGCAATGTCGTCGGCGATGCCGGGGCGGTCTTCGGCCCCGCCGAAGATCTGGCCGAGAATCCCGCCGAGGTTCGGCGCGCGCTGATTGACTGCTTCGCGCTCCGCCTGAATCTGGGAGCCGATCTCGCTGGCCGTGGCACCGGTCTCCCGCTTGCGGCGGCCGAGGTAGGCCATAACGAGGGGAGCGAGCATCATCAGCAGCCGTCCCACCTGCTGATTGGTGAGTCCCGTCGCGCGGCCGATTCCTTCCTGGACCGGCGCTTTCCTTGGGCCGAGCACGTGCTCGAGGATGCCGGCGCCGTTCAGCGCGCGAGGAACGGCCACGTCGGCCGCGCCGCTCTTCGTGGCGCTAAACGCCGCCGTGATGTTGTCGAGGAGGCTCCCGTCATGGTCTTCCTCGAGCGCCTTGTTGAGGGACTGCGCGCCGTCCGGCGTTGCCGTTTCGCGCGCGAGCCCGCCGACCAGCATCGGCAACGCCATCGCGATTGCCCGCTTGGTGGTCGTCTCGTCCGCGCCGAGCTGCTGGCTCAACTGCGAAAGTGTGTTCCCCTGGAGCTGGGAAGTGATGTCGTTGATCAGGGTGCTCATTGGGGATCTCCGCCGCAAATAGACTCTTGCATCGTGGGCGTGTCCAGCGCCCGGATCAATGCGGAGAAACCCTGATTTCCTGTGCGGTTTCCTCGACGGTTGCCGCGGAACACTCGAGATGGATTCCGCTCGACTGGATGGTGACGCGAATCCCATCAATGGTGACCACCGGCTTCTCCACCCCGGCGACTACCGCACGGCGCACGCCGTTGAAGAGCGGGTGCGGGCCAAATCCGTCGGTGAAAGCATCGATGTCGATCCCGTTTTCATCGATCGCCGTCGCCTTGCAGACGTCGTTGCCGAGTGCAAGGAAGCGCGTGTGAAGAAGCCCGCCCTCCACCCGTTCGATATTGAGAGGATCGAACCCTTGTGGCCACAGCGGCTTG
>DASTYE010000162.1:0-14383 GCA_035765135.1 Gemmatimonadaceae bacterium | reverse complement strand
GCCTTGGACAAGGCACGGCCGATGGCGGCCACGACGTGCGGTGGAGCGTCGGGGCGCAGCCGCGAGAGATCGGGCGGTGCCTCATTGATGTGCCGCTGAATGATCGCGTGCGGGGTGATGTCATCGAACGGGACCCGCCCGGTCAGCATCTCGAACGCGACGACGCCGAGCGCATACTGGTCCGTTCGTCCATCCACCGGCTGTCCCACGGCCTGCTCCGGCGCCATGTAGTGTGGCGTCCCCACGACCATTCCGAGATCCGTCAAACGGGCCGCTGTCGTGGCGTTGCTCGATGCCGTCGCCGTGACCTTGGAGATGCCGAAGTCCGTGAGGATGACGCGATCATCGTCCTCGAGCATGATGTTCGCCGGCTTCACATCGCGGTGCACCACTCCGTTCTGGTGCGCGTGCGCCAGCGCCGCCGCGGCCTCGCGAAGCACCTGCATAACGAATGAAATGGGAAGCGGCCGTCCATCACTCAGCATCTCGTCGAGTGTGCGCCCCGCGACGTACTTCATGATGAAGTAGTGCAGCCCGCCCTCGCTCTCCACTGAGATCACGGGAATGATCCCCGGGTGGTCGAGCGCCGCGGCGGTTTTCGCTTCGCGGCGAAAGCGAGCGACCACCTTCTTGTCGCTGGCGAGATCGGTGGGGAGCACCTTGATCGCTGCCGAACGCTGGAGCGTGATGTCATCGGCAAGGAAGACGACGCCCATCCCGCCGGCACCAAGGACGTCCTTGACGCGGTATCGACCCTTCAGGGTTTTGGTGAGCCGTGCCTTCAGCCCTGCGATCGCATCGGCTGAGGGGCTACTATCCTCGTTACTGTCTTCCCCGTCGTCCGCGATATCGCTGCCACACACGTAGCAGTACTGCGCAGCATCGGGAAGCTCTGTTGCGCAATGATCGCAAGCTCTCATGGGCGCGGAGATTGGTGGGCGCGACGACAGCGCGCAGGCGCCGCCGCACGGCGTTCCCGCCGGGGGCGTGCGGCAACGTGCGCCTAGCGGAAGACGCGTGAGTACAGGCCCTGGAAACTCACTCCCCCACGCGTCTTAGTCCGCGCTCACCTTCTTCGCCGGCTCGAATCGAAACTGCGGAAGCACGTCTGCCGGCACCGGCCGGGGGAGCGCATCCGCGATCCCCTGCGGCGGCGTCGCCGCCGTCACCGGAACCGACGCCGCGGCCTCGACGGCCTTTTGGAAGAAGGGGCGGAAGATGTCGATCGGGACCGGGAAGATCGTCGTCGAGTTGTTCTCTGCCGCGATCTCGGTAACCGTCTGGAGGAAGCGGAGCTGGATCGACGCCGGCTGGCTCTGCAGGATCCGCGCGGCTTCGGCCAGCGCCGCCGACGCCTGCAGCTCTCCCTGCGCGCTGATCACCTTGGCACGACGCTCGCGCTCTGCCTCCGCCTGCTGTGCGATCGCGCGGCGCATCCCGTCAGGCAACAGGACGTCCTTGATCTCGACCGCCGAGACCTCGATGCCCCAGAAGTCGGTGCGCTCGTCAATGATCGTCCGCAGGATGTCGTTGACCTTCCGCCGGTCGGCGAGTAGCTCGTCGAGCTCCACCTGCCCCAGGACCGACAGCAAAGTGGTTTGCGCCAGCTGGGCCGTCGCGTAGAGGTAATCCTGGACCTCGATGATCGCGAGCGATGGCTCGGCCACGCGAAAGTAGAGTACCGCGTTGACCTTCACCGAGATGTTGTCCCGCGTGATGACGTCTTGTGGGGGAACGTCGATGGCGACGATCCGCAGAGACACCCGCTTCATCGCCGCGAGCAGCGGCGGAACGAACGTGGGGCCTGGACCTTTGGTGGCCGTATACCGGCCGAGAAAGAACATGACTCCGCGCTCGTACTGCCGGAGCACTCGGATGCCGGCCAGCGTGTACGCGACGATGAGCCCGATCGGGACCAGTATGAATTCCATGGGGCCTCCTGCGCGACTTCGATCGTGGAGTCGGCGCCCGTTCCACACTCAGGGAGCCTCTCCCCCACGGCGGGCGCGACGTGGTACGATTCTCATTCGAATCTGAAGTGCGGGCCACCGCCACGCGAGAACCTTGGAGACGTTTCTCATGCGAATTCTGCTCGCCGCCGCCTTGCTGGCCGGCTGCGCCCAGGCCACGCCAACCCCGGACAACAGCGCGATGCCGATCGGCGATGCCACCCGTCACGGGTTGCGAGCGGCGGAGCAGCATCGTGTCGCCACGATCGCCTCGAGGCGCTTTACGCATGAGGAGTTCTGGCGGGCCGTGCAGCCGTCGCTTTCCAGCGACGCCCTCCGCACGGCGGAGATCGGCCGCTCACTTCACGGCCGCGAGATCCGGTCGGTCACGTTCGGCAACGGGAGCACGACCGTGCTGCTCTGGTCGCAAATGCACGGCGATGAGGCGACCGCGACCATGGCGTTGGCCGACATCTTTCGTTTTCTCGCAGAGGCGCGCGGCGATCCGGTGCGCGAGCGTCTCCGCGAGCGCCTGACGATCGTGTTCGTCCCCATGCTGAATCCGGATGGCGCGGAGCTCTTTCAACGAGAGAACGCGGTCGGGATCGACATCAATCGCGATGCGCGGCAGCTGGCGACGCCGGAAGGGCGCGCGTTGAAGGCCCTGCGTGACCGCATCCGTCCCGCATTCGGGTTCAACCTGCACGATCAGGGCGCACGGGTGCTTGCCGGCCCTCGAGGCAAGCAGGTAGCGCTCGCGCTGTTGGCGCCGCCGAGCTCCGAGAGTGGTGTGTATGACGACGTGCGCTCGCGTGCCCGCCTCGTCGCCGGCCTCATCGCGCAGACGCTCGGGTCGGAGATTCCGGGACGTATCGCGCGGTACGACGACACGTTCAATCCGCGAGCGTTCGGCGATCTCATGCAGCAGTGGGGAACGAGCACGGTGCTCATCGAGAGCGGTGCGCTGCCTGACGATCCCGACAAGCAGCGCCTTCGGACGCTGAATGTCGTGGCGCTGCTCGCGGCGCTCGATGCGATCGCGACCGGTCGTTACGCGAGCGTGGACGTCAGCGCGTACGAATCGTTGCCGGGGAACAGACGCGGCGCGGCCGATGTGCTCGTGATGGGCGGTCAGCTCGTGCTTCCGGGGCGAACGCCAGTCAGGGCTGACGTCGCCATCAACTATGACGACGCGGTCGGCCGCACCGGAGGACGCGTCGCCGACGTCGGCGACCTGCGTGAGGCAATCGGCATCGACACGGTGGATGCCGACGGTCTCTTCCTCCACCCGGGGGACACATCGCTCACGAGCAGCGGACGCGACATGTGGCTCCGCATCGGAGCGGCGGCGATAATCGACGTACGGCGTCGAGCCGATCCCGGCAGCGAGCTCGTGCGGACGGTCGGGGGCGGTCGCGCGTCGGTGTCATCGCCATGACTTGTCGGTTCGCGATCGCGGCGGTACCATTTCGGCAGCGCCGTGTGGGCGGCCGACGGTCCGCGTAAAGGGTTCAACCCACCCCCAGTCGCTTCCATACGACTTCTATTCCTCGCCCATTCCGCGGACGACGGGCGACATGAAAGGGTTCGTCCCTTTCGACGGAATGGAGGTCTCTCATGGCTGAACAGACGCCCGCGTCTGGAACGCTCAAGCTTCCGGACACCCCCAACCTCGAGTGGCTCCGCAAGCAGGCCAAGCGCCGCCTGGAGGAGCTCCGCCTAACGAAGCCGGTCGCGCGGCTCGCCGAAGCGCAGCTCCATCTCGCTAGAGATTACGGCTTCTCGAGCTGGCGCGCGCTCAAGGCGCACGTCGACTCGCTGGCGGTCGAGGGTCAGCTGTTCGACGCTGCGCGAACAGGTGACTTCAGCAGACTGCAGGCCCTGCTCGACAGGCATCCCGACAAGCTGCGCGCGCGCGCCAGGCCCTACGAGTGGTCGTTGCTGCACACGGCGGCCCACAATGGGCATCTGGCGGCGGTCGATCTCCTTCTCCAGCGCGGGCTCGATGTCAACACGCGCGAGAAGGGCGACAATACTTACGCGATGCACTGGGCCGCCGCGGCGGGACACCTGGACGTCGTGCGACGCCTGGCGGACGCGGGCGGCGATGTGGTTGGCCATGGCGATGACCACGAGCTGGAAGTCATCGGCTGGGCGAGCTGCTGGCAGGGGTGCGACGACGACGCACACCGCGCCGTGGTCGAGCTTCTCCTCAGTCGCGGCGCGCGGCATCACATCTTCTCCGCCATCGCTCTGAACGATGCCGAAGAAGTGCGCCGGATCGTCGGGGCCGATCCATCTGCCGTGAACCGCCGGATGAGTCGGAACGAGGATCATCAGCTTCCGCTTCACTTCGCCGTGCGCATGAATCGCCCGGAGATGGTGGCGCTTCTGCTCGAGCTGGCCGCCGACCCGCTCGGCCGCGACGGCTCGGGGTATCCGGCGTCAGTCTACGCGATGTCGCCCGACATTGACGCACGAGTGATCGAGTCGCTCGCGCGAAGCGGACGCATGGATCTGTTCACCGCGCTGGCGCTAGGCGACTGGGAGGCTGCCGAGCGGTCGCTCCGGGACGGGCGAAGCCTGGTCGATCCGTCTGGTACGAACGCTGGTGTGCTGCACCTCATGGCCAAGCGCGGCAACGTCGCGGCGGCGAGGTGGCTTCTCGACCACGGCGCTGACCCTAACGCGCGCTGGGCGCATTGGGACGCGGAGGTGACGCCACTACATCTCGCGGGCTTGGGAGGCAACGTGGAGGTCGCGCGGCTGCTGCTGGCCGCGGGAGCCGATCCAACCATCCGCGACAGCAAGCATGACGGCGATGCCCTGGGATGGGCGGAGTTCTTTGGTCGGACTGAGATCGTGCGGTTAATTCGGGGCCAGTCATAGAGACGAATGCGGAATGCGGAATGCGGATCAACTGCATCACGATCCGCGTTCCGCATTCCGGGTTCTTGTCACGCAGTCGGCATCATCCCGATTGGTCCATGACCCGGGTGTACTCGCCTCGCACCCAGCGCGCGCAAACGACTCCAGCCCTCCATGACGATTGGCGCCGACTCCCCGTAGGCGACCGCCGGTGCGGTCAGATCACCAGTGAAGACCGACCCATCGTCGAGGAGTACCGACACGCTGTCGTCGGAGTGCCCCGGGGTATGCACGATTTCGCCGGCGATCCCGATGCTCGCGAGCAGCGATCGACTCTCGCCGAGCGGGATCGTCACGTTGTCGTGCATCGTGATATCCACGTACTTGTCGGCGGGCTTCACCGCGTTCTTCATCAGCGGAATCGCCGCGACCTGAAGATCGATCACGAGTAGCGGAACCCCTGCCTGCTTGAGCTCCTGCGCGAGTCCCGCATGATCGATGTGATAGTGCGTGGCGAGCCCGTACCGAATCTCCTTCATCGGCACGCCCATGCGCTGAAGGCTCGCGCGCATCGTTGCCATCGTGCCCGGCCATCCCAGGTCGATCAGCAACCGGCTCGTGCCAGCGCTCACCACCCAGTAGTTGGTCGAGCGATATCCGACGTTGACGATGGTCACTGCAGGAATCAGGAGTCAGGATTCAGGGATCAGGGGGTGTCAGGATGTGGGTTGCAGGAGAGACCAGCACCCGGGGATAAGGTGCAGGGTTCTTCTCTCCTGGCACCTTCGACCTGACACCCCTTGATCCCTGATCCCTGACCCCTGACTCCTGACTCCTGCCGTCATCAATGTCCCATACGCTCCTGGGCGATTCCGGTGAAGTTCTCCGTCGTGATGTCCCCCGCCGGCAGCGACGTCACGTACGCCACGAGCATCCAGATCTGTTCCTCGGAGATTCGACCGCCCCACGCGGGCATTCCCTCGGGACGACCCTGATAGATGGACTCGAACACTTCGGCCGGCGACCCGCCAAAGCGCCAGCGGCCGTCCTGAAAGCTCGGCCCCATCGCGCCGGAGCCGTCGGCACCGTGGCAATCGACGCAATTGTAGGCGACGAAGATGCGCGCGCCGGTCGCGATCGCCCGGCGATCACCCTCCACCGGGTTCGTCAACGACAATGGGCGTGCCCGCGACGGCAGGCCAACGGCGATGTGATCGCCATGCTCGACGAACCGCAGGGTGTCGGCGGCGGCTCGCGTTGGCTCCTGCCGCCCGGCATCGGCGTTCCGCGTCATCGCTCCGACCACGGTGACCGTTAGGCACGACAGCGCATACAAGCTCCTCAACATAGTACCTCCTACAGCGAGAACACGAAGAGCACCCCGCCCCAGCTCGTCCAGCGGCCGATGTCGGGAAGGGTCGTGCCGCGGACGCGTACGTCGTGGGGCAAGTTGGCGGATACGTCGCCGGCGATGAGCACGCCCATGTCTCCGCCGAGGCCGGAATAGATGGCGACGTACTGCTTGCCGTCCGGCCCGAGGTACGTGATCGGGTTGCCGACGACGCCAGAGCCGAGCTTGAACCGCCACAGGAGTTTGCCGGTGCGAGCATCCACGGCCTTGAACCAGCCGTCGAGCGTGCCATAGAAAGCGACGTCGCCCGCGGTTACCAACGCGCCGCCCCACACCGGATACGCCTCCCGGATCCCCCACGCCTTTCTCCCCGTCGTGACGTCGAACGCCATGAATTCGCCGCGATAGCCATCGGGTCCGGCGTATTCAGGCGCGCTGGCGCCGATGTAGGGAGTCCCGGCGATGTAGGTCGCCGGTCGCGCCTCGAAATCCATGCACAGGTTGATCGTCGGGACGTAGAACAGGCCCGTCTTCGGCGAGAACGCCGCGGGCTGCTGGTTTTTCCCGCCCTCGAGGCTCGGGCAGATGTTCGTGACCTTCTTCCCTTGCGCCGTCGCCTTCTCCGGGACAACCTTCGGACGGCCCGTCGTTAGGTCTACGCCCGTCGACCAGTTCATTGGCACGTAGGGGTGCGCCATGAGCGCCTCGCCCGTCGCGCGATCGAGAACGTAGGCGAAGCCGTTGCGGTCGAAGTGCACGAGAACCTTCCGTGTCGTCCCGCCGATCGGGAGGTCGACGAGGATGTTCTCGTTGACGGCGTCGTAGTCCCACATGTCGTGCGGCGTCACCTGAAACGCCCAGATCAGCTCGCCGGTGTCGGCATCACGCGCGAGGATCGCGCACGTCCACTTGTTGTCGCCCGGACGCTGCTCGGCGTTCCACGGGCCAGGATTGCTCGTGCCGTGGTAGACGAGGTTCAGCTCGGGATCGTAGGAGAGCCAACCCCACACCGCGCCGGCCCCGGTCTTCCACGCATCGGCGGGCCAGGTGGTGACGCCCAGGTCCTTTCCACGATCGTGCGCGTAGAACGGCTTGAATCTGGGACCGACCTTCACGTCGCGATCCGGTCCGGCACTGTAGGCGCGCCAAACTTCCTTTCCCGTTCTCGTGTCGAGCGCGGCGATCCATCCACGCACGCCGAGCTCGCCGCCGCTGTTGCCGACGAGCACGAGATTCTTCACGACGATCGGCGCCATCGTGATCGTCTCGCCGCGGTCCAGGTTCGCGACCCGCGTGCGCCAGACCTGCTTTCCGTCGCGGACATCGACCGCGACCGTGGACCCCTCGAGCAGGTTGTAGAAGAGTCTGCCGTCCGCGAACGCCGCGCCACGATTCACGACATCGCAACATGCCTGGCCGATCGCCGCCTGTGAGTTGGCCGGCCGGAACTTCCACTTCAACGGCTGCCCTTCCTGCGACAGGTCGAAGGCGTAGGCGACGTTAGGGTAAGGCGTCACGACATACATCGTGCTGTCGATCACGAGCGGCTGCCCTTCGTGTCCGCGCAGCGTGCCCGTGGAGAATGCCCACGCCACTTTCAGATTGTGTGCGTTCTCCGCGGTGATCTCTCTCAGCTCGCTGTACCGCGAGTTCGCGTAATCGCCGGCTGGCATTTCCCACTCACCGGCAGGGCCGCTGCGCGGCGCGGCGATGCGCGCGCCCCTGACGGTGACCGCGGGTCCGCCCACGCTGTCGGTCGCTCCCTGCCGCTCGCCATCACCGCGACACGCCAGCGCCGCGGCGAACATAACGAGGGAGGCCGCCCCGCGGTGCGCGACGTTCATGGCGCCAGGTAGTCGTGGGCGGCGATGACCTGCCAGCTGCCCTGTCGGCGGACCCACGTGTCGGTGTAGCGGTAGCGTCGGTTGAACGCCCCATTCGACCCACGGCCCTTGACGATGAGCCATCCGGTGATGACGGCCGTGTTGCCGTAGACGTAGGCCTTCATGTCCTCGTTGTTGGCGGACTCGACCGTGTCCGCACCGCGAGTGAGCGCGTCGATGAGCTGTGCTCTCGTCACCACTTGGTCGTTCTCGGTGTAGACGAACCGCGGCGCCAGGAGCCGGTCGAATGCCGCGGCATCGCGCCTGACGAGTGCCTGCGTCCACCCATCCTCTAAACTGAAGAGGGTGCGCTCGATCTCGGCCGCTGAGGGCGCACCGGCTGCCTGTGCGGTTGCCTCTGTGATCGTAGAGAAAGCGAGGAGCACTGCACTCCACACGATGTGGGCTCGCATCACGGTGTCGTGCTCGTGAGCGGTGGCGTCGCGGGCGCGGAAGTGGATGCGCCGAGTGTGGTCGCCGCCTTCTTCACGTGCTTCTGGTCTACCCAGAGGATCGCACCGAATCGCCCTCCACCCGCCGCGATTCCCTGCACCGCGGTAACGCCGATCTTCGCGGCGGCGAGCTTCGCTAGAATCTCCTGCAGCGCTCCGATGCGATCGTCGCCCTGAATGAGAAACGCTTTCCTGGGCCGGCTGAGCTTGACCTTCGCGGCCTTCGCCGTCGCCAGGAACGAAGCGGCGTCCGACGGGACGAAATCCACCTGCGTCTTGCGCTTGCTCGGAAACGCCGAGAGCGCGAGCAGATTGGTGCGTGCCTC
This sequence comes from Gemmatimonadaceae bacterium, assembly GCA_035765135.1. Taxonomy (GTDB): domain Bacteria; phylum Gemmatimonadota; class Gemmatimonadetes; order Gemmatimonadales; family Gemmatimonadaceae; genus JAICNG01. The sequence continues at coordinate 5,554 of DASTYE010000162.1, read as the reverse complement.
GCGAAGGGTGCCGAGGAGACGAGCGCCTTCGCCCGGCTTGTCGGGGGTTGTCGTGTAGTAGTAGTCCACAACGCGGATGGTTTCCGGCATAGCGCCCTCCCGTGCTTGGGATTCGATCCGGTTACCTGTTGGCCAACACCTGCTCTATCGCCCGAAGCTCGTCAGGCGAAAGCGCGAGATGGTCGAGGGCCGCCACGCCATCCTCGACCTGTGCAACACGACTCGCCCCGATCAGGGCCGACGTCACGACGTCGTGTCGCAACACCCACGCGATCGCGAGCTGCGCCAGACTCTGACCTCGCGCACGCGCGATCTCGTTCAGCCTCATGATCTGCGCGCGCCGCTCGTCGGTGATCGCGTCCGGCTTGAGATAACCGTGCGGCTTGCTGGCGCGCGAACCGTCCGGAATCCCCGTCAGGTATTTGTCGGTGAGCAGCCCTTGCTCGAGCGGCGAAAACACGATGCAACCGAGCCCCTCCTTCTCGAGGACGTCGAGCAATCCATCCTCGACACGGCGGTCGAACATGCTGTATCGAGGCTGGTGGATGACGAAGGGCGTCCGCAGCTCGCGAAGGATTTTCAGCGCCGCGCGAGTCTCCTTCGGACCGTACGCCGATATGCCGGCGTAGAGCGCCTTCCCCTGCCGAACGCTCTGGTCGAGTGCGAGCATGCTCTCTTCGAGCGGCGTCTCCGGATCGGGGCGGTGGTGATAAAAGATGTCCACGTACTCGAGCTGCATGCGCCGCAGACTCTGATCGAGGCTGGCGAGCAGATACTTGCGCGATCCCCAATTGCCGTACGGTCCCGGCCACATCTCCCACCCCGCTTTCGTCGAGATGATCATCTCGTCGCGATGGCTCGCGAGATCCTTCCGGAGAATGCGCCCGAACGTCTCCTCGGCCGTACCCGGCTCCGGCCCGTAGTTGTTGGCGAGATCGAAATGTGTGATGCCGAGATCGAACGCGCGGAGGATCATCGCGCGTGCTTCGTCGAACGGATCGACGCTCCCGAAGTTGTGCCAGAGCCCGAGCGAAACCGCCGGGAGCAGCAGCCCACTGCGGCCGCACCGGCGATAGGTCATGTGGTCGTAGCGCGAGGCCGCGGCGGTCATTGCCTGATGTCCAAGGGTTAGGCGCCCCTACCTTCGTGCCAAGCAGTCGGCGGCGAGAGCTGCCACATGCGGAGAAGTTATGGCCCATCGAATGGCCACGTTAGCCGTGAGCGGTCATCACCGACCTGTCACCGATGTCCCCGGCCGAGTTGGCCGCCTGCGGCTCGGGCGCCGTTGGCATCTTCCCTTACAAACGGAACTTGCTCGCTGGGGTAGCTGCGGCGTGAGGCGGGCGCTCAGGGGTCCGGCGAGCGCGATCAACCGATTGATCTGACAGCAGTTGGCGGGATCACACCAGAAGGGCCATCGCCGGAAAATTCGGACGATGGCCCCTCGAGCATCCGAGGCGCGTGTGCAACGGCGGTTCCCTTACGCGCTCGTGCGTGATTCGCGTCACAAACGCGGGAATCACCCCGATACCCGCTGCATTAGGCGCGTCCAACTTAAGTCCACGCGTGCAATCGCTCATCAACCGGTTCAATGCGGCGGGATGCGTGGGGGTGGATGCGAACAGGCCTGGCGGCCGATCGCGCGCGGCAACACCGGGTCCCGCAATAACCCGTTACCTCGTGGCAGAAAATCTCTGCCAGCACACGCAGGAGAAACCTTCATGAGTACCTCTCGGCGGGAGTTCCTCAGTTTAGCCGCAACCGCAGGTGTCGGGGCCATGTTGCCCTGGCAAGTACGCAGCGCCGCCGCACAAGCCGCAGCAGCAGGGATGGCCCCAGTGGTGGCATCGCCACCGCTGACCAAGTTCGTGACCACGCTTCCGAAGCCCGGAGTTGCCGCACCAACGACCATTGCCAACGGGGTTGCGCAGTACACGATCCCGATCGGCCCGGTCGCCCACGTGGCTCACCCGCTCCTTGGAGTCACACCAGCCTGGGGTTACGCGGGAAGTTATCCGGGGCCGACCATCGAAGCTCGTCTCGATCAGCCGATCGCGGTCCGTTGGCAGAACAACCTGCCCGGCGTCCACCTGCTTCAGAGCGCGATCGACCCGATGGTCCACGGTGCGGATCCGGCCTTTTATCCCCCGGTACGCATTGTCACGCACCTGCACGGCGGTCACGTGCCGGCCGGCGTGGATGGAGGGCCGGACGCCTGGTACGTGAACCCGGCGACAGTTCCGGCGCAGTATACGCCGGACCAGTACACTGGCCCGAAGTTCACCAGTGACACGTACCTCTACCCGAACACTCAGCATCGCGCCACGACGCTCTGGTATCACGACCATGCGCTCGGCGCCACACGGCTCAACGTGTACGCCGGACTCGCCGGCTTCTATCTCCTGCGCAGCGACGCGGAAGATGCGTTGAACCTGCCGTCCGGCCCATACGAGATCCCGATCGCCATCCAGGATCGGATCTTCAACGCCAACGGGACGCTGTACTATCCGCCGCCGCCGCATGTCCCCGAATTCTTCGGCGACGTGATGGTCGTGAACGGGCAGGTTTGGCCGCGCCTCGTCGTCGAGAATCGGAAGTATCGCTTCCGCCTGCTCAACGGCTGCGACGCGCGCTTCCTGCGCATGCGGCTGATCGAGTCCGACATGAACGGCCTCATCCCGAACAGCGTCGCGAACCAGGTGCCGGGACCGGCCTTCGAGCAGATCGGCAGCGACGGTGGTCTGTTCAATCAGGCGGCGATCATGCCGATCCTGACGATGGGCCCGGGCGAGCGCTGCGACGTCATCATCGACTTCACCAAGGCGCTCGGCAAGGGAGTGATCAAGCCGCAGAAGCGCGCGTACTTCCTCCTCTACAACGACGCGCAGACGCCGTTCTCGAACACGAAGAGCACGATGGGAGCGATCCCCGATGTCATGCTGTTCGAGGTGAAGCCGGCCACCGCCGCCGATACTAGCAGCAGGCTGCCGGTTGACCTGAATCGGGTCGTGCGGTTGAACGAAGCCGCGGCGACGAAGACGCGCAACGTGACGCTCGAGGAGCAGGTGGACATGAACGGCCAGTTGATCGCGCTGCTCAACGGCGTGCACTACGACGTCGCGGTGACCGAGACGCCGCGCCTTGGCGACACCGAGGTGTGGAACATCATCAACACGACGCCGGACACGCACCCGATGCACCTGCACCAGACGATGTTCCAGGTGCTCGATCGGCGGCCGTTCGACGTGCGGCGGTATATGAACGACTACGCCGCGCTGGCCCTCGGACCGACCGCTCCGCGTCCGGATCCGACGAACTACTACACCGGCGTCATCATTCCGCCCGACGCGAACGAGCTGGGGTGGAAGGACACGGTGCGCGCGAACCCCGGCGAGGTCACCCGGATCATCATGAAGTGGGAGACCTACACCGGTGATTACGTGTGGCACTGCCACATTCTCGAGCACGAAGACCACGAGATGATGCGGCCGCTGCAGGTATTGCCGGCGATCGTGTGACCGTGGTGAAGCGGTGAAGTGGCTGGTCGGGGGGCCGCACCAGCGGCCCCCCGAGTAACACAGGAACCGGAGGCGGCGCAATGCGAATCGCAGGACATGGCTGGACTCGCGGTCGGAGGCACACTCGGCAGCGCTCCGCCTTCACGTTGATCGAGCTCCTGGTCGTCATCGTGGTGCTCGGCACGCTCGCGACGCTCGTGACCCCGAACATCTTTCGCCACGTCGGAACAGCGAAGGAGACGACGGCACGTACGCAGATCGAGATGCTCGGCGCCGCGCTCGATGCCTATCGACTCGACACGGGACGCTATCCCACGACGCAGCAGGGACTCGACGCGCTCTGGACGGAGCCGGCCACCGACCCGCGCCCGTTCAACTGGCGCGGACCGTACGTTCGCAAGGCAGTGCCCCCTGATCCGTGGGGGCGTCCGTATCTGTACCGGAGTCCGGGCGTCTCCACGCGCGCGGGCTTCGAGCTTCTCTCGTACGGCGCCGATGGCAAGGAAGGCGGCACCGGCGAGGACGCTGACATCGCGAGCTGGAAGTAGCCCATGCCTCGCGCGAAACGGGCGAATGAGCGGCGCGGCCACGCGGGCCACACGCTGACCGAGATGCTGGTGGCACTGGCAATCCTCGGCGTGTCGCTCGGCGCGGTCGTGCCCGCGCTCGTTTCCGCCCGTGGCGAAGACGGCGTGACGCGAGCCTCGCGTACGCTCGCCGAGCTCCTGCATCACACAAGAGCGCGCGCGGCCGATCTCGGCGTCGTCGTCACTCTCGTCGTCGATCCCGCGAGCGGCCGGGGGTGGATCGCCGAGGGCAGCGACGCGCCGCTCGTCCAAGACTCGATGGCGGTATCCCTCGTCGCGGTGCTCGCTGATGCCCGTAACGCCGGCGAGGTCGTCGGCATCGCATCAGATCGCGCGCGCGTGCGCTGGACGTTCACGCCCTCCGGGCTCGCGTTCGGCGAGCCGGTGGTCGTCTACGACGCGACGCACTCCGTGATCGTCGGCGTGAACCGCTGGACGGGAGAGGTCCATGCGCAGCCACGTTAGGCGCGGCTTTACGCTCCTCGAGGCGGCGGCGGCGCTGGTCGTCATCGGGATCTCATCCGCCGCTGCCCTCGGGGGCGCCGCGGCCGAGATGCGTGCCGCCGACCGCACTCGTCACGCCCTCACGGCGCAGACGCTCGCCGACCAACGCATGGCGACGATGCGCCTCCTCTCGCGCGAGGAGCTGCTCCGGCTCCCCGACTCGCTCGCCACAGGCACGTTCGACGCGCCACTCGATGAATACCATTGGCGTGCCGCCACCGCGTCCGCGCGCGATGGGCAAGACCTGTTCGACATCAGGGTGATGGTCGCGTGGGAGGATGGGGCGCAGATCATCGCGACGCGCGCGTATCGCCCCCCCGAGCACCTGCGAGGACGATGACCATGCGCCGCTCTGGCATGACCGTCGTCGAGCTGATCGTGGGCCTAACGGTCACCGGCCTCGCCGTCGGCGCCGGGTATTCCGCCCTGTCCACGCTCGCGGATCATCGCGCGCGCGCTCGCGATGCCGTCGCCGCGACGGCGCGGGTAGCGACGGTCCGCCGGACGCTGGTGACCTGGCTCGAGGGCGCCTACGTCGTCAGCGACGAGCAGTCCCCGCCCTTTCAGCTGGTCGATCACACCACCCGCGGTCGCGCGGATGATGAGGTGATCTTTTTGACGAGTGCGCTCACACCCTTGGGTGCCGGGGACGTCGTTGTGCGGCTTTTCATCGACCGCGACGAGCGCACGCCTGAACGTGGCCTCAGCGCCGAATTCGTCGAGCGCTACGGCGCAGAAACGGCGCGTGTCGAGCTCGACTCCTCGGTCGTGTCACTCGACATCCGCTGCTTCTCGGAGATCCTGGGCAAGCGCGAGTGGATGCGCACCTGGCTCTCTTCGGCGACGATTCCGCAGGGCGTCGAGCTTCGATTCGCGGCGAGCGCCTCGGATCGCCTCGCGCCGCTGCTGCGCGTTCCGGTGACCGTCGCGATGGTGGGGGGACAG
>DASTYE010000161.1:0-5971 GCA_035765135.1 Gemmatimonadaceae bacterium | reverse complement strand
CTTGAGCGCGCGATCCACGGCGCGCGCATCGAGAACGATGTTCTGCTTGGGAGGCATCGGTGGGGGAATATAGACACACGAGTGCGGAATGCGGAATGCGGAAGGGTTCCCATCACCTTCGACGGCACCCTGTCCCGGCGTTGACAGGTGTCCCGTTCCGGCTTACCCCTTGCAACGTGTCCAACGACTCTACTCGGAGGAGGCGTACATGCGGCAAACGGGATGGATCCTGGGCGCCATGCTGCTCGCGGCGTGCGCGCCGGGGCGTGTCTTTTCCAACGACGTCAACAGCACGCCGACGATCGCCGAGGCCGACCGGCTGATCGGCGACGCGCAGCGAGCGGGGGCCGATTCGCTGGCGTCGAGCGCCATCGCGGCGGCACGGCAGGCGCTTGGCGTGGCGCGTGAGTTGGAGCAGCGCGGCGAGCGCGGGCGCGCTCAGGTGGAGGCGATGCGGGCGCAGGCGGAGGCTCGTTATGCACGCGCGACGGCCGAGGGCGAGATCGCCCGCCGTGAGCATACCCGGGCGCGCGAAGCGATGGCGGCCTTGCCGCCGGGAGGTGGCCAATGATCGCTCGCGTTTCTGTCATGGCGGCCGCCGTGCTCGTGCTCGCCGCCTGCGCCACGACGCGGCCGTCTCCCGAGGTGGACGAGGCACGCGGAATCTACCAGCGGCTCATGTCGGAAGGCGCGGACCGCCAGGTTGAGGCGGATCTTCTCCGTGCCAACACGGCGATCGTGGAAGCCGACGCGGCGTTTACCGCCAGGAAGGCTCAGGAGGACGTCGATGCGCTGGGCCATGTCGCACTACGTCTGGCGCAGACGGCCGAGGCGAACCACCAGCGCATTCTCGCCGAGCGCGCGGCCGACAGCCTGCGCACGGCTCGGCTCCGGCGCCTTCTCACCCTCAGCGAGGCGCAACGAGCGCAGCTCGAGCAGCGGCAGCAGCTCACCGAGCAGGAAATGCAGGCGCTGCAGCGGCGCGCCGACTCGCTGCGAATGGCCAACGAGGAAGCGAACCGGCGGCTGAACGAGGCGCTCGGCCAGCTGCGAAGCCTCGTCGCCGAGATCACGAACCTTCAACAGACGCAGCGCGGACTCGTGATCAGCCTGAGCGACATTCTGTTCGATGTCGGCAAGAGTACGCTGAGGTCGGGCGCCCAGGCGAGTATCAACCGGATCGCCGTCGTGCTTCGGCAGTATCCGCAGCACCAGATCCTGGTGGAGGGGCACACCGACGCGACCGGGGGTGACGACTTCAATCACCAGCTCTCGCACGATCGCGCGACTTCGGTGCGGATGGCGTTGGTCGAGGGCGGTGTGGACGCGTCGAAGATCAGCTCGGAGGGGTTCGGCGAGACGCGGCCGGTCGCGACGAATGCGACGGCGGCCGGGCGCCAGCAGAACCGCCGCGTGGAGATCATCATCGTCGGCGCCGGAACGGTGGGTGACGCGGCGCGCACCGATACAACCGCAGCGCCGCCGCCGCGCTAGGTAGCTCGGCGACAACGAGGAACAAGGACTGAGGAGCAAGGAATTTTCCTTGCTCCTCTTTCCTTCGTGCCCCGTGGCCCGTATCCCGCGGCCACACATGGGGTTCGCCGCTGCCAGCTGAAGTAGCTCCGAGCACGTTCCGACAATACGCAACATAACTATTGCATATTTGAGGAGCGTGTGCTATTATATGCAACACATGTGTTGCATATCTTTCACGTCCACATCGAGGAGCAATCAATGCAGGCCACGAGCACCGATCGCATCGAGAAGCGCATCGAGGTCCGCGCGCCCCGTAGCCGCGTGTGGCGGGCGGTCGCGGACGCGACGGAGTTTGGCGCCTGGTTCGGGATGAAGCTCGACCAGCCGTTCTCTGAAGGCGCTACGATCCGCGGGGAGATCACTATCTCCGGGAACGAGCACGAAGTGCGGCTACAGGTCGAGCGAATCGAGCCCGAGCACCTCTTCGCCTATCGGTGGCACCCCTATGCCATCGATCCCAAGGTCGACTACTCGTCGGAGCCCACCACGCTGGTGGAGTTCCGTCTCGAGGAGATCGCCGGCGGCACGGCGGTCACCATCATCGAGTCCGGGTTCGACCAGATCCCGATCACGCGGCGCGCCGAGGCGTTCCGGATGAACGACCGCGGGTGGGCCGGGCAGATCAAGAAGCTGGAGCGGTATGTCGCCTAACCGGGGCGGGGCCGCGCTCAGGACGCCGGACGCCGCGCCCGTATTCGCGGCGCTCGGCGACGCGACCCGACTGCGTCTGCTGCGCCGGCTCTCGTCGGAAGGCCCGCTCTCCATCAGTCGCCTGAGCGAGGGCACCGGGGTGACGCGTCAGGCGATCACGCGGCACCTCGATACCCTCGAGGCGGCAGGGCTGGTGCGCGACGCGCGTCGGGGCCGTGAGCGTGTGTTTGCGCTTTCGGTGAAGCGACTCGAGATCGCGCGGCAGTACCTCGACCACGTCGCGGCGCAGTGGGATGCGGCGGCCGCCCGGTTGAAGGCATTCGTGGAAGCCGAGAAATGAGTGGTTTCGGAGTTTCCGATCACACCATCAACAAAGGAACGCTCATGTACCGCATATTCAGCACACTGTCACTCGTGTCGGCCGTCGTTGTCGGTTTCGCGGTCTTTCGACCGGCCGCGGCTCAATCAGCTGTCGAGACCGGTCGGCCGTCACTGGCAGTTCTGACGTCCATGAGCGCGGAGGAGCAAACCCGCCTCGCGCTCAGCACCGCGCCGCCCGACGTCACCGCCCGCGCGTCGCTCTACGTGCTGGCGGCGGGAGGATACAAGCAGGTTCGCGCCGGAACGAACGGGTTCAGCTGCCTCGTCGAGCGTGAGCTACTCGAAACGATCGAGCCGGTGTGCTACGATGCGGAAGGGAGTGCCACGACGCTGAAGGCGCGGCTCTATCGGGAAGAGCTGCGGGCCAAGGGTCTGTCCGAAGACGAGGTCAAGCGGCGGATCGAGGCGGCGTACCGTGACGGCCGTCTGCGTGCACCCAGCAAGCCCGGCCTCATTTACATGCTGGCGCCGGAGCAGCTGACGTGGGATCCGTACACGAAGAAGATCGTGGCTGCCCCGCCCCACCTCCATTTCTACGCGCCGTACGCCACGCAGGACGATGTGGGCGGCTTCGCCGGACGGCACATGCCGATGGTGCTGTGGCCAGGTCAACCGGATGCGAACATCGTGATGATGGTCAAGGAGGCGGGTCGCTGACGTCCGGGGCCACCCCCTGTGTTAGCGCGTGGCATTAGTGTGTCGCGAATAAACAAGGATGCCCCGGCCACGACGGCTGGGGCGTCTCGTTAGGCGACGGACGGCGCGAGATTCGAACTTGCGAGACGGCTACCCGTGCACCCGGTTACCAGGCGAGACTCGGCGGTATTGAGAATTCGGTGAGATGGCGCTTTTCCCTAGGCCAGCTCGCGTGATCTGCCCGGATTCTCTTCCCCGATCTCGGAGTCGGCCGGGTATGAACGGCCACACTAACCCAGCGGCACCGCAAGGGGAATTTCAAGGCTCAACAACAGAAGAAATTTTTGGAACTCCCTGCCGACTCCACTCGTCTGCGCGGCAAGGAGCGGATCATGGCTACGTCATCACTGACCGTTGGCTACGTCACAGTGCGCATAGATCGACAGCGCGGCGCCCGCCATCGTGGTCCTCAACAGGCATCTTCACGAGGCTTCCATGAAAACGATCATCAAACGGCGCACGTGGCTCCTTCTTGCACTCCTCGCTTGCGGCGAGGAAGAGTGCACCTTCCCAACCGACGTCGATCCGTTTTCGACAGGACCCAGTGGGAATACCGGCGCCGAACTGGTGCTGGCGCCAAGGACTGGAGGGATTCCCTACCGAACGTTGCTGGGCGATTCTGTCGAGATGGAGGCGCGCGTGTGGGACTACGGGTTCGGTCCTCCCTTGCCGCCGAGTCAATTTGCCTGGACGTCCTCCGACTCGACCATTGCCGCCGTGACACCCAACGGCCTGGTGGTCACGCTACGTGAGGGAAGCGCGGCGATTGGGATCCGGTCGGCAAACGCAGCGGCGGGAACGCCGCTCGCGGCGATCGTAGAAGTCATCGTGCTCCCCGTCTCCGCCCTCCAGGCACTCGCGATATACCCCGATTCAACCGCGCTTCGGACAGGCGAACATGTTCGAGTGGGACTGCACGGGTCAGCCGCCGAGGGTCCAATGTGGTTGCAGGGTCACTGCTCGTCGTCTGACTCTACGACTGCGGTCATCGATTCTTCCGGAATCGGCGACACGTGTCGCGTCAGGGGAGGTGCGCCGGGGAGAGCCACATTAACCATGACTACCAATGCTGGCCGCAGCGCCGCAGCCACTATATTGGTTCGGGCTACACCATAACCGCGGCGCTAGGCGAGTTTTCAAAGCCCTCGCTCCCGCGGGAAGTTGAGAGCACCGGCGCCCCTTGATCGGCCGCGCAACAACCGCACGCGCCAGTACGACGTCGTGCGGTTGTTGTTTGCACACGGATGGGGCGAGATTCGAACTCGCGAGACGGTTGCCCGTCCACACGCTTTCCAGGCGAGGGCCGGGGGTACGGAGAATCCGCCGAGATGTCAGTTTTCCCTATGACAGCTCGCGTGATCTGCCCGGATTCTCAAGCCTCATGTCGCGATCTGCCCGATACAAACGGGCACACTAACGGGCACACCGCCCGGTCAGCAGGCGAATGTTGAATGGCTGCAAGGGTACGGCGGAATGTCGGACTTCAGAGGCCAATCCCCGCGATCCGCCGTCAAACCTCCTGTCGTCATACGGCTATAACGCCGTAATATTTGGACACCCAGTCGGACACCTGATCTGGCGGTTGCATTGGTGCACGGGTTTCTGGGTTAGGCCAACAGGTTGAACGCGGCGTCCTGCGCGCGCAAACGAAGCAACTACGAAGGCCCTGTGGGCTGCTCGCTCGAGCCTCGTCGCGGCCGGACCGGAAGCGAGCTGGTGCGCCCAACCGCAATTCGCCAGTTGCGCCGGTCCATCGGGTCGTAGATCGGTGGCGCTAGCGCGCCGAGCGCACCTTGGCGCGTTGCGCCACCGGCGAGGCTCAATGAACGAGAGCTTCCTCCGCTCCGGCGGCCCGCCGCGTCACGCGGCGGCCGGACCAAGGAGGGGAGCACCCGCATTAGTGCTCCCTCCTTGCTTTTTCATCTGATCCTTCCGACCTCGGGGAACCTCTGCCGCTCGCACAAGAGTTTCAGGCGCGCGGCTCGGCCCGTCGCTCGAGCGCGTTACGTGTCCTAGGGAGGAGACGGCGAGTACCATGCTCGGAACGCATAAGCCATCGATATTACAGGGTGATTCGGCTCTTCCCACCAAGCAGCGAAAAGACCTGCCGCGCCGTCTGAAGTGCAAGCGACGAGATCCTCCCCGTCTAGCTCGAACAGCGCAAGGAAATGGTCGAATAGCTCTGAGCTTTTCACTCGCACGGCCCCGCAAAACTCGCTCTTTTCCCTAAATAGGAGCATCTCAACGTCAGGGAACCTAGCCTTTACCGACTCAACGGCCGCAAGCAAGGCGTCCTGGCTCACTGTTTCGATTTGAACGTACTCAGGGTTGAGGCGCTCCTTTGGTGCGCTCATCCGCTCACTGAACCGGGCGCGAATCGCATCCGTCTCTTCAAGGGTGGCGACAACCACGGTTTCGGGGCGGCGACCCAGAAGGCCGGCGATTGAATCGCGGAATTCAGGCCACATCCGCCGGCCTTTGTTTCGCCGCACTGAGAGGCTTAGGGCAGTCGATCGCTCGGTTGTAGTTCGCATTCTCAATGATCGGAGGTCAAGGCGTTGGGGCATCCGGGGGATTTAGATCCGGGCCATACGTGCACTTCGACTTGGTATTCTTCAGTCGGCGCGTACCGTCGGACCGAGTACCGTGCGTCTGCGGGTCTTTGGTTTCACCTGCCTCCCAATGATTCATCCGTTCGTCCGCGCGT
>DASTYE010000160.1:0-15911 GCA_035765135.1 Gemmatimonadaceae bacterium | reverse complement strand
GCATCGGACGGCGCACCATCGACGTACCGCTCGTTAGGGCGAGTCCGCTTCCGTGGCGCTATCGGCGCAAGCTGACCCTCGCGCTGCGGCGACGCCGAGGGGGATGGATCGCCGGGCTGCACCCGTTCGACGACCCGCGGCGCGTCTTCTCCCTCGAGGACTGCCCCATCACCCACGAAGATGTGCTGGCGGTGTGGCGAGAGGTGCTCGCGGCAGGACGTCATCTGCCGCAGGCCCAGGAGCTGCGCGGCGCGGTGCGACTCGACGATGACGACTCGGCGTCCCTGACGGTCGAGGGCGCTCGCGCATGGACGGACAGTGAGGCGTTCTTCGGTGCCGTGCCGCGCCTGGCGACGCTGTGGTGGGTTCCGGAGGGGCAGGGCCGGCGGCGACTTCACACGCGCCGGGAAGACAGCGCGCCCGGCGCATCGTTCGCGCAGGTGAATCCGGGCGTCGCGCGCGGCCTGCAGGAGCGCGTCATCGCATTGACGACTCGTCATCAGCCGACGGCGGTGGTGGACGCCTACGCCGGCCTTGGGCACACGGCGATCGCGCTCGCCGGCCGCGGAATGCGCGTGACAGCGATCGAGCTCGATCGCGATGCCGCCGCCTGGAGTGCCGCCCGACTTCCTGAAGGCTCGCGTGCGATCGCCGCGCGCGTGGAGGCCGTCCTGGGCGACGCACTTCCGGCGGATGTCGTCATCCTCAACCCACCACGCGCCGGCGTGGACGCGCGCGTCACGCAGATTCTCGAGAGCGCCCGTCCCGCACCAACCGCCCTGATTTACGTCAGCTGTGACCCGGCGACGCTCGCGCGCGACGTTGGCCGGATGCCGAGCTATCGCATCGCCTCCATCGAGAGCTTCGACATGTTCCCGCAGACGGCGCACGTCGAGACGATCTGCGAGCTGCTGCCAGGGACGACATGAAGTACGTCGTCACTGTCAACGGCGAGCGGTTCGAGGTGGCGCGCGATGGCGACGGCATTCGCCTCGGCGACGCGACCGTTCGCGCGGCGCTCACCGATGTCGAGGGCACTCCGGTGAAGGTTCTCGCCGTCGGCAACGAGATTCACCGCATCGTCGTGCAGCGTGGCGAAGGGCGCGGCCGCTTCGTGCTCTGGATCGATGGCCACCTGTACGACGTGGAGGCGCTCGATGAGCGAACCCGCGCGATCCGGGATCTCTCCGGGGCGGGCGGCCGCGCCGCCGGGCCGGCGCCGCTCATCGCGCCAATGCCAGGATTGATCGTTCGCGTCAGCGTCCAGCAGGGTGATGCAGTGCAGCCCGGCACGCCAATGGTCGTCATGGAAGCGATGAAAATGGAAAACGAGCTGCGTGCCCAGAGCGTCGGGACGGTAAGCGCCGTTCGCGTGCAGCCTGGGGCGACCGTGGAAAAAGGCGCCGTGCTGGTGGAGTTGTCGTAAGGCGCGTATCGTACGAAGACGTCCCTTCGCAGGAGAGCGCCCGTGTGACGGCTGCTCGTTTGCTCCTTCTGACAATTCTGCTCGCCGCACCGGGCACGGTCACCGGCCAGGTCGTTCGTGGCGCGGCCCGCGACGCGGATTCCGGTCAGCCGATCGAGTCGGGCGTCGTCACGCTGCTCGATGCGGACGGCGGGGCGATCCGCGCCATGCTCACCGACTCCGCCGGCCAGTTCGCCATCCGCGCCCCTTCTCCCGGCCGCTATAGCCTTCGTTTCGAACGTCTCGGCTTTCAGCCGACGACGACCGACAGGTTTGCGCTGGACGAAGGCGAGAGCGAGTCCCAGGTCATCACCGCGAAGGCGGTGACGGTCAGTCTCGAGCGCATCGTGATCACCGACAGCCCTCGGTGTCGCGTGCTTCGTGAGGCGGACACGCTGACCGCGCGCGTATGGTCAGCCGTGCGCGGCGTGCTTGCCTCGGCGGCGGCAGGAGAGAGTGGCCTGTATCCGAACGTGACGATCGAGCGGTACGTCCGCGACTTCGACCAGACGCGGCGGCTCGTCACGCGGGACCAACGATGGAGAACGACTGGTGCGTCGAAGTCACCATTCGTGGCGTCGCCGGCGCGCGAGCTCGAGCAGAAGGGCTTCGCCGTACGCGATCGGGACACCGTCACGTTTTATGCCCCCGACGCTCGCACGCTGATCGCCGAGGAGTTCCTCCGCACGCACTGCTTTCGGGTCCGGGACGATCGGGCTGAGCGCGGACGCGTGGGTCTCGAGATCGAGCCTGTCCCCGGTCGCACGCTCCCGGAGATCAAGGGTACGCTCTGGCTGGCCGCGGAAAGTGGAGAGCTGCGACGTCTCGAATTCGCGTACGTGAATCTGCCGGACATCATCCCGCGCGGGAGCGCGGACGGGTGGGTGGAGTTTCGCCGCCTTCCGCGTGGCGCATGGGTCGTGGATCGCTGGGCCCTTCGCCTTCCGCTGGTGGGACTCCCCCCGGCGGCGGCACCGGTTCCGGGAGTCGACCCCGGGGCGGCGCGGCAACGCCAGTGGTTAGGCATCCACGAAGAAGGTGGGTCGCTCATCAGCCTCGAGGCGGATCCGACGGGTCACGTCAAATCGGAGACTCAGGGAGCGATCGTCCGTGGCTCGGTGCATACCGCGACGGGAGAGCCGGTGGCCGGTGCCCGCGCATTTCTGTCCGGAACCGGCCACTCGTCCATAACCGATCGCGACGGGACCTTTGTGATGCAAGGCGTAAGCGCCGGTCGCTATCGCCTGTCGTTCACCCATCCCCGGCTCGATACGCTGGGAGTCATGGCCCCCGTCGCCGAGATAAGCGCCGATAGCCAGGACGACCATCGACTGACGGTGCCAGCGGACGACGAGATTACCCGCCAGGTATGCGCGGCCCGCGGCGACACGACCGTCGATCGCCGGACGACATTGCTGTACGGGTACGTTCGGGAAGCCGGTTCCGGCTCGCTGGTTCGCGGGGCGAAGCTCACCATCAGGTGGCAACGCGCCACGGTGAGCGCAGCGAGCGTGGAAGTGCGAACCCAAACCCTGACAACCGAAAGCGATGCCGCCGGCCAGTACTTCATCTGCGGTATTCCGCCGGGCCTGAGTGTAACGGTCCGCGCGACGCTGCCCGGGACGCACCGCAGGGGCGAACAGCCGGTCGGACCCCTCGACGCGCCGGTGACACGTCTCGATGTCGAGGTCGAAGGCGGCCGCCCCTAGAGCGGTTGACACGCCGTAAGTGCTTGTCTAGCTTTGGGGTCTGTCAAAAAACACGTCCGATCCGAAGCTGTCTCGCGAGCCCCGGCCCGCGGGCGGCGTTTCCGCCTGTTTCGAACTCGATAAATGAAAACGTTCACCGCTACGCCGAAGGACATCCAGCACCGCTGGTTCCTCATCGACGCGGACGGAATGGTCCTCGGCCGCCTCGCGGCCGAAGTCGCCAAGATCATCCGCGGCAAGCACAAGCCGATCTTCACGCCGCACATGGACACCGGCGATCACGTCATCGTGATCAACGCCTCCAAGGTGCGCGTTACCGGCCGCAAGGCGGAGCAGAAGCGGTACTTCACGCACTCCGGATACATGGGGCACGAGCGGTTCACCCCGTATGCCACGATGATCGCGAAGCACCCGGAGCGGGTGATCGAGAAGGCTGTGTTCGGCATGCTGCCAAAATCGGCGCTCGGCCGGCAGAAGCTGCGCTTGAAGCTGAAGGTGTACGCGGGCGAGCAGCATCCGCATACGGCGCAGCAGCCGACGGTCGTCAACCTCAAGAAGAGCGAGAAGGAGTAATGGCGGAAGGCACCAACAATCACGCGATCGGTCGGCGTAAAGAGAGCGTCTGCCGCGTGTACCTGAAGCCGGGATCGGGCAAGTGGGACGTGAACGGTCGGACGCTGGGCGACTACTTCCCGCGGCCAACGCTGGTCTCGGCGATCCAGCAGCCATTCACAGCGACGGACACGCTCGGTCGCTTCGACGTTCGCGCCCGCATCGATGGCGGCGGCGTAAGCGGACAGGCAGGTGCGCTGCGACTCGCCGTCGCTCGCGCGCTCGTGAAGATCGACGAAGTGCATCGGCGCAAGCTGCGTGACCTTGGCCTGCTGACGCGCGACGCTCGCGCGGTGGAGCGGAAGAAGCCGGGTCGCCCGAAGGCGCGGAAGCGGTTCCAGTTCAGCAAGAGGTAAAGGTCGTCAAGGTCGTCAAGGTCGTCGAGGTAATCGAGGTGAGCCCCTCGACAACCTGGACGACCTGGACAACCTCGACAACCTCGCAGTCAAAAACCACTCACGCTCCCCGAGTCGCGGCGGGTGCCGGCAGCGCCGGTCGCACGCGATGATGACGGAAGCGGCGGACTAACCCGAGAAGGACACGAATCGACATGCAACCATCGCTGGAGCAGCTCCTCGAAGCGGGCGTTCACTTCGGCCATCAGACGCGCCGATGGAACCCCAAGATGCGCCGGTTCATTTTCGCCGAGCGCAACGGCATTTACATCATCGACCTGCAGAAGACGCTGCGACAGCTCGAGCTGGCGCAGAAGCTCGTGCGCGACGTCGTTATGCGCGGCGACAACGTCCTCTTCGTCTGCACCAAGCGTCAGCTCAAGGCGATCGTGCAGGAGCAGGCCGACCGCTGCAACGCCATGCACGTTACCGAGCGCTGGCTCGGCGGCCTGCTGACCAACTTCCAGACCGTCAAGAAGCAGATCCGTCGCATGAAGGAGCTGCAGAAGGGCGGCGAAGAGGGCGGCGAGTTCGAGAACTACACGAAGAAGGAGCAGCTCCTGCTGTCGCGAGAGCGCGAGAAGCTCGAGAAGAACCTCGCCGGCATCAAGAACATGTCGCGTCTGCCGGGCCTGCTCTTCATCATCGACTCGAAGAAAGAGAAGATCGCCGTCAACGAGGCGAACAAGCTCGGGATCCCCATCGTCGGCATCGTCGATACGAATGCCGATCCGGATCTCATCACGGTTCCGATCGCGGGCAACGACGATGCGATCCGCTCGGTGGAGCTGATCACGAAGGCGATCGCCGACTCGATCTCCGAAGCGCGGCTCGCGGCACCGGTTCGCTCGGACGAGGACGAAGGCGAGCAGACGACGTACAGCTCCGACCGCGGCGTCGAGCCGGCCGATGATGCCGACAAGAAGCGCCGTCGCCGTCCGCGCCGTCGTCGCGCGAAGCCGGAAGCAATTGCCGCCCGGCTCAAGAGTGGTGGCGAGGCAGCCGAGGGCGAGGCACCGACCGAAGGCGGCGACAGCACCGGCGACAACACCGAGTAGTCACGCGCGCGCCGCGGGGTAGTGCCACCCGCGAGTTGGAGGTAGACTACGGCGCCGCCGGTGTGACTCGCCGGCGGCGTTGACGTACCAGGGAGAGACATAACGATGACCACCATGGCATTTACGCCCAAGGATGTTCAGGAGCTCCGCCGCCGCACCGGCGCGGGGATGATGGAGTGCAAGCGGGCGCTCGAGGAGACGGCTGGCGATCTGGAGAAGGCCGTCGAGTACCTGCGCAAGAAGGGAATCGCGAAGGCGGAGAAGCGCGCCGGGCGCACGACGTCCGAGGGCGTGATCACGAGCTATATCCATCCGCCGGGCAAGATCGGCGTGCTCGTCGAGCTGAACTGCGAGACGGACTTCGTGGCGCGCACGGATGATTTCAAGACGCTGGCTCGCGAGGTGGCAATGCACATTGCCAGCGCCGCGCCGCTGGCGGTCGAGAAGGACGGCATTCCCATGGAGGCGGTCGAGCGCGAGCGTCGGATCGCCGAGGAGCAGGTGCGTGCGAGCGGCAAGCCGGACCACCTGGTGGCGAAGATCGTCGAGGGGAAGCTCGAGGCGTTCTACAAGCAGGTCGTGCTGATGTCGCAGCCGTGGATTCGCGAGGACAAGAAGTCGATCGGGGATCTGATCAAGGAAGCCTCGGCGCGGCTCGGCGAGAACGTGCAGGTTCGCCGGTTCGTTCGATTCCAGATGGGCGAGGAGTGACTCGCGCGTGACGGAGCTACGCTATCGCCGGATTCTCCTCAAGCTGTCCGGTGAGGCGTTGGCCGGCGACAAGGGGTTCGGCTTCGACTTCAGTACCGTCGACCGCTTCGCGGACGAGATAAAGAGCGTGGTGGACATGGGCGTCGCCGTCGGTCTGGTGGTCGGCGGCGGCAACATCGTCCGCGGCTCCATTCTCGCGAAGATGGGGATGGATCGCGTCGGCTCCGATTACATGGGGATGCTCGGCACCGTCATCAACGCACTGGCGTTGCAGGACGTGCTCGAGCGCAAGGGCGTGGTCACGCGCGTGATGACCGCGATCCGAATGGAGGAGGTCGCCGAGCCGTACATTCGGCGGCGCGCGCTCCGGCACTTCGAGAAGGGACGGACGGTCATCTTTGCGGCGGGTACCGGCAATCCGTACTTTTCGACGGACACGGCCGCCGTGCTGCGCGCGATCCAGATGAAGGCGGAAGTCATCATCAAGGCGACGAGCGTGGACGGAGTCTTCACGGCTGATCCGAAGACCGATCCGACGGCGAAATTCTACGAGACGATCAGCTACCGCGACGTGATGCTTCAGGAGCTCCGCGTGATGGATCAGACCGCGATCACGCTCTGCGCGGAGAACAAGGTTCCGCTCATCGTGCTCAACATCCACAAGAACGGCGCCGTCGCGAGCGCGGTCGCGGGCGAGCGCGTCGGCACTCTCGTCCAATGAGCACCATACCCCAGATCCTGAAAGAGACGCGCACTTCCATGGAGAAGGCGCTCGAGAGCTCGCGCCGGGAGTTCGGAACGATCCGGAGCGGGAAGGCCTCGCCGAACCTCCTGGATACGGTGCGCGTCGAGGCGTACGGGCAGCAGATGTCGCTGAATCAGGTGGCCGCCGTGGCGGCGCCCGAGCCGCGGCTCCTGACGGTGACGGCGTGGGACAAGGGACTCACTCACGCCATCGAGAAGGCGATTCGCGAGTCCGATCTCGGCCTGAACCCGGCGACGGCGGGCAACGTCATCCGTGTTCCGCTGCCAGCGCTCAACGAGGAGCGGCGGCGCGATCTCGTGAAGATCGTGCACAAGCTCGCCGAGGAGGGGCGCATCGCGATCCGGCATGCGCGCACGCACGGACGTGATGCGATCAAGAAGCTCGACAAGGTCTCAGAGGACGACAAGAAGCACGCCGAGAAGGATCTCCAGAAGCTGCACGACGACTACATCCATAGGATCGACGAGCTGCTCAAGTCGAAGGAAGCGGAGATCATGGAGGTGTGAGCCAGGGAATGACCTCCGATGACCTTCTGGCGAGGATCCGTGTAAACGGCGCCGTCCCGCGACACGTCGCCATCATCATGGATGGCAATGGCCGGTGGGCGCGCGAGCGCCATCTGCCGCGTGCGCTGGGACATCGCAACGGAATGAAGGCCGTGCGAGAAGCCGTCGAGGGATCGATCCAGGCGGGGCTCGAGGTACTCTCCCTGTTCGCCTTTTCCCAGGAAAACTGGCAGCGCCCGCCAACGGAGGTCACCGCGCTCATGTCGCTGCTCGAAGAGTACATCGAGCGCGAGAAGGCGGAGCTGGTCGCCAACGGCGTGCATGTGCGCGTGATCGGGGATCTCGAGCGGCTTTCGAAGAGTGCTCGTGAGGCGGTGGCCAGCGTCATGCAGGCGACCGCGCATAACGATCGACTGATCGTGCAGCTGTTCATCTCCTACGGCGCGCGTGCCGAGCTCGTTCGCGCGGCGCGCCGGATCGCCGAAGCCGCCGTGGACGGCCGGATCGACGTCGCCGACATCAACGAAGACGCCTTTCGCGCGAACCTCTACACGAACGGCACGCCCGATCCGGACCTGCTGATCCGAACCTCCGGTGAGCAGCGCATCTCCAACTTCATGCTCTGGCAGCTCGCATACACGGAGCTGCACATCATCCCCGTGCTGTGGCCGGACTTCACGCGCCGCGACTTGTTCGCGGCGATTCTGGAGTATCAGAGCCGCGAGCGGCGCTTCGGAAAGGTCACTGCCTGAGCCGGGCGCACTGACATGACGGAGAGCGAGCGCGCGCCGGGACGTCGCGGTCTGTCGAATCTCGCGCAGCGCGTCCTCTTCGCGGTCGTCGCGATACCCGTCGTCCTCGCGGCCGTCTGGATTGGCGACTGGGCGCTCGCGGGGCTCCTCGCCATCGCCAGCGCGCTCGCCGCCTGGGAGTTCTTCCGCCTCGCGGAAAAGGTCGGCGCGCGACCCATGGCCAACATCGGAGTCGTGATCGCGGGGCTCGTCCCGCTCGCGATTCACGCGCGCTACCTCGGGCTCCCTGTCGATCGCATCGTCTCGCCCACCGTAGCGGTGCTGATCGTGGTGGGCCTGTTCAGCGCGGTGATCTTCACGCGGGGCGTCACGGGACGCCCACTCACCTCGGTTTCGGCGACGGTGTTCGGCGTCCTCTACACCGCCGCAATGCTGACCTTCGCATACGCATTGCGATATCATCCCTATGCGGTGGGGAATGCCGCGGGGGCCGCGCTCCTCGGTATCGTACTCGCGTTGGTGTGGATCTCGGATACGGCGGCGTTCTTCGTCGGCCGTGCATTGGGGAAGCGCAAGCTCATTCCCGCGGTGAGCCCCGGCAAGACGATCGCGGGCGCGGTCGGCGCGGTGGTCGCGAACGGTGTCGCCGGCTGGGCGCTCGTTCGCTTCATTCTCGTCCCGCAGGCGCAGCTTGGCCTGCGGCCGGTTCATGCGATTCTGTTCGGAATCGCCATCAGCATCGCGACACAGCTCGGTGATCTCGCCGAGTCGCTCATCAAGCGTGAGGCGGCCGTGAAGGACAGCTCGCAGATCATCCCCGGACACGGCGGCGTGCTCGATCGGATCGACGGCATGTTGTTCGCGCTTCCGGTGGCGTACTGGCTGCTGAGTCTGTGGCTCATCCCCGCGCCACGATGACGCGCCGCGGTGTCGCCGTGCTCGGCTCGACCGGCTCCATCGGCACGACCGCGCTTCGCGTACTCGGGCGACACACCGATGCTTTCTACGTCGCCGCGCTGACGGCGCATTCGAACTCGGCGCTGCTCGACGAGCAGGTGCGAGCGTTCCGGCCGTCGTTCGTCGGGATCGTGCAGAATGGTGCTGACGATCATCGGGAGTGGCGTCACGGGCCAGCCTGCCTCGTCGAGGCCGCGACGCACGTGGATGCCGCCATTGTACTGAATGCGGTTGTCGGTGCCGCGGGACTCGATGCCACCCTGGCGGCGCTCTCGGCCGGGAAGCGAGTGGCGCTCGCGAACAAGGAGACGCTCGTCATGGCCGGCGAGCTCGTCGCGAAGGCGTGCGAGCATGGCGGCGGTGAGATCGTTCCGGTGGACAGTGAGCACAGCGCTATCCTGCAGTGCCTAACCGGACGGGCCGGAACCGAGGTGCGGCGGCTCGTGCTGACGGCGTCGGGGGGGCCGTTCCGCGGATGGGAGCGAGAGCGACTGGAGCACGCCACCGTTGCCGATGCACTGCGTCATCCAACGTGGCGAATGGGCCGGAAGATCACGATTGACAGCGCCACGCTCGCGAACAAGGCGCTGGAGGTAATCGAGGCGCATTTTCTTTTTGGACTGCCCTACGATCGCATCGAGGTGGTGGTCCATCCGCAGAGCGTCGTGCACTCGTTCGTGGAGTTCGTGGATGGAAGTGTGCTTGCACAGCTTGGTGTCCCGAGCATGGAGCTGCCCGTCCTCTATTCGCTCACCCATCCGGGACGAATCGCGGATACGGGGGTACCACCGTTCGATCCCGTCGAAATGTCGCCATTGACGTTCGAGCGCGTCCGTCACGAGGACTTCCCGGCGTTGCGGCTGGGAATACAGGCGGGTCGTGCAGGTGGCGCTGCTCCCGCGGTGTTCAACGCCGCCAACGAGCAGGCGGTGGCACTGTTCCTGGAAGGCCGGCTGCAGTTCGGGGATATTCCGCGAGCGATCGACTCGGCGCTCACGGCAGTGGGTGGCGCGCCCTCGCAATCACGCGAGGCGCTGCTGGCGGCCGATGAGGCCGCCCGTCGTCACGTCAGAGAGCGTTTCGCATGCTAGACTGGTTCGATCCATTTCGCACGATCCTCGCATTCGTTTTCGTCCTCGGCGTCGTCGTGTTCGTGCACGAGCTGGGGCACTTTCTCGCCGCGAAGCTGGTTGGGGTCTACGCGCCGCGCTTCTCCATTGGCTTCGGTAAAGCGCTGTGGCGCCGCCGGTGGGGCGAGACCGAGTACATCCTGGCGGCGATCCCGTTAGGCGGGTACGTGCGCATGGCCTCGAAGGAAGACGAGACCATGGCTGCCTTCGAAGGTGGACCGGAGCGTCCGGCGACGGCCCCAGGCACGGTCGGAGGGAGCGGCGCGCACGTCGTCGAGGATGAGCAGCGCCCAGGCGACTGGGACCCGAACGCGCTCGCTCCATTCGGCCCGCTGCCCGTTCCCGAGAATCGGCTGTTCGAGTCGAAGAGTCTCCTCGCGCGACTGTTCATCATGGTCGCCGGGGTCAGCATGAACATCGTGCTCGGCTTCATCGTGCTGAGTGCGCTGGCGGCGTATTACGGCCGCCCGGTGATACCGACTCGCGTGATTGGCGCTGTGAGCGATGCCGCGTGGGCACGGCCCTACGCCTCGCGCTTTGAGCGTGGCGACACGGTGATCGCGGTGAACGATCGAGCGGTGACAACGTGGGGCGATGTCGTGGAGGGCATAGCTCGCGCCGAGGGAGACTCGGTCGTGATTCGCACATCGCGGAGGGCTGTCGCGATCCCGCTGTCGGGCGACAGTGCTGTGTCTCCGCGCGACCTCGTGGGGCTGCTGACGCCTCAGCTGTCGCCGGTGATCGATCGGATCGAGGGTGGGTCGCCGGCGCAACGAGCCGGCCTCAAGTCAGGGGACAGCCTCGTCGCGGTCGGTGGGCAAGCGGTGGAGGGATGGCCCGCCGTCGTCGAGGCGATACGAAGCTCCCCGGGCAAGACGCTGCCGATCGAGGTCGCGCGCGGAGGGGAGCGCGTGACCGTGACGGTCGTTCCGGATTCGCAGCGTCAGCGTGATGACGAGGGGCGTGCGATCGTCGTCGGTCGCATCGGCGCGGGCGTGGCGGACCGGCGTGAGCCGGTTGGTTTGGGCGAGGCCATCGGCGCGGGGTGGGAGGCGACGTGGGACATGGCCGGCTCGGTGATCGACGTGCTGCACCGGCTGGTGACGAGGCGACTCTCCACCGATCAGCTCGGCGGTCCGATCGCGATCGCGCGGGCCTCGGGTGAAGCCGCGGCGAGCGGCTTCGCGAACCTGCTTCAGCTCACCGCGTTCCTGAGCATCAACGTCGCGATCTTCAACCTGCTGCCAATCCCCATTCTCGATGGCGGGCAGATTCTGATCAATCTGATGCAGGCGATCAAAGGCTCGCCGTTCAGCCTGCGCTCCCGCGAGTACATGATGCGCTTCGGCCTGGCGATGATCGCCCTGATCTTCGCGCTCGCCATGTTCAACGACCTCCGCCGGGCCGCGGTCGACATCGTGCAATGGTTCCGGTAGTGCGATCCTCGCTCGTCCCGCTGCTCTCTGTCCTGATACTCCTGATCGCGGCGCCTCACGAGGCGGCCGCGCAGGAAACGTCGGTCCGGTTCGAGATCGCGAGCGCGGGTGACAGCACCTTCACGCTCGTCGTGGGGCGCCATCCCTGGGTGCGGCCAGGACTGTACGGGATCGTCGTCGATCCGCGCCAGCGCGACATCCTGATCGCCCGGTTCCAGATCATCGCCGCCGACTCGGCGAACGCGATGGGTCTCGTCACCGGAATGACGACGCGTGTCACGACCGAGCACGTGGCGCTGCTCGACCGCCCCCCACCGCCCGCGCCACCATGGCATCGCCGGCGATCGTTCTGGCTCGGCGTGATCTTCGGCGTCGCGGCCGGGTTCGGGGCGGGAGTGATGAGCCGTTAAGCAAAGGGTGTCGAGGGTGTCAAGGGTGTCGAGGGTGTCGAGGTGAGGTGATCAAGGTGACGAAGTTCACCTCGACACCCTTGACACCCTTCACACCCTTGACACCCTCAGCCCTTCTGCGTCGTATCGCCGCAGATCATCGGGATCTGCTGGTGATTCGTCTTTCCCGACTCGATCCGCACCGAATCCTCGAACTGCGTGCAGTATCGCGCGCGCAAGCGCAGCCGATATCGCCCCACGGGGAGCAGGAGGGAATCGGGGAGCGGCAACGTGCCCTCGCGCACCGACGCACCATTCGCCGCCAGAACGGAGAACTCTGCGCGCTCCGGTGTGGAGGCCACCGCGAGAAAGCCGCATGCCCGTGGCTGGAGCGTGACGATGGTCTCCCCGGTCGTCAGCACGTGCACCGTGTCGACATCGCGGGCGCTCGAGCACCGTTCGTAGGACCTCACTCGCGCGGCGACCTCGTACGTGCCGGGCTTCAGCGTATCCGATTTCCAGCGGCCGCGCCCGACATTGATGCCGTTGATGGTGACGCTCGCGTCCCCCGGGGCGATGACCTCGACCAGCGGAGGCGGGGGCGGCGGTGGAGGAGCAACGACGACGGACCGGAGCGAATCGGCGCGGATGCTGTCGAGAATCGTGAACGGCGCGGCTGATGCCTCCGAGTCGGCGCGCCGTGAGCGTAACGTCGCCGACAGGACGCCGACGACCGCCAGCGCGGCGATCGATGCCACCACGACGCCACGTCGGCGGATGCGTCGAACGGCGCGGCGAAGCGGGTGCCGGCCGGTGGTCTGCTCGAGCGTGTCGGTCGCCGGAATCATGAGGGTCCGCGCCGACGTCACCTCTCCCCGATCCGGGAGGAGCAGCGAGAGCTCCGTGCACAGCGCTTCGCCGTTCGGGAAGCGGTCGTCAGGCTCCTTCTCGAGGCACCGGAGGATGATGCGCTCGATGCCTTTCGAGAGTGACGGATTGAGGTCACGCGGGCGCGGTGGTACGTCCTCAACGTGCTGTCGCGCGATCTCGTACCAGTCGTCGCCCTGGAAGGGCAGTACCCCTGTCGCCGCCTTGAACAGCGTCACGCCCAGCGAGTAGAGATCGGCGCGACCATCGAGCGGAAGACCGCGTGCCTGCTCGGGGGAGAAATACTGCGGCGTCCCCACCACCATGTTCGTGCCCGTCTGCTCGGCGTACTTGGTGACGGCGCGGGCAATGCCGAAGTCGGTGACGACGGCGTTGCCGTGGTCATCGAACATGATGTTGTCCACCTTCACATCGCGGTGGATGACGCCTTGACGGTGGGCGAACCCGAGCGCGCTGGCGACGTCGAAGCCGACACGCACGAGCATGTGCTCAGGGAGGGTGCCCATCACCCGCAGGCGGTCGACGAGCCCCTGCGAGAGGTAATCCATGACGAAGTAGACCGCTTCGCCCTCGCGGCCGACCGCCAGAATCTTGATGATGTTGGGATGACGCAGCTTGGCCGCCGTCGAAGCCTCGCGACGGAAGCGCGTCTCGAACATCTCGTCGCCGGCGAACTGGGGCTTCAGGACCTTGAGCGCGACCGGAACATCGAGCTCGGGGTCGTATCCCTTGTAGACCCAGGCGAAGCCGCCCGACCCGACGAGCGCATCAATGCGGAAACGGCCCAGATACCGGCCGATATAGCGCTCAGGCAATGAAGGATGCCTTTACAAGGGGGTCAGCGACGGGTAAATTCCTCTGCTCCAACGAATTCGGCGCTGAGCGCCCGGTGGTGTCGGAGAATATACATAATGCCTTTCGAAAAAGCATCGACAATCGCGAAATACAAGGCGCACGAGACGGATACGGGGTCCGCCAAGGTGCAAGTAGCATTGCTCACCGAGCGTATCAACTACCTCACCGATCACTTCCGAACGCACCAGAAAGACCATCATTCCCGGCAGGGGCTGCTGAAAATGGTCGGCAAGCGGCGCCGGTTGCTGGAGTATATGAAGCGGACCGACCTGGAGACCTATCGGCAGCTCATTCAGGATCTTGGTCTCCGGCATTAATTTCGCGGTCACTTACACTCGCGCGGGCGCCAGTCATGGCCCCCGCGCGTTTTGTGTTTTCTCCTACCTGATCCAGTCATGATGCAGCGCATCGAACGCGTCTTCGCCGGACGCAAGCTCACGATCGAAACCGGCCGCATGGCCAAGCAGGCCGCGGGTTCGGCGGTCGTACAATACGGCGAAACCATGGTACTCGCCGCGGTCACCGTCAGCGAGAACCTGAGCCCGCTCCCGTTCTTTCCATTGACGGTCGAGTACAAGGAGAAGTCATACGCCGCGGGGAAAATCCCGGGGGGCTTCATCAAGCGCGAGGGACGTCCTCACGACGAGGAAATCCTCTCGGCGCGAATCATCGACCGGTCGATTCGGCCGCTCTTTCCCGAAGGCTTCAAGAATGAGGTTCAGGTTTACGTCTACGTCATTTCGGCCGACCAGGAGAATGACGCCGACGTGCTGGCCCTCGCCGCGGTCTCGTTCGCCCTGAACGCCTCGCGCATCCCCTTCCTTGGCCCGATCGCCGGTGTGCGCCTCGGACGGCTGCAGGACAAGTGGGTGATCAACCCCACCTTCCAGCAGCTCGAGTACAGCGACATCGACATGGTGATCGCGGGAAGCCGGGACTCGATCATCATGGTCGAGGGCGGCGCGCTCGAAGTCAGTGAGGAGGACGTCGTCGAGGGGCTCACCATCGCCCAGAAGGGCATTCGCGAGCTGATCGGGATTCAGGAAGAGCTGCTCAAGAACGCCCGTGTCGAGAAGATGTCGTGGACCAAGCTCACGCATCCCGACGACCTGGTGGCCCGGGTGAAGGAGCTCGCGCAGGGGAAGATCGGCGAAGCGATCAACACGCCGGAGAAGCACGCGCGCGTCGACGCGGTCGAGATGGTGAAGCGGCAGGTCATCGAGGCGCTCACCGCCGATTTCCCGGACAACACGAAAGACGTCGCCGATCTCGTCGGCGAGGTGGAGTACCACACCCTGCGATCGCAGGTGATCGAGCGCGGCGAGCGCGTCGATGGCCGCAAGCCGAACGAGGTCCGGCCGATCACCATCCAGGCACCGATTCTTCCACGGGCGCACGGGTCGGCGCTCTTTACCCGCGGCCAGACACAGGCGCTCGTCGCCGCCACGCTCGGCACCGAGCAGGATGTGCAACGGCTCGACACGATCGACGTGCCTGACGAGTCCACGAAGTCGTTCATGTTGCACTACAACTTCCCGCCGTTCTCCACGGGCGAGGTTCGCCCGATGCGCGGAACGAGCCGTCGTGAGATCGGGCACGGGAATCTCGCCGAACGGGCGCTCCAGGGGCTCCTGCCGCCGTACGAGGAGTTCCCGTACACCATCCGCATCGTCTCCGACATTCTCGAGTCGAACGGCTCGTCGTCGATGGCGTCGGTCTGCGGCGGATCGCTCGCCCTCTTCGATGCCGGGGTGCCGATGAGATCGGCCTGCGCCGGCGTGGCGATGGGCCTGATCACGGAAGGCGGCAAGTACGCGATCCTCACCGACATCCTCGGCACCGAGGATCACCTCGGCGACATGGACTTCAAGGTCGCCGGCACCGAGAACGGAATCACCTCGATCCAGATGGACATCAAGGTCGAGGGGCTCGATCTCAAGATCATGCGCGAGGCGCTGGCGCAGGCCAAGGACGGGCGTCTCCACATTCTGCGTGAGATGAACAAGGCGCTCGCGCAGCCGCGCGCCGATCTCTCGCCGTATGCGCCGCGCATCGTCACCGTGCAGATCAACCCCGAGAAGATCGGCGACCTCATCGGTCCGAAGGGGAAGACCATTCGCGGCATCCAGGAGGAGACGGGGGCGGAGATCACCGTCGACGACACGGGCCGCGTGACGATCGCGGCGGTCGGTGGCGAGGCGCTCGAGCGCGCGAAGGCGATCATCAAGTCGCTCACGGCCGAGCCGGTGATCGGCGAGACGTACGAGGGCACGGTGAAGAGC
>DASTYE010000159.1:0-5487 GCA_035765135.1 Gemmatimonadaceae bacterium | reverse complement strand
GCCGGAATGCGGATCGTGGAGCTACGGAATCCGTCTCGGCTCGCCGTAGATGAAGTTGTCGGTCACGACGAGGTCAGCGTTCCCGCCAGCCGAGATGTCGGCGGTAGCCGCGCCCAGGCTGCCGGTGCCTAACGTGATGCGCGCGCGGGCGACGATGGCGTCCGCGAACTTGACGCCGACAAAGGATGACCCGGCGGCATCGGAGCGGCGAGGAGCGGCCACCGTTCCGAGGCTCCGCCCGTTCGCGTCGAAGAACTCGATCGTCGTCGCTGCGTCGGTGTCGACGTCGCTGAACACGACTCCGAATCCCGTCACCTGTGCAGGCGTCGGCCGGCCGGCAACCTGAAACAGGACGTCCATGACGTTGCTGCCGATCGGTGAAAAGATCTTGGTGGGGCTGAACGCGTCGAACTGCGCCGCGTAGCCCTCATTGACCTCCGCGAACTTCAGGCTGTCGTTTCGGAACCCGGTTCCAGGCGTGGTGAACACCGCGCCCGATTTGACGTTGGTGTTGAAGAAATCGGCCGGGAAATCATTCCGGTTGTTGAATGGGTTCGCGCCCGCGCCATCCCAGGCGATCTCACGGCGACCCGTGGGCTGCTCCTCGGGCGTTCCTCCGTTGGACGGCTCGCCCAA
Source organism: Gemmatimonadaceae bacterium (assembly GCA_035765135.1). Classification (GTDB taxonomy): domain Bacteria; phylum Gemmatimonadota; class Gemmatimonadetes; order Gemmatimonadales; family Gemmatimonadaceae; genus JAICNG01. The sequence goes on along the minus strand of DASTYE010000159.1, from coordinate 4,851 downwards.
CAGCGCGCGAAACTCCTCCACGGTCGCGGCAATGTTGCCCGTCGCGGCCAAAACCGTTGGTTCGTTCTCCGGGGCCGGGACCGGATCGGTACCGTAGTCGTCACATGCCGCCATCGCAGCGAGGGTGACGCCAACCGCGATCATGCGGCGAAAATTCTGCTTCATCTGGCTTTCTCCTGTCTACTCGAAGTAAGGGATTGGAGCTCGTTGGTCGCGCGTACGAAACGGAGGTCAACGCGCACCTCGATTTGTCGCTGCATGCGAAGGATCCCGAAGAGCTTCTTCAGCCCTCCGATGCGGTAATCGGTCACGTTCAGTGGAAAAACCGCGTGTACCTGAAGCGTGTCCCCGCGGTGCGACACCGCGGCTGGCAGCTCGACCACGCGCGTGACGCCGTGAATGGCGAGTCTGCCGTGCAACAGCACATCGGCCGTATCGCGCGCATCGTCGTGGGCCGACGCGATGACGGTCCTATCGAGGTCGAACCGCATCGTGGGATACCGATCGACCTCCATCGACGCGCGCAGATCGCGATCGCGCCGGTCGTTCTGCGTGACCAGCGTCGCGACGGGCGCCTCGACCCATCCGCGCGCGCTGGCGAGGGTGCCCGAGAATGCTCCCGACACCTGACTCGTCGATCCGATGAAGTCACCGACCGTCGCATGCCCCACGAAGCTGAGGGTACCGGAGTGGAGCGCCGAGCTGGGCTCCGGCGCAGCCTCCTGCGCGGCGGCGGCGCGGAACGCCAATACGGTGTTCACCAGCATCAGGCGCAGGCAGCGCGAGTGTTTGGGGGACATCAGTTGATCGGCAGCCCGGGAACCTTGGGCCAGAAGGCGATCCCGCTCAGCAGGGTGCGGCCGTTCAGGAACAGCTGCTTGCTCGGTATCGGCTTGCCGGTCGGGGTGAGGGTAGATCGTGCGAATCTGTACACCGCGTCATCGCCGCCGCCTACCCACAGATTCCCGTCGCCGTCGAATGCCAGGCCGACCGGAAGCACGAACGAGCTATCACCTAACGACACGATCTCGAGCTCCGGCGCCGGCGAGCCCGTCGCGGCGAGCATCCGGGGGGTGAACGCGGCGATCGTCGCCGTGCCGATGTTGGCGACCCAGAGCCTGCCGCCGGCATCGAAGGCGAGCGCGAACGGATGCGAAAGCGAGCTGTCCACGGCGCTCAACACGACCTCTGGCCGGGGGGAACCCGACCGCTCGAGCTGCGCGGCGGAATACTTGAAGAGGGTATGTGCCGTGGAGTTGGTCACCCACAGTGAGCCGCTCGCGTCGAAGGCGAGCGCCGTCGGGCCCGACATCCCGGTGATCGTCACCGCCGGCGTCTGCGCCCCACCAGCGGCGAGCTGTCCACGATCGAAGCGAACGATCGTCCCCGTGGTGAAGTTCGCGACCCACAATCGTTGCGACTGGTCGAACGCGATCCCGGCCGACGCGCGGAGCGACTGCTCGACCGGGGCGATGACCGTACTCGCCTCGCTCAGTCCGGAGGTGGCAAGGATTACCGGCGAAAAGGCGACGACGAGCGAGTCGTCCGCACTCGCGACCCACATAGTGCCGTCGTCGTCGAATGCGATGCCGTTGATGGTGAGCAGCGACGCGCTCGACGTCGTGACCGTCGTGCTGGCGATCTGGCGGCCGTTGGACAGCAGCTGGCTTGGCGCGAGACGCAGAAGGGCCGGATTGATACCGCTCGCGATCCACAGGCCTTCATTGGCGTCAGCGACCGGCGGACCGCCGTACGACTCCGGCCCGTTCGAATCGTATCCGCAGCCGGCTGCGATGGCGATCAGCGTGACGATCGCCGAGCGGCGGAGAACAGTCTCCATCATGGTGGTGACCTGTGAGTGAGTGATGACTTCGAAACGGAGTGCTTGCAGCCCGAACGCTACGCGAGATGCTGCTCGAGCGACATCGGCGTGAAGCGACGACACTCGTCAGGCTGCGCGGCGACGCCGCGTAGGCCGGAGGACGACAGCATTCGCCGCCGGCACTCGCTTGCCTCCCATAACGCCGTCGCGCACCGCGCTGTTCGCGGACCAGCACGATCGTTCAAAAGGTTCCAGCACTTTCATCCAAGCCCCCGACGCCTGCCGCGCCGAGGTGTCGTGCGTTGCCCAAACCGCACGAAACCACGCACGCGGAGTCCGGCACTCGGGTCGCGCCAACCTCGACGGGAAGGCGTCGCGAACCTTCTGTTACCGGATCAGCCAGGGAGTGGAGATCGGACGGCCGAGCGTCCTCGATGCGCGCGTCGAGAAGCGGGACAGCGGCGATCGTGTCGGCGCACATTGGCGGCGGATGCGTGCTCGTGAGCGACGGCTGGATCGAGGTGGACTGAGACGTCACCTCACGAACACGGCGTCCTCAGGCGGATGTCGCCTCGGACGTGCTAGCCGACGCCGGATGGACATCCCGCGGTTGTCGAGTGAGCGTCCCCGCGGTGAAGTCGATCAAGGACCTTTGACGGCTCCCAGTACGCGCCTAACGAAGTCGTCGAGCGCATTCCGCTCGATCCAGCGCGCGACGATGACCAGGTCGTGCTCCGGGTCCACGTACACCACGTTCGTACCGGCGCCCAGGTGCGCGAAGGCCGAAGCGGGCGCGCTCGGCAAGAGCTTGCGATCGGTGTTCAGGAACCAGTTCATGAAGCCATACGTGGGTTGCGCCGGCGTCGGGGTCAGCGCCATGCGCACCCAGGCTTCCGACAAGAGCTGCCTGTCCTTCCACTTGCCGCGCCGAAGTGTCAAATAGCCGAAGCGCGCCTGATCGCGGGCACTGATGAACATCCCACCGCCCCAGTGACCGCCGCCGCTCACCGATTGCACGGCCACGCCATCGATGAGGACCCAGGAGTTTTCGTAGCCATACCAGCGCCACGTCTGCGATGCCCCGATCGGATCCATCACCAGCTCCTTCAACACCTGCGGCAGCGGGCGCCGCCAGACGTTGAGGGCAGCGAGGGCGAGCACGTTGACGCGGACATCGTTGTACTCGTATGCGCTCCCAGGCTCGAGCCGCGCACGGGTTCGCCACTCGGAAGGCTCGCCGGTCGGGCGGTCGGCCCACTCCGGCTTCCCCCAGAGCGTGCCTTCCCAGTCGCTTGTCTGACGGAGCAGGTGATCCCACGTGATCTTGCGATTGTGCGGGGTGTCGAAGGGCAGGAGAGCGGACTCGCCGTGCGCCGCCGGCTCGCGCATAACGAGCTCGATCGGCGCCATGGCCTCAGCAACGCGATCCTGCACGCTTCGAATGAGCCCCCGATCGAGCGCCAGGCCAACTGTGGTCGAGACAAAGCTCTTGGTGACGCTGAAGGTCATGTCGACGCGGTGCGGATCGCCCCACTCCGCCACGATGTAGCCATGCCGCAGGATGACGCCGGCCGGATCGCCGCGCGCCTTGAACGGACCGATGGCCTCACCGTGCGGCTCGCGGGCGAAGCTCTGATAATGCGCGGCCTCGAGATCGCGCGGCTGCTTCGTCTCGCTCGCCTTCGCGAACGCGATCGCGTCCTCGAGCTGACGCGCATCGAGCCCGACCTGGGCTGGCGCGCGGCGCTCCCAGTCGTCGCCCGGACCCGGATAGTAGACGGCCTGCCGCTCGGCGGCGGAGCCGGCGCGCCTCGCCTGTGGTGTGGCGACGGGTGCCGCCAGGAGCACGGCGATACACGCCGCGCCGAGCACACGAATCGTCTTCCGCACTGTTCCTCCTCCCACCCACGTGGAAGCCTGTTAACGAACGACCGTCGGCGGAGTAAGATTCTCGAATGCCCGCCGCTTTCGCGCAATCGCCGCGCCGGTGACCCTCCTCGCGATCTTCGCCTACCTCGTCATCCAGCTCGGCATCGGCCTCTGGGTGTCACGACGCATCAGAACCGAGGAGGACTATCTCGTCGCCGGGCGCCGGCTCGGCTACACGCTGGCCACCTTCTCGATCTTCGCCACCTGGTTCGGCGCCGAAACCATCATCGGCTCGGGTGGGCGTGCGCTGCGCGAGGGTTTCTCGCTGACGGCGGCCGAGCCTTTCGGCTACGGCCTGTGCCTGGTGCTCATGGGGCTGGTCTTCGCGGTTCCCTTGTGGCGCCGGCGACTCACCACGCTCGCGGACCTGTTTCGCGATCGCTTCTCGACAACGACCGAGCGCTGCGCGGCGCTGATTCTCATCCCGAGCTCCGTGCTCTGGGCCGCCGCCCAGATTCGCGCCTTTGGCTCCGTGCTCAGCACGGGAACGGCGCTCCAGGTAGAAACCGGCATCGCCATCGCCGCCGGATTCACGATTCTCTATACCGCGTTCGGGGGCCTGCTGGTGGATGCGATCACCGATGTGATTCAGGGAGGTGTGCTGGCTGTCGGGCTCGCGATCCTGTTCGTGGGCGTCGTGGTCCACCTCGGCGGTCCCGCCGACGCCGTCACCGCTCTCGCCGCGAGCGATCTGGCGATCTCTGCTGGCAACCGAACCTTCCTCCAGGCGATCGAGGCCTGGGCCATCCCTGTCTGCGGATCTGTCGTTGCCGCCGAGCTGGTGTCGCGCGTCATCGCGACGCCATCACCTCAGATCGCCCGCCGCTCGGCGCTCGGCGCCGCCGGCCTGTATCTCCTGCTCGGATCGATCCCCCTCTTCATCGGTCTCGTGGGGGCCAGCGTCGTTCCCGGAGTCGCTGACGCCGAGCAGATCGTGCCGGTCGTCGCTCGCGAGGTCCTGCCGACGCTGGGATACGCGATATTTGCCGGCGCGCTGATCTCGGCCATTCTCTCGACCGTGGATAGCACGCTTCTCGTCGCATCCGGGCTTCTATCCCATAACCTGATCGTGCCCATCGCGCGGGTTGTCGATGAGCGTA
>DASTYE010000158.1:0-8852 GCA_035765135.1 Gemmatimonadaceae bacterium | reverse complement strand
CCGGCGGACGAGGTCGCGAACGGTCAGCGCTCGAATCTCCCGTTCGGCGTCGTGGTGGGGACCCCGACGTGGACGAGCCCCGATCCGGACGGCGATGGCGACGTGAGCAAGCGAGGGCTCGACGCGAACAATCGTGAGGTCTTCGAGCCGCGCAACGCGAAGAAGGGCGACATCGCCCGCGCGATCCTGTATTTCTACGCGCGCTACAACCTGCGCCGCACGCCGAGCTTCACGCTCGAGAACTTCGTTGTCGAGGAGCCGGTGCTGATTCAATGGGCAGCGGCCGATCCGCCCGACGCGTTCGAGCGTCAGCGGAACTCTTTGGCGTTCCGGGTGCAGGGGAACAGGAACCCCTTCGTGGACCGGCCGGAGTTCATCGCGGCGGTGGGGGATTGGCCGAACAACTGAAGGGTTCAACGGGGTCGAGGGGATCGAGGGGATCGAAGGGGTGGAAAGGCGCGACCGCTGCTTCGCAGCCAGGCGCGCTCATCAGATGAGCAAACGGCTGCGCAGCGCGCAGCCGTTTGCCTTTCCGCCCCTTTGATCCCCTCGATCCCCTCGACCCCGTTGAACCCTTCAGTTGTTCGGCCAATCCCCCACCGCCGCGACGAGCTCCGGCCGGTCCACGAAGGGGTTCCTGTTCCCCTGCACCCGGAACGCCAGAGAGTTCCGCTGACGCTCGAACGCGTCAGGCGGATCGGCGGCCACCCATTGCAGCAACACCGGCTCCTCGATGTTGAAGTTCTCGAGCGTGAAGCTCGCCGTGCGGCGCAGGTTGTAGCGCGCGTAGAAGTACAAGATGGCGCGGGCGATGTCGCCCTTCTTCGCGTTGCGCGGCTCGAAGACCTCACGATTGTTCGCGTCGAGCCCTCGCTTGCTCACGTCGCCATCGCCGTCCGGATCCGGGCTCATCCACGTCGGCGTCCCCACCACGACGCCGAACGGGAGATTCGAGCGCTGACTGTTCGCGACCTCGTCCGCCGGAAAGAGGTGATGCACGTCGGTCATGGCCGGGAAGTCCTGCGCACCCTTGCTCTGCGGCCAGCTGTGCTCGGTGTTGAAATCGGCCGTTAGGGCCGTCGCCCGTGAATTGACAGTGGCGACACGCCCCGTATAGATGTCGGCCAGCAGGTCGTTGTTGTCCGGGTCCTCGATGTTCGCGTACATCGAGTCGCGGATGTTGTCGTAGCTCAGCGCGCGCGTGCGGCACAGAATCCGGTCGAGCGCCGCCAGCAGCGCGGCTCCCGTCTTCCCCTCGGCGTTGCCGTAGTATCCGGCCGGCAGCGCGGTATCGCCGCTCGCGGCCGGAGGAGCGCACGCGACTGGCTCGAAAGGCGCACACTGCACGAGCGCCGTGCTCCAGCATCCTCCGTAGACGCCATCGCCCTCGACGGCGCGAACGACGACGGTGTACGACTCGCCCGCGATCGCGTCGAAGGTGATCCGCTCGCAGTTGGACGGCGTCGTTGACGTCTCTCCCTCACCCTCCAGATCGAAATTGAAGCCCGGCTCCCCGCAGATCGCGACGGTGGTAGTCCCGGTTCTTCCCGGAGTGAACGTGACCGTGTCGGCCGCGTCCGCGATCAAAGTGTCGCGGAAGGTCCCGGTGAGCGGAAAGCGGGAGTCGATCGGAGATGTAAAGTCGTCTTCGCAAGCTGCGGCGAGGAGGATCAGGGCAAGGAACAGCGCACGACGCATGGGGAACTCGGCTAAGGGAGAGCGGGTCAAGATACACGCGTACGAGAGCGAGGGGAGGGTCAAGGAAACGAACAGCGGTTCACCCTTGACCCTCCCCATGGCCCCTGGCCCTTGGCCCTTGGCCCGCTTAACGAGGGCCACAACCTCAGAATATCTCGAGGTTAATGTACTTTCGCGGATTCTTCTTGAAATCCGCGGTCAACGAATCTACCCGCTGCACGAGCGCCCGCACGTCGTTGTACAGCCCTGGATCGTTGAGCAGCTTCGCCGCGCTGCCATCGCCGCTCTCCAGCTTCGTCAACAGCGCCGTCATGCGCTCCCGCGTGTCCTGAAAGTCGGAGGAGAGCTGAGCGAGGTTGGCGGTCGTCTGCCGGATGTTGCGCATCGTGGAATCCACCACGGCGGAGTCGATCGCGCTCACCGAGCGATTGAGGTTCCTCGTCAGGCGCGTCAGCTCGCGCGACTGCTCATCCGCGATGCGGCTGATCTGCAGCACGAGGCGGTTCGTGGAGGAGATCGTCCCCTTGAGGTCCTGGATACCGCCTTCGCGTACCATCTGGATCTCGAACGCCTGCGCGACGTCGGACACGCCGCGGCTCACCGAGTCCAGGCGCGACAGCAGCGCATCCATCGTCGGCGGCGGCGGCGCGGCGGGGATCGTGTCGCCGGGCTGCACGGCCGACCGGTAGTTCAGCGGGGGCTCGAGGTTGATCGCCATGTCGCCGAAGAACGACGCTGTCTTGAGCTGAGCGATCGATCCCTCCGGCACCGGGTACTTCTCCTCGACCACCATCCACACGTCGAGCCACCCGTCCGGACGCAGCTCCACGCGATCTACCGTGCCGACCGCGAAGCCGGCAAGCCACACCTCCTGCCCCTGCTTCAGGTTCGCGCCCCAGCGGAAGCGAGTGTACAGCGGGTACGTGTCCGACAAGAGACCGCTGCGCGAAAGCCACAGCGTTCCGAGCACCCCGATGATGAGCGCAACGGTCACGAACACACCGACGAGCACTTCGTTGCGTCGCTTCATGACTGAAGATATCGGGCGAGATACAGTGCGGTGAGCGCGTCGAGCAGGAGAATGATCACCGACGAGATGACGACCGTGCGTGCCGTCGAGCGGCCGACGCCTTCCGCACCGGCCTCGGTAATGTAGCCTTCGTACGTCCCGATGAGCGAGATGGCGCCCCCGAAAAGGGTCGCCTTGATGAGCCCGTAGACCACCTGAAAGCGATCGAAGGTGAGACGGAGGCCGCTGACGAAATCATTGGACGTGACATCGGTGGCCGCGATCGAGATGAGATAACCCGCGAAGATGCCGGTGGCGTTGGCGATGATCGTCAGCAACGGCAGCATCAGCATTGCCGCGACGAATCGCGGTACGACGAGATACGCGACCGGATCGTACGCCAGCGTCTCCAGCGCATCGATCTGCTCGGTGACGCGCATCGTCCCGATCTCGGCGGTCATGCGCGCGCCGACCCGCCCAGCCAGTACGAGCGCCGTCAGAAGAGGACCGAGCTCCAGAACGATGCTCTGGCGCGTGATCCAGCCGACCGCCGAAAGCTGCGCGCCGGGAAAGAGCTGGTAGAATGTCTGGAACGCCGTCACCGCACCGATGAACGCGGCCACGGTGAACACCAGCGGCAGCGAATCCACGCCGATGTTTCGTGCCTGCCCGAGGGTGAGCGGAAGCCACGTGCGCCACTCCCTGAACGCGCGGAACATCTCGCGCGTGAAGTACGTCCGCGACCCGATGCTTCGGAAGAAGCCCCGCGTGGAGCGGGAAACCTGCCGGAAGAAGATGATCCCCGCACGCTGGGGGATGGGAAACGTCGCCGTGCGCCGCGGGCCTGTGTCGGCGTCCGTTTCCTGCGGGAAGGTCACGTGCGCGTGCGTGCGAGCAGAATGGCGCCGGCGACCCCGAACACCGCGTTCGGCATCCACGCCGCAACGTTCGGCGGGAGGATGCCGCCGCCGCCGATCGCCTTCGTGAGCTGGATCAGCATCAGGAAGATGACGGTCACTCCGAGGGAGACGCCGATGCCGTACGCGGCCCCGCCGCGCTGCGTGCTGGTGGCAAGCGGCGCCCCGAAGATCGCGATGATGAGGCAGGTGACGGGAATCGCGATGCGCAGCGCCTTTTCCACCTTGAAACGGTTCACTTCACTCGACCCCGACCGCTCGAGCGCCGTGATGAAGCGTGCCAGCTCCTTGTATCGCATCTCCTGCGATGTCTTCGGGGCAGCCATCAGCTCGCGCGGCGCTTCGACGAAGTGGTTGTCGGCGAGACTGTCGAATGCCACCGCCATGCTTGTGCTGTCGGTGGGGACAATATGCATTTGGCCGTCGCGGAGCATCCAGTGGCCGGCGGTGTCGCGCCACGTTCCTCCGCGCGCCGTGACGATCGTGGTCGGGTAGTCAGGCCCGCTCCCTTTGCGCTCGACCTCCAGGAAATCGATGGCCCCGTTGCCCACGTTGAGCGCCTGGATCTTGTAGACGCGCCCCTCCTCGCCCGCATAGGTGAAGTTGAATCGATCATTGGTGCCGCTGAAGCGGTTTTCCTCGATGATCTTGTTCCGCTTTTCGTTCGCCACTGGAACGATCTCGCCGAGGAATCCGGCGAGCACGGCCACCATCGATGCACCGACGAAGATCGGAAGGATCAGGCGATGAAAGCTCATGCCTGATGCTTTCGCGGCGGTGATCTCGGAGTGGCGGGTCATCGAGCCGATGGAGAAGACCGTGGCGAACAGGACCGCCGCCGGCAGCGCGAGAAACATCGACTCGGGGATCCAGTACAGGTAGCTCAGCAGAATCTGCCCCCGCGACAGATTGCGGCTGAGATACTTGTCGAGCTTCTCGGTGAGGTCGATGATGATGACGAGGAGCGGAAACCCGACCGCCGTCGCCGCGAAGATCTTCCAGAATTCGCGCAGGACGTAGCGATCGAGAGGGCGGAACACGCTCACCTGACTCGCCTCCGCTCGAGGGGAATGCCGACGCGGCGTGCCTTACGCGCGAACCAGGCGCGAATCGCGTCCCACGCCTCCGACATGTCTCCGCCGCGCGCGGTCGCCCCCTCGCGCTCCATGCGCACGAGCAGCAACGCCGCGATCACGAGAAAGACGATGTTGGTGAGCCACATCGCCAGGAACGGGCTCATGATGAGGCGGTCGGCGAGCGCTTCGCCGCCGACGAGGCCGACGTAGTACAGCGAGAAAATGCCGACGCTCGCTCCGATCACCAGCCCCACGCCGCCGCGCGGAAACCGCAGCGCGATCGGCGCGCCGATCATCACGAACACGATACACGCGAACGCGAGGGCGAACTTCTTCTGAATCTCGACGTCATACCGGTTCATGCCCGTTCGGGAATCGCGCATGCGGGCTCCAATGAGCTCGATCTGGCCGATGAACGGGTCGAGCACCTCGCTCGTGCCACCCTTGTAGAAGTCGATCGTCCCATACCCGCCCGCCGAGGGCGGCAGCCCGGCCGACGGGGGGATACCTAACGACCGCTGGCGGGCGCGGCGACGGTCGGTCACTCCGGCGGTCTCGACGACGACCGGCACCTTGCCGGCCCTCGCCGTGTCGCGCCGCTGCGTACCGGGCTTGCGAACGATGGAATCAAGCTGAGGGAGCTGGTTCTCCGCCAGCGCGCTGTCCGGCTTGATGAGGCGGCCGACCGCCGCCAACGCATCGCAATAGAGTCGCCCGAGGCCGAACGGCTCGCGGTCCTCGACGGCATCCGGCATCTCGGCGACACTTGGCGGATCACCGGTGGCGACCCGCCGCGCCGATGCGGCGAGGGCCTCCCGCAGGTGATATTTGGCCGTCTCGTACTCACGGGAGGCCTGCGCGACCTGCGCCTGCATCTCGCACACGGACATTTCGCGATCGCTCTTGTAGGCATCTTCCTCCGTGCGCTGGAGCGTATCGGCGACGCCCCGAACCCGGATGAAGTCCACGTCGAAAAACAGCCGCTGTAGCTTCCCTGGCTCCTCCTTCGGGATCTCCTGGGAGTAGCCGTCGAAGAGCGTCAATTCGAGGTCGCTCATGTTCTTGCTCATGCCCATGCGTCCGCTGTCGGCGTGAATCGTGCGCCTGCGCAGCGGATCGCTGAGGTCGATGATCATCACGTCGCGGAGCAGGTCCTGCGCGCCGTCGATCTTCATCGTCCGCAGAAACAGTCTGCCCGGGGAGACTTCATTGATCACCTGCTCGCGGAGGGCGAACGTCGGCTTCTTGCGCGCGATGTCCGTCTGGAGCTTGCGAAGGCGATGATTCGTGCGCGGCAGGATCTGGTCATTGAACCCGACCATGAGGAGCGCGAGGACGGCGCCACCGAACATCACCGGCAAAAGCACTCGCGTCATGCCGACTCCGCTCGCGCGCAGCGCGGTGATTTCGTTTTCGGCGGCCAGACGGCTGAACGCGTACAACGTCGCGATCAGGACCGCCATCGGCGTCGTCATCGCGATGATGAACGGGATCGAAAGCGCGAAGAACTCCCAGATGACGGACGCGCCGAGTCCCTTCCCGACGAGGTCGCCGAAATGGCGGGCAACCTGGTTGAGCAGGAACAGCGAGGTCAGCGTAGCGAGCGCGAAGAGGAAGGGCCCCGTGTGCTCGCGCAGCACGTAGTGACGGAGGATCTTCACGCTGGGTATCTCAAGCGAGAGCCATATGCCACGCGGGGTAGTTCCTGCAGGCGAAAGGAGGAACGAGGAACGACGAGTGAGGAATCTTTTCCTCACTGCTCATTCCTCTTTCCTCATGCCGTTCGGATGTTATTCTCGTGAGACACGTCAATTTACGTTCCCGGCGCCCCGCGGGCGAACGGGAGCGCGCGTGGCTCCCCGCTGCCGGTAATCGGGTGCGCCTTTACCGTCTCTTATTCCCCGCGGCCCTCTCGATCGTTCCCGCACTCGGCGCGCAGCAGCCGGCGCAACCGCCGGCAGCCGATACCGCGACGCGTCCGGGCATCGGTGTCCGACTGCGGTTCCCCAACGACTCGCTCGTCCTCGAGCGCCCAGCGGCGCTCGGGCCGTTCGGGCGTCTCGCGCCATCGCGCGACAGCGGCGCGACCCTCGCCGATCGTCAGGTGGCCGGCCTCCTCCAGATGACGGAGGTGTCCCGGGCCGCGCGCTGGGGCGAAGCGGTGGTCGCGCTGTTCGCCGACTCCGCCCGACCTCAGGCCGCGCAGCTCCCGGATTCCGCATTCCGCATTCCTCAATCGGATTCATCGCGCCGCGAAGGCCTCTTCGGCGACTACGCCGACCTCGGCCTTCATCTCACATCCCGCATCGAGACGAAGATCGAGCGCGATCGAAACGAGCGCTGCCGCTCGAGCGACCTGCTCACCCCCTTCGCGAGCTGCGCCGGGACGATCCAGCCGCAGATGGACTTCCAGTTCAACGTGCAGACCGGCGGCGTGGTCGCCGATCGCATTCACGTGAACGTGGATTACGACTCGGAGCGTGAGTTCGACGCCTCGAACAACATCTCGATCTACTATCAGGGGAAGCCTGACGAGATGCTGCACCGCCTCGAGGTCGGAAACGTGTCATTCGCGGCGCCGCCATCGCGGTTCATCACCGCCGGGATCCCCAGCGGGAATTACGGGCTCCAGGCCGTCGGCCAGATCGGCCCCATGCAGTTCCGGTCGATCGTCGCCCAGCAAAAGGGCAACGTCGTCCGCGACAAGGTGTTCACCGTCGGCGACCGGTCGGTGCAGACGATCGAGCGTGACATCGAGGACTTCGTCGTCGAGCGCGGTCGCTTCTTCTGGGTGCTCGACCCGCGCCGGACGTTCGCGAGCCGATTCCCGAACGTCGACCTCCTCGGCCGCGACCTCGAGGTGCTGGCGGCGGCCATCCCGCCCGGCGAGCGTCCGCGGCGCGTGCTGCTCTACCGGTACCGCCCTCCCACACCCGGAGGCTCGGTCTCGCGAGACATCAACGGGCCGTACGCCGTCACTCGTTATGCCCGCAACACGAACGAGATCGGCCCCTTCGACGTGCTCCAGGAAGGCATCGATTATTACATCGATCCCACCAACCTGTGGATCGTCCTGGTGAACCCCATCCAGCGCGGAGAGCGGCTCGCCGTCTCGTACACGGTGAGCGGGCCCGCCGGCGAGGAGGTGATCCTTGGATCGGTTGGGGGCACGTTCCCGACGTCGCGCGGGCCCGCCGGGCGTGACACGATCAACCTGCTCTGGGATGCGGAAGTGCTTCCCGGCGACGCGGTGTTCGATCAGGAGATTCGCTCCGTCTACCGCCTCGGCGGCGAAGATCTGCGCCGGGAGACCGTGCAGCTCAAGATCGTCGTCGGGGCCGGCGGCGATCAGGAGCGGCCCATCGGAGCGCCTTACGAGACGTTCCTCCAGATGTTCGGCCTGGCGCAGCCGGTGAATCCTTCGGCGTTCGACGTCGAGAACCGGCTGTGGCCGCGACCGAGTGACCCGAATCTGGCGAGAAACGCGGCGCAGGGCGGGGCAAAGCTCATCCGGGATTACTTCGTCGTCTTTCCGTCGCTGCGGCCGTTCGCCGATTCAGGATTGGCCGATCCGCCCAACCCGCTCAACGACTCGCTGTATCGCACGCCGTACGAGGACCTCTTCACGCAGCGGCGGCCGCCGACGCAGTATCGGTTGCGCGCTCGTTATGCGTCGGAGGGCGGGGGCGACGCTGGGACGCTCGCCCTCGGCGGCGTCCAGATTCGCCAAGGATCCGAGCGTCTCAACATCGACGGCGTCCCGCTCGTGCGCGATGTCGACTATCGCGTGGATTACGAGTTGGGACGGGTGTCGTTCACCCGGCCCGACACGCTCTTCGCGCGACCGCGCCGCGTTACCGTCCAGTACGAGGAGAATCCAATCTTCGCCGCGCAGCCGACGTCGATCCTCGGCCTCGCCGCTGAATTCCCCACCGAGGCCGGACGACTGTCGTTCACGGCGATGTCGCAGCGCCAGAAGACCACCTTCAACCGGCCGCTCCTCGGCTTCGAGCCTGCCTCGTCGCTCGTGGCCGGCGTGACCGGTCAGTTCAGCTTCACGAGTGACGCGCTCACTCGCGTGCTCGACCGACTGCCGTTCGTGGACGCGACGCAGCAATCACGCATCGATGTCCAGGGAGAGTTCGCGACCAG
>DASTYE010000157.1:0-11457 GCA_035765135.1 Gemmatimonadaceae bacterium | reverse complement strand
GTTGCTCGGCATCATGTGCGGCTGAAGCTCGTCGCCGTACGAAGTCCGCAGCATGTCCATCATCTGCTTCTGCTCCTGCTCCTGCGTCGCCCGCAACTTGCGCGCATCCGCCTTGATCTCCGAGGTGCTTCCCCGGGTCATGGCGACCGACGCCATTTCGATCAGTCCCTCGTGATGGTCGCTCATCATCCGGAGGAACTCCTGGTCTGCATCCTTGGCCGCGGGCCGATTGGGCGCACCCATCATCGAGTGGTCCATTCCCGCCATCTGGCTGTCGCCACCGAGCATGCCGCCGGCGGTGTCGGTCGCGACATCGCTGCCGGAGCGCTCGCAGGCCGCCAGGCCGAGCATGAGCGCGACGACGAGCAGGCTCGCGCGAGCGTGGGGAAAGACCAAAGGCATTTTGAACCTCGTGGCTAGGGGATCGTTCGCGGCTCGAACCGACACGCGCCTCGGGCATTTCGCATGCCGATCGACATTACCGGCAACGTCGACAGCCTATCACGGATGCCACGGATCTTGAACGGCGAAACCGCCCGGATACGGCCAACTGCAAGAACTTTTTGGACTAACGGCAACCCTAGGGCTCGACCCCGACGCCGACCCGATAGGTTCCACAAAGCTTTTCGCAGTTGCCGTTAATCCGTGCCGTTTCGCCGTTCAAGATTCGTGTCATCCGTGATGAGCCGTTGACGTTGCCGTTGCAGTTTCTACGGCCGTCTGCGGCGCCAAGTGCCTGCTATCCGAAACACACAATCAGTCCACTAGTTGCCACTCGGCGCGTATTGCTGCTTGAGCTGGTTTCGGTACGCTTCACTCGCGTAGATCGCGACTTCGACGCGGCGGTTCTGCTGCTTCCCCGCCTCGCTGTCGTTCGTGGCGACCGGCTCGGTCTCACCTCGTCCGGCGGTTCGCAGTCGTGCGCGAGCTACGCCCTGGGTCGCCAGATAACTGGCGGCCGAGCTCGCGCGACGTTCCGAGAGGTCCCAGTTGTACGAGTCGGGTCCGTCGGCGTCGGTGTGACCGACGATCAGGAGATCGGTATTCGGGTACTTGTCGAGACTCGCCGCGAGGTTGCGAAGGTTCTGCGCGGCTTCGGCGCGAATGCGGTCCGAATCAAAATCGTAGAGCAGTCCGGAGGCGAACGTCACGGCGATGCCTTCGCCCACGCGCGTAACGGTCGCGCCCGGGATGTTCTGCGCCAACTCTCCGGCTTGCTTGTCCATCTGGTTGCCAATGATGGCGCCGACCACTCCACCGACAGCGGCGCCAATGATGGCGCCGCGGGCGGTCGAGCCCGTCTGGTTGCCGATAACGCCGCCGATTGCGCCCCCGGCGCCGGCTCCGATGATCGCCCCCTTTTCGGTGCGGCTGAGGCTCGAGCATCCGGCGGTGATGAGCGTTATCGCCAGGACGCCGGTGATGATGCGCGCGTTCGAGTACATGGTCGTTGGTCCTTGCTGACGTGGTTGGCCGATTGAGGGGGCAGGGGGCGTGCCATTGAACGAATCGCGCCTGCTTTGCGTTTGTGATCCACGTCCAATAGCCTACACATAATGCGTCTGCTGCTCTCGTACCTCCGCCGATACTCCGGGCTCGTCCTCCTCGCGCTCGTCCTCGCGGCGATAAACCAGATCTTCTCGCTGCTGGACCCGCTCATCTTCCGGCACATCATCGACGACTACGCGACGAAGTTCCAGGAGCACACCACGGAGGAATTCTTCCGCGGAGTCGGCCTGCTCCTCGCCGCCGCCGTCGGGGTCGCGTTCGTGTCGCGCGTCGCCAAGAACTTTCAGGATTACTTCGTCAACGTCGTGACGCAGCGCGTTGGCGTGGATCTCTACTCCGACGGGATCCGCCACTCGCTCTCGCTCCCCTTTCAGGTCTTCGAGGACCAGCGCAGCGGCGAGACACTGGGCAAGCTCCAGAAGGTCCGCTCCGACGTCGAGCGATTCATCGCCGCGTTCGTGAACATCCTGTTCACGACGCTCGTGGGCGTCGTCTTCGTGATGATCTACGCGTTCAACGCCCACTGGTCGATCGCGCCCGCATATCTCGCCACGATCCCGATCCTCGGCGGCCTGAGCTCCGTGCTGAGTCGCAAGATCAAGGTGCTCCAGAAGCAGATCGTGGCCGAGACGACGGCGCTGGCCGGTGCGACGACGGAATCGCTGCGGAACATCGAGCTCGTCAAGAGCCTCGGCCTGGCCGACCAGGAGGTGTCGCGCCTGACGGCCACCACCGAGAAGATCCTCAAGCTCGAGCTGCGAAAGGTGCGCTACATCCGGAGCCTGAGCTTCGTGCAGGGCACGTCCGTGAACTTCGTGCGCACGATGATCCTCCTGCTCATGCTCTATCTCATCTACACGCAGTCGATCACCGTCGGGCAGTTCTTCTCGCTCCTCATCTACTCCTTCTTCATCTTCGGGCCGCTGCAGGAGATGGGGAACGTCATCAACATCTATCGGGAGACGGAGGCATCGCTCGCGACCTTCGAGAAGATCATGCAGACGCCGCCCGATCCGAAGCCGACGTCGCCAGTTCCGGTGGACGATCTGCGCGTGCTGGAGTTCGATCGCGTGTCGTTCACCCACCAGACCGCATCGACGCCGGCGCTGAGCGACGTGAGCTTCCGGGTGGAGCGAGGGGAGACGGTGGCGTTCGTCGGGCCGTCGGGCGCGGGCAAGAGCACGCTCGTCAAGCTTCTGGTGGGTCTCTACACGCCGAAAGAGGGACGGATTCTGTACAACGGCGTCGAGAGCACGCGCGTGAACCTTGATCGACTGCGGGAGCGCATCGGGCTCGTGACGCAGGAGACGCAGCTCTTCGCCGGCACCATTCGAGAAAACCTGCTCTTCGCGCATCCCGGCGCGAGCGATGAGGAGTGTCTCGCGGTGCTGCATCAGGCAGCGGCCGACGGGCTGCTGCATCGCGCCGATCGTGGTCTCGACACGGTGATCGGCGAAGGGGGAATGAAGATCTCCGGTGGCGAGAAGCAGCGGCTCGCGATCGCGCGGGCGCTGCTCAGGGAGCCACACCTCCTCGTCTTCGATGAAGCGACGTCGTCGCTCGACTCGCTCACCGAGGAGGAGATCAGCCGCACGATGCGCTCGGTCGCGAACACCTCCAACGTGATCACGGTGCTGATCGCGCACCGGCTTTCCACGGTAATGCACGCCGACCGCATCTACGTGCTCGAGCGCGGCCGCGTGATCGAGACCGGCCGGCACGAGGAGCTGCTCGACCTAACGGGACTGTATTACGCGATGTGGCGGCAGCAGGTGGGGGAGAGGCCCAGGGATCAAGGTGGTCAAGGTAGTCAAGGTGGTCGAGGGGGTCGCAGCGCGGCGCTGGCGGCACCTTGACGACCTTGACGACCTCGACGACCTCGACGACCTCGACGACCTCGGCAACCTCTGCTCACTGACGTCTGGGCGGCGGCGGATGCGGCGACACGGCAGCCGGCGGCTGCGCGCGCGAATGCCGATCGACGATGTCGGCGTGACCCGCAGCCGTTGAAGAATCCGCGGCCGCGGGGTTGAGCGAGCGCATCGCGGTGCGCACGCTGTCGGCGAGCTTCGAGTTGTTGGTCGCCTCCGCGACCATGAGCACGCCGAAGAGCGGAGTCACGTCCTTGGGCGCCAACTGCGCCGAGCGGCGGTATTGCACCAGGGCGAGGTCATAGGCCTTCGCCCTGAAAAAGACGTTGCCGCTGTCGAGCGCGATCTTCGCCTCGCCCGTTATTCGGGGAGCCCCGGCGGTCTGGCCAGCATTCCCCGCACTCTGTCCGAAGGAAACTCGATCGTCGCTGTCGCCACGGCTACACCCGAGGAGCAGCATGGCGAGAACGGGAAGAATGCGGTGTGCGACCGCTGAATCACTCATGTTCACGTGCCTCCATCATCTAGTGGGCTGCTTCTGTAATTGGGATAGCAGCCTTGGGCCGCAGATAGCGCAGAAGACGCAGAAACGTCAACGGCGACGGCAACAGCTTATCACGCATGACCGCCGAGCTTGAACGTGAAAGGGCACGGATTGACAGCCACCGCGAAAGGCTTGCTGGAACCTATCGTGTGAAGACCGCGGCGGCTCATCGGACCGGCCGCTTCCCTGGGTTTGCTGTTGCAGTTCACAAAAGTCGCTGCAGTTGACGTATCTGTGTGGTTCTGCGGTTCAGATCCGTGTGCCATCCGTGGCAAATGCTTCTCGCCGTTGCCGTTGACGTTTCTGCGCCTTTCTGCGGCATCTGCGGCCAACAGGGTCGCTCTCCGAAACTCAGCATCGGTCCAGGAGAATCTCACGGCGAGCCGGGAATCGCGCGACCGTGGCACGCGATGCACACCGAGGGGTTTTTGGACCGGACCCGAGCCGCGTTGAAGCCAGGACCGTGTGGGTTGAATCGGAATCCACCGCCAACGGCGGAGTGGCACGCAACGCAATCGCGCTCGCCATGGCACGATGCACAAGATTCGAGACTCTGGCGCGCAGCCTGTCCGTGCCCGAGGCTGAATCCACGGAATGCATCATGGTAGCGCGCCGTGCCAATGCGCCGCGCCGCTACCACCCCGCTCTGCTGATGGCAGCTTTGGCAGAACTGCGCCGGGTTGTGGCAATCGGCGCAATTCGCCTCGCGCGCGTAGGCGGAGCTCGGGTGCCGCGCGAGGAACGCCGAGGGGTGGTAGCGTGACTGGGCCCCCGCATCGGGACGGTGACACTCGAGGCACATCGAGCGCGTGTGACAGGTCTCGCATGCGCGTGGACGCGCGTTCGCTTCCGCGCTGTGCTCCTCTCGAAAATCCGGTGTGTGACTCGGCGGCGGCGTGCGCGACAGTTGCGCGCCCGCGGCCCGCCCGGGGCCCGCTGCCGAGAGTGCCGCGACGGCTCGAGGCGGGACGCCGACGTGACATGTCAGGCAGCTCTCCCGCGCGTGGCACGTGGCGCACGACTCGCCCCCGCGCTGCGCATCGCGCCCGTGGCCGCGGAGGAATTCCCGTCTGGCGTGACTGGCGGGCACCGGCTGGGACGTCGCATACCTCGGTGACCGGTCGTCGAGCGCCAACGCACTGATTATCGGAGATTCGGCGGCGTTGACGTGGCAGGTGATGCAGAGGTTCCGCGCGTGACAGGTCGCGCAATTCGCCGCGATGCCCCGCTGCCCGGCGGCGCGACTGACTGGGCGCGCCAGCCGGCCGTGCCCACCCAGTCGAAAATCGGGCACGTCGTGAGAGCGGGGCCGAGGAAATTGCTCGATCTCCTGCGTCGTTAGGCCCGGCGCCTCGGTCAGCGGGACGTGGCAAGTCGCGCAGGCTTCGCTCGGGACCTCGACGTGCGGCCCTCTGAGTCCGTGACAGTCGAGACATTGCCCGATGACGGCGTGTCGCACGGCCATCCGCGGCGCTCCACGTTCCGTGTGACACCGCCCGCAACTCTGGATCAGCGCGGAGTCCGCGGGATTGCGTGCAGCAGCCGCACGGCTGTGTGCATCGTGTGTGAATCGAAGATTGCTCCCGCGCGGGCGCGTCGGTGCCGCCCACGAGATGCGCGGCTGGATCACGCCGTCATGACACGACGCACACCCCGATGGCTCGGGCCACATTGGCTGCGCCGTGTCCGTGACGCCGGCATGGCACGCGGTGCACAGCGGGAACAGTCGGGCGTGCTTCTCGTGCGGGAAACGGTCCTCCCACAGTCCGTCCCCATGTGATGCCGCCATGAGCGCACCACCGGTCAGCAGTGCGAGCATCACGGCTCGCCCCGCGTCCCGGGCCAATCGTGCGCGCCACACGGAACTCACTGCCTGCGCCGTCGCGCCGGCGGCAGGGGCGTTCGATCGGCGCTGGAGCCGAAGGCCAGACTGACGCCGGCTCGCGCGCGGATGTGCGCGAGCGATGAGCCACTCGCGTCGGGACGCTCGCGTTCATCACTCACTCGCGCGACATCGGCCCACAGACGCCGCCTTCCACTCGATTGCCATTCGCCGCGCGCTCCAACCCAGAGGCTGGTGGCGTCGTAGTAGCGGAGCTCGAGTGGGCGCGCGAGCGATCCTCCGTAGACGTCGAACGACAACTGCTCGTTCGGCGCGTATGTCACCGACCCATCGGCGAAGCGCGACGAAGCGCCGGGCCCATGCTCGAGCCCATAGTTGCCATCCAGCGTCCACCGCGGATTCAGCGTTACCGTCGCTCCCCAGCTCGCACGCCATCCGCGGTCCTCCAGCTGCGGCACGAGCGCGGTGGAGATCGCCGCGTCCTCGTAGCGATAGAGCTCGCCGCGCGCGCGTACCGCCACCGAGGTAATCGCCTGCAGCTCGGCGAATGCGTTCACCGCGTTGTACGACACGGGGCTGAACGCGCCCCATAGCGTCCAGAGGCTGAAGTAGGGACGATAGCGACGCACCCCGCCCGATACCGAGAACCTCGGGCGCAGATACGTGAGCGTCAAATCCGCGCTTCCCAGACGGCCTTCGGCGATGTTGTAGTCGAGTCCTCCCGTCGCCCGCAACGGCCTGACGAGGCCCACGACCGAGACCGCCGCACGTTCCGAAACGAAGTAGTCATCTCGCGGATCGATCTCCCGGCGATACTCGGCGCGAAGGTCGATGTCGCGGTAGAGCCAGGCCGCCTCCGCACCGGCGACGATCTGACGGTCGCGCGGTCGCCACTCATCGAGCGGATTCAGCGCGGGGCTCGTCAGCGCGACGACGGCTGCCTGTCCAAGTCCCCATCCGCCGTATCCGGTGACATCGAGCGATGCCTTCGCCCATCCAACGCGCAGCCAGGCGCCGTCGAACCCTAACGGTTCGAGCCGCGATGCCAGTAGCTGACGTCCCGCACGCGCGGTCAGCGACGCGCGCTGATAGTCCACGTATCCTTCGATGAGTTGCGCGGCCGGTTCGGTGCCGGGCCACACATCGTCGGGCCCGACATCACCGACCACGCGGCCCGTCGCGCGCAGAGAAAGCCCCTCCACCCCCAGACCCCACATTGCCACGCTGGCGGAGATCGTCATCGGTACTCCCCGCAGCTCGGGACCGGCGCGGAAGAAATAGCAGTGCGAGCCCGCACCGCACCTCACGGCATGCCCATCCGGTGTTTGGAATCCGCCGCCCGGTGCCGGCACCGCCTCCTCCGCCGCAATACTGTCGGCGACGAGACCGCGGAACGACACCGCCTGTGCTCGTGCATCGAGACGAAGACGATACTCCTGCGCGTCGCTGGACGCAGCCGCCGCCGCGAGCACACAGGCGGCGATGAACGGGCGCGACGCTCTCATCGTGTGGTGGGTGTAACGAGCTTCGATCGATACGCGGCAGGGTCAGCGAGGAAGTGGCACGCGCTACACTCTTTCTCGACGTGGTGATCCTTCACCTGCTCGGTGTGGCATGCGCCGCACAGCCCGCGCGCGGGCGTCAGCTGTGTGATCGTCGCCTTTGCATGACACGCGTCGCATCGCTGATGGGCGACCTCGAGCGTGTGTGCCGCCCGCGGCTCCGCGCCGGCGTGACAGGACGCGCAGCCGCGACGAGCGGCATGGTGCTCGTTATGACAGTCCTGGCACTGCGCCTTCGCCGCGGCAGGCGCGAGCGTGACGGGCGTCGTGTGACACTCGACGCACGTACGTGTGAGATGGAGCGAATGCAGGAACTCCACCGGCCGGGACCGCGGCTGACGGTCGTCCACGGTCACTGTCACGGTCGCCGGCCGTGGAGCACCGTACTCGTTGGCGCGATGGCAGGTTGCGCAGCGCGCGGACTCGGGCTCTCGATGGTGGCACGCGGCGCAACCGCGCGGCGGCTCGAAGGTGAGGCGTCCGTGACCCGTGCCCGTCGCATGGCACGCGAGGCACGAGAGCTTCTCGTGCCTCGCGTGGGGGAAGGTATCGACGACGGACGCGTGATATGCGGCGCGGCCCGACGCCCTTTCCCCGGTGCGCTCGAGATTCCACGTCGCAGCGGCCGCGCTCCCCGTCGTCGCGAGCACGAGCACTACCACCCCGAATTGTGTCCTGCTCACGACGACCTATGGCGCGATCGGTTCACCTGCCACGGCGCTTCCGCGGGAGATGTGCATCGAGCTGAAGTACGCCGGATCACTCATCCTGTCCAGCCAGGCCTGCTCGGCCACGGACGCGGACGGCAGGGAATAGTAGCTCCTGATGTAGTTGACGGTGGCGAGAAGTAACGCCCGGCACAAGAACGGGTTGTGAACGCCTTTCGAGTTGTCGCTGTTCGCCTGCCCGAACTCGCCGCACAGCCGGGCATTGAACTCGGCGCCTTCGGCCGGCGTGATCGTGTTGTCGGTCGTGCTCCATTCTGCCGGTCGCGTTGCCCTCACCGTGGGCAGCAGGCCGGCATCGGTCGGCGACGCCTGCATCGAGCCGCTGGCGTTCAGATCGACCCAGAGCTGGTCGACGAACGACTTCATGAGGGCGCGGGAGTCGTTGAAGATGTTGGCTGCCGATTGGGCGTCCCCATGACACCCCGCGGCGGTGCAGCTTTGCCACGACCTGGCGGTCACCGTGTATGCGCAGGTCTTGTCAGCCGTTGGCTTGCCCTCGGCGTCGAGACACGGGATGGGGCGCATCAAGTGGCCGGTCGACTGGAAGGTGAAGGCGCCGGTCAGCTTGTCGGTCACCGTGAACCTGTTGACGTGGCAGCCCGCGCAGAGCTTGGGATTCTTTACCGTCGCGTGCGACCCGTAGATCCGCGCCGTGTCATACACGAATCCCGGCGGCCGCCAGCCAGCCAGCCCGAGCAGCACCGCTCCCTGCGGCGCGTGCGGCGAGCTCTGCGTGAACGACGGCTCGGAACGCCGCATGTGGCACTGCATGCAGAGGTTCTCCTCCGGGTTCGGCGAGCTGATGGAGAACCGCAGCTGCGCGGTGTTGCTGGAGCCGTGCGGGTCGTGACACACGGCGCAGGTCGTGGGCTGATACGCCGTCGCCGAATCCCGTTCGATGAAGTTGGCGTCTTCGCCGAACCTCGCGAGCGCCTTACGACCGTCGTGGCAACCCGCGCACCCGCTGGAGACGTTCGATGCGCGTGATGCGTTCACCACGGCGTGTCCGGATGCGCTCCACTCCTCAGCGAACGGCTGGTGCGCTCCGGAATGGCAGTCCCCGCAGTCGCCTGGACCGGTCTGGCTCACCTTCGCGAGGGGCCTCACGAGTCTGCCCTGGCCAACGCCTTCGACGTGCGTCAGTCCCGGGCCGTGGCAGCTCTCGCACTGAACGTCGTAGTATTCGGCGACCTTGACGGCGTCATGCCCGGACACCGAGTCGCGTGCGGCGTTGCCCAGCCCTGTCACGGTGTGGCAGCCGTAGCACCGCGGCGCCTGCGCGCTGTTCGCGGCCAGGGTCGCATATGCGCTCGCGTGCGCGGACGTCTTCCAGGTTGCCTGGAAGTCGACGTGACAGTTCCCGCACGTCGTCTGCTTCACGTCCGCGTCGTAGTAGCCGAGGAATCCTGACGCGAGGTCGGGCGGAGGATTGAAGGGCTCTCGGTCCCGGTAGACGATGTTGTCGTCGGAACATGCGCCGACCGACAGGGCGCCGATCAGCGCCACCAGTAAGAGCCCGGATCCACGAGTGCTGCGTGTGAAGCTCTCCATAAGGGGCACCTGGAGCCTAGCGGCAGAAGGAGGTGCGCAAGCTTCGACGTCAGATATTGTGAGCACCAATACCGTTCGCAAGGGGCGTCCAGGCAGTCGGGGATTCCCCGGCCGAGGGTCGGAGAATGGCGGACGCCCGATGTGAGGAGAACGAGACGCGGATTCCCGGCTTTCCACCATTTCCGCGTCGGCGTTGGGCGCCTATGCATGTGAACACCTGCATGCGGTAGGGGTGGCGCGCCCCGCCTTGCGCCCGTGTTTTCCCTTCCAGGTCGCGATGAAACCTGTCGATCGGAGGACGTTCCTCACGGGGATGGTTGCCGCGACCGCCGGGTCTGTCATCGGGCCGGGGGCCCTGCTGCACGCGCATCCCGGTCAGCCGACTCCCGGCGCCGAGCCAGAGCCCGCCTGGCGAAAGGCACCCTGTCACCTCTGCGGTGTCGGGTGCGGGCTTCTCGTCGCGATCGAGAAGGGACGCGCGGCCGCGGTGAAGGGAGACCCGGCCGCGGCCGCGAGCAAGGGGCTCGCGTGCGCCAAAGGTTACTACTCGGTTCAGTCTCTCTACGGTCGGGATCGAATCAGCCGCGCGATGATCCGCCGCGGCCGCGGTCTCGTCGAGGTGCCTATCGAGAACGCGCTCGACGAGGTGGCTCGCCGGCTTCGCGAAACGATCCAGCGCCACGGCAAGGACAGCGTCGCCCTCTATGGATCGGCCGCGTGGACGATTCCGGACGCATACATCGCCTCGAAGCTCTTCAAGGGCGGCATCGGCACGAACAACGTCGAAACCAGCGCCCGGCTCTACGCCGCCGGCGCGATGGCCGGGCTCGAGACGACCTTTGGCCTCGACGGGGCGATCGGCTGCTATGAGGACATCGATCACGCCGACGTCTTCGTTCTTTGGGACATCAACCTCGCCGAGACCGACCCCGTCCTGTTCTCACGCATGCTGGACCGGCGGCGCACCGACCGGGCCGTTCGCATCATCGAGCTCGCGACGCGAACGACACGAACGAGCTACGCCGCCAGCCGCTCGCTGCTCCACACGCCGCACTCCGCGCTGGCGATCGCGAACGCGATCTGCCAGGAGATCGTCGCGCGAGAGTGGGTGAATCGAGACTTCGTGGATCGGTACACCGCGTTCAAGCGCGGCAGGACGGGCATTGGCTATGGACTCACCGATGACGCGCTCGTGGTCGACGATGTCGTGAGCGCCAGCTGGGATGAGTACGCGGCCTTCCTCGCCGACTACACGCCCGAGCGCGCACGGCATCTGTCCGGGTTGAGCGCGGATGACATTCGCTGGCTGGCGTCCGTATACGGCGACCGCTCGAAGAAAGTGATGTCGGTGTGGGGCGCCGACGCCAGCCAGCACGTGCGCGGCACGTGGATGAACAACCTGCTCTACAACATCCACCTGCTCGTCGGCAAGGTCGCGTCGCCTGGAAACAGCCCGTTCTGCGTCACCGGTCAGCCCGGCGGTGGAAGCGCCGTCCAGGACGCGGGTTCGCTGACGCACGCGTTGCCGAGCGGCGTGGTCGGCAGCGAGAGCGACCGTCGCCGCGCCTCGTCGATCTGGGGCGTGCCCGCCGACCGGATCAGCCCGCGCCCCGGGCGCACGGCGCTGCCGATGTTCCGCGCGCTCGAGCGTGGCGACATTCGCTTCCTCTGGATCCAGGCGACCAATCCAATGGTCAGCCTGCCTAACGGCGCCCGATATCGCCGTGCAGCGGGGCAGGCCGATCGCTTTCTCGTCGTGTCGTCCGCCTACCCGACGCCGACGACGGACGTGGCCGACGTCGTGCTCCCCACGGCCATGTGGATCGAGCGCGAAGGGATCTTCGCGAAC
>DASTYE010000156.1:0-25293 GCA_035765135.1 Gemmatimonadaceae bacterium | reverse complement strand
CGAGCTCTCCGGCATCCTCTACGATCTCGCGCTCGCGGCGAAGATGGTGTCGAGCAAGGTCCGGCGCGCCGGCCTCGTGGACATCCTCGGCTCCGCCGAGGCGGAGAACGTGCAAGGCGAGATCCAGCAGAAGCTCGACGTGTTCGCGAATGAAACCATCATCAAGGCGCTCGATCACGGTGGTCGGCTGTGCGCGATGGCGTCGGAGGAAGTCCCCGACATCATCCCGATTCCCGAGGGGTTCCGCTGCGGGAAATACTGTCTGCTATTCGATCCGCTCGATGGGTCATCGAACATCGATGTGAACGTCCCCGTCGGAACGATCTTCTCGGTGGTCCGCAAGATCACGCGCGGTGTGCGCGGCGATCTCGAAGACATGCTGCAGCCCGGTCGTCGTCAGGTCGCCGCCGGCTACGTGATCTATGGATCGAGCACGATGCTCGTATATACCACGGGGCAGGGCGTGCACGGCTTCACACTCGACCCTTCGATCGGGGAATTCCTCCTCTCGCACCCGAACATCCGCATACCGGATCCGGGACGCTACCTCTCGGTGAACGACTCGTACGAGCAGTACTGGGACGAGCCGGTGAAGGCGCTGATGCGGCGCTATCGGGGTCTCGACGGCGCACGCAAGGCAATGAGCGTGCGCTACGTGGGATCGCTGGTGGCTGACTTCCACCGCAACCTCCTCGGCGGCGGAATCTTCTGCTATCCCGCGAACCAGAAGAGCCCACAGGGCAAGCTGCGACTCCTCTACGAGGCGAATCCGCTCGCGTTCGTGGTCGAGCAGGCCGGTGGGGCCGCGACCGACGGCACACAGCGCATTCTCGACATCCAGCCGACCGAGCTGCACCAGCGCATCCCTCTGTACGTCGGGAGCAAGAGTGATGTGGACACGGCGGCCAGCCTTCTCGGTGGCCGGAAGCTCACAGGGGTCGGAGCCTGAAGGTGACGGCAAAGATGACAGAGTTCAGAATTCAGATTTCAGAATTCAGACAAACCGGCGCACGGCCGACATCTCACGGTACGCACGCTGCTGCTGAATTCTGAAATCTGAATTCTGAACTCTGTCATCTTTGCCGTTCGCGAATGACCTCCCCTCGCCGTACGCCCTCCGGCATCGAGATCGCCCCCGTCTATCGCGATGCGGGCGTTGACTACGCGCGCGACCTCGGCGATCCCGGGCAGTTCCCGTTCACACGCGGCGTACAGCCGACCATGTACCGCGGCCGCCTCTGGACGATGCGGCAGTACGCGGGATTCGGCACGGCGCAGGAGACGAATCGGCGATTTCGTCACCTGCTGGATGCCGGGCAGACGGGCCTCTCGGTCGCCTTCGATCTTCCGACTCAAATGGGCATCGATTCCGATGCCCCTCGCGCGCAGGGTGAGGTCGGTCGCGTCGGCGTCGCCATCGACACCGTGGAGGACATGCACGCGCTCTTCGAGGCCATACCGCTCGACCGGGTTTCGACATCGATGACGATCAACGCCACCGCCTCCACGCTGCTCGCGATGTACATCGTGGTGGCCGAGGAGCGCGGAACGACAAGGGCGGCGTTGAGCGGCACCGTTCAGAACGACATTCTCAAGGAGTACGTCGCGCGAGGGACTTACATCTATCCACCGGCGCCGAGTCTCGCGCTGGTGACGGAGCTGTTTCGCTTCTGCGCTGCCGAGGTGCCGAGCTGGAATCCGATCTCGATCTCCGGCTATCACATTCGTGAGGCAGGCGCGACGGCGATCCAGGAGCTCGCCTTCACTTTCGCGAATACGCTCGAATACGTGTCGGGAGCGATCGCGGCGGGGCTCCCGATCGATGACTTCGCTCCACGCCTCTCGTTCTTTTACGCAGCGCATAACGACCTGTTCGAGGAAGTCGCGAAGTTTCGTGCCGCGCGGCGCATGTACGCGCGACTCATGCGTGAGCGTTTCGGTGCCGGTGACGCGAGCGCACGCTTGCGCTTTCACACGCAGACCGGCGGCGTCACGCTCACCGCGCAGCAGCCACTGAACAACGTCGTGCGAGTCGCGGTCCAGGCGCTGTCGGCTGTCCTCGGCGGAACGCAGTCGCTGCACACCAACGGATACGACGAAGCGCTCGCCCTTCCGACGGAGGAGGCGGCCACGCTCGCCTTGCGCACCCAGCAGATTCTCGGTCACGAGAGCGGTGTCGCGGCGACCGCCGATCCGTTGGCGGGGAGCTATTACGTCGAGCAGCTCACGACCACGCTCGAGCGCGAGGCGATGGCCCTTCTCGCCCGCGTCGATGCGCTCGGCGGCGCGGCGCGGGCGATCGCGGCCGGCTTCATGCAGGAGGAGATCGCCCGCAGCGCGTACGAGCATCAGTTGCGTGTGGAGCGTGGCGAGGCGGTGATCGTCGGCGTCAACCGATTCAGCGATAGCAAGGAGCCTCCGTCGATTTCGATCCCGGACTATTCGGCGCTCGAGCGCGGGCAGATCGAGCGCGTGCGAGCGGTACGCGCGCGGCGCGATCGGGCATCCGTCGAAACCGCGCTTGCCACTCTGCGCAGTGGGGCGCACGCGTTCGCATCGACGAGCGGGCGGAATACGCTGCTCATGCCGATGATCATCGACGCCGTTCGCGCGCGCGCTTCCGTCGGCGAAATCGCCGACGCCTTGCGAGCGTCGTGGGGCGAACACAAGCCAACATGATGCGGGCGCTCGCACTCTGACCCTTCGCCCCTTCGATCCCTTCGATCCCTTGATCCCCTCGCTCCCCTCGCACTGACATGGACTGGTTCTCCGACCCGAATGCCTGGCTCGGGCTGCTCACGCTCACGCTGCTCGAGATCGTCCTGGGGATCGACAACATCATCTTCATCACGATCCTCTCCGGAAAGCTCCCGCCGGAGGAACAGCCCAAGGCGCGGCGCCTTGGATTGGTGGGCGCCTTCGTCACGCGAATCCTGCTTCTCCTGGCGATCGCGTGGATTGTCCGACTGACGAAGCCCCTGTTCGAGGTATTCGGTCACGGCGTATCGGGTCGCGACCTCATCCTCCTTCTTGGCGGATTATTCCTCATCGGAAAGGCGACGCACGAGATCCACGACAAGCTCGAGGGCGAAGAGGGGCACAAGACGGCCAGGCTGAAGGCATCGCTTCCACGCGTCGTCGTGCAGATCATGTTGATCGACATCGTCTTCTCGCTCGACTCGGTCATCACGGCGGTCGGGATGGTCGATCAGGTCAGCATCATGATTGGCGCGAACATCATCGCCCTGGGCATCATGCTCGCCGCTGCCGGCGTCATCTCCCGGTTCGTGGACCGGCACCCCGCGATCAAGATGCTGGCGCTGTCGTTCCTCGTCGTCATCGGCGTGAACCTCGTTGCCGAGGCGACCGGCGTTCATATTCCAAAGGGCTACACGTACTTCGCGATGTTCTTCTCCATCGCCGTCGAGATGTTGAACATCAAGGCGAGAACGAGGGTCACGGAGCCGGTGAAGCTGCATAAGTCCGTCGAGTGACTGGATGACGGATCGCTGCCGCGCGGCTTGAACGGCCTCGCGGCGGCGCGTAGCTTTCAGTGACGTGCCCCCCTCCTAAGTGTCATCGGAATGCCAACTTACGATTTCGTTTGCCCGTCCCGCCACGAGTTCGAGCGCTTTTTCCGCAAGATCAGCGACGCGCCGATGGAGGTGCCGTGTCCGGAATGTGGGGCGATCGCCCTCCGGAAGGTCTCGGGCGGAGCGGGACTCGTCTTCAAAGGTTCGGGCTTCTACATCACCGACTACGGGAAGGACGGCAAGAAGCCGCAGGGCGCGCCGCCGAAGCAGGAGGCTTCCGGCTCGAGCTCCGCTGAGGGCGGCGCATCGAGCGGCGGGGATTCCGCGAAGAAAACGGAGAAGAAGGGAGACACCTCCGGGTCGAAGCCCTCCTCGCCAGGCAGCGCCGGCACAGAATGACGAGGGCCACCCCGGACTGCATTCGTGCCGAGCTGGTGCGCGCGGCACGCGATCTGGGCGCGCCGGAGGAGATCGACCCGACGCTCGAGCGACCGCGTGATCCCGCGCACGGCGAGTGGGCGACGAACCTCGCGATGACGCTCGCCCGGCCGCTGCGTCGCAAGCCGCGGGAAATCGCCGAGCAGCTCGTCGAGCGTCTCGATCTCGAAGCGTGCGGGGTCGCGCGGATCGAGATCGCCGGCCCGGGCTTCATCAACTTCCGCCTCGACCCGGGGCACACCGCGCGCGGGCTGACGACGATCCTTCAGGCGGGCGACAGCTACGGTCACTCGAAAGAGGGCGCCGGACGCGAGGTCAACGTCGAGTTCGTCTCGGCCAACCCCACCGGGCCGCTTCACGTCGGCCATGGCCGTCAGGCGGCGTTAGGCGACGCGATCGCCTCGCTGCTCGAGGTCACGGGCTGGAAGGTTTCGCGCGAGTTCTACTACAACGACGCTGGCGCGCAGATCACCAACCTCGCGTTGTCGGTCATCGCCAGGATACGCGAGATGGCGGGGGAGTCCCTGTCGATTCCCGAGGGCGGATACCACGGCGAGTACATCCGCGAGATCGCGGAGCGGTTCGTTGCCGCGCGCGGCGGCAATCCGCGAGCGGTGCTCTCGAGCGGCGATCTCAATCCCGGTGGCGCGCTCTTCGAGGAGATTCGCCGCTTTGCGGTCGCCGAGCTGCGCGCCGAACAGGATCGCGACCTGCAGGCTTTCGGCGTGCGATTCGATACGTATTTCCTCGAGTCGTCTCTCTACACGGAAGGGCGCGTCGACACGACCGTTCGCGCACTGGCGGCGGCCGGGCACACGTACGAGCACGAAGGCGCCCTCTGGCTGCGCACCACCGAATTTTCGGACGACAAGGATCGCGTGATGCGCAAACGCGACGGCACCTACACGTACTTCGTCCCCGACGTCGCCTATCACGTGACGAAGTGGGATCGTGGCTATCACCGGGCGATCAACGTCCAGGGCGCTGACCATCACAGCACCGTCACGCGCGTGCGCGCCGGGCTGCAGGCGCTCGACCGCGAGATTCCGCAGGGATACCCCGAGTACGTGCTGCACCAGATGGTCACGGTGATGCGGGCCGGCGATGAAGTGAAGATCTCGAAGCGCGCCGGCAGCTACGTGACGGTGCGCGATCTCGTGGACTGGGTTGGGCGAGACGCCGTGCGCTACTTCTTCTTGATGCGGCGGGGCGATTCGCAGCTCGTCTTCGATGTCGATCTCGCGCGCACGCAGTCGGAGGAGAACCCGGTCTATTACATCCAGATGGCGCACGCGCGCCTCTCGGGGATTTTCCGGGTCGGCGGTATTGATCCGGCAAGCATCGATGCGCAGACGCCGCTCGATACGCTCGTCGAGCCGGAGGAGCAGGAGCTGATCAAGCGCCTGCTCGACTTCCCGGCGGTTGTGTCGGGTGCGGCCCAGGCGCTCGAGCCACACCGCATCGCGGCCTATCTGCACGACACGGCCGGCGTCACGCACCTGTGGTACCACAAGCACCACGTGCTCAACGAGCCGGCGCCGATCATGAACGCGCGCCTCGTGCTGGCGCGCGCGGCACAGATCGTCCTTCGGAACGGGCTGTCGATTCTCGGCATCACCGCGCCGGAGCGCATGTAGATGGAGTCAGGAGTCAGGAATCAGGAGTCAGGGGGTGTCAGGTCGAAGGTGCCAGGGGAGGACGACCCGGCACCTAAGCCTTTGTGCCGTTCTCTCCTGCACCCCCGCACCTGACACCCCCTGACCCCTGACCCCTGACTCCTGACCCCTGGCAAATGACCGTCCTCGTCGTCGGCTCCGTCGCGCTCGACTCCGTCGAAACGCCCTTCGGCAAAGCGGACAACGTCCTCGGTGGCTCCGCCAACTTCTTCGCGGCCGCGGCCAGCCATCTGACACCGGTGCAGCTCGTCGGCGTCGTCGGCAACGACTATCCGATTCACGAGCTGGAATCACTGGCGAAGCGCGGCGTCGACCTCGCCGGGCTCGAGCGGGCCGACGGCGCGTCGTTCCGCTGGCGCGGACGCTATCGCCACGATCTCAACTCCGCCGAGACGCTCGAGACGCACCTCGGCGTCTTTTCCCACTTCCGGCCGAAGATACCGGAGCAGTTTCGCGAGGCGCCGTTCGTGTTTCTGGCGAACATCGATCCGCGACTGCAGCTGGAAGTGCTTGACCAGGTCCACAAGCCGCGGCTCGTTGCGTGTGACACGATGAACTTCTGGATCGAGAGCCGGAGACCAGAGCTGCTGGAGCTGCTCTCGCGAGTCGATCTCATCACCCTGAACGATGGGGAGGCGCGACAGCTCACCGAGAAGGCCAATCTCGTGCGCGCCGCTCGCTGGATTCTCGAGCGTGGCCCGAGGCACGTCATCATCAAGAAGGGCGAGCACGGTGCGTTCATGTTCACGGAGCAGACCGTGTTCTTCGCCCCCGCATATCCCCTCGAAGATGTCTTCGACCCTACCGGCGCTGGCGATTCTTTCGCCGGGGGCTTCATGGGCTACCTCGCTCGCACCGGAGACCTCAGTGAGCCGAGTCTCAAGCGCGCCGTCGTCTATGGATCCGCGATGGGGTCGTTCGCCGTCGAGCGATTCTCGATTCAGCGCTTTCAGGAAATCTCCCGCGCGGAAATTCGCGAGCGCGTGCGAGAGTTCTACCGCCTGGTTTCCTTCGAGGAGGACATGCTCTCGTGACCGGCCCGCTCGACTACACCGCGGCCGGCGTCGACATCGAGACATCCGATCGCACCAAGGACAGGATTCGGACGCTGGTCGAGTCGACGTTCACCGCCGGAACGCGCGGCGGCTTCGGCGGCTTCGGCGGCATGTTTCGCGTTCCGACCGACGTCTCCTCACCGGTGCTGGTCGCCAGCGCCGACGGGGTGGGCACCAAGATCAAGCTCGCGATCGAGGCGCGGCGGCACGACACGATCGGTCACGACCTCGTCAACCATTGCGTGAATGACGTGCTCGTGCAGGGCGCGCGGCCACTCTTTTTCCTCGACTACGTCGCCTTCGGGAAGCTCGAGCCCGATGTGGCCGAGGCCGTCGTTCGCGGCGTGGCGGCCGGGTGCCGGGAGAACGGCTGCGCCCTCCTCGGCGGTGAGACCGCGGAGATGCCCGGGGTCTATACGCCCCCCGATTACGATCTCGCGGGGTTCATCGTCGGATATGTGGACGAAGGGCACATCCTCGGCCCCGAGCGGGTACGAGACGGGGACGTGCTCGTGGGGCTGGCGAGCAACGGGCTTCACACGAACGGGTACTCGCTCGCCCGCCTGCTCGTCTCACAACGGTTGAAGCTCCAGGCGACGGATCCGTTCCCGGGCGGGCAGGGGACCGTTGCCGACGTGCTGCTCAAGGTGCATCGCTCGTATCTCCGGTCGCTGACGACGGTGCTCGATGCCACGCACGCCATGGCGCACATCACCGGTGGCGGACTGCCAGGCAACGTGCGACGCGCGCTGCGCGACGACTGTGACGCGGTCATCGACACGTCGGCGTGGACCGTGCCTCACGAGTTCACTGTGCTGCAACGGGCCGGCGACGTGTCGCGGGAAGAGATGTTCCGCACGTTCAACATGGGTGTGGGGATGGTGGTGATCACCGATGCGCGGTCCGCGGATGCGGTGATGTCGAGCGCCCGCGCGGCCGGAGTCGAGGCATGGCTCACCGGTCGCGTGGTGCGTGGGAGTGGCAGCGTGATTCTCGAATAAGGAGTCGCAGATGATGGTACGTACGTTCGTGGCGGGCGCCGCGCTCGCCTGCCTGATCGCGCCGGCGGCGATGGCGCAGAGCGAGATAGACCCGCGGTGCACCGATCCGGCGCTCGTCGGCGCCAGCAACGAGGGACAGGACGCCTGTCAGAAGGCGCTCGATCTCCTCAATTACATGACGCCGCAGCTCGGCATGCTGATCGCCGGCGGAAACGCCACGATCGGGCAGGGCGGCTCGTTAGGTGGGCTGGGGCATTTCGCGCTGAGCGTGCGTGCGAACGGCATGCGCACGAGCCTCCCCGACATCGACGCGGCCGGCGTGAACTACGGCCCGGCGCAGCGGAGCAACTACGTCACCGAGGCGCAGTGGGCTGGACTCCCGGTGGTCGACGCGGCCTTCGGCGTGTTCAAGGGCATTCCCCTGCCGCTGACGAACATCCTCGGGATCGACGTGCTCGTGAATGTCTCCTACCTGCCAGAGCTCGAGCACAAGCCGTTGTCGCTGACGACGCCCGACGGGTCGTTCAAGATCGGCTACGGCGCCCGCGTGGGCGTCCTTCAGGAATCGCTCGTGCTCCCGGGCATCGCTGTCACCTACATGAAGCGCGATCTGCCGCGCACGACGCTGATCGCATCGTGGGAAGGAAGCGCATTGACGAACGCCGACACGGCGCGCCTTCAGAATTTCGACATCGGAACGACGTCGTGGCGCATCGTCGCCAGCAAGTCGCTGGTGACGTTCGGGCTCGCGCTCGGCGTCGGACAGGATCGGTACGAGGCCGCGGCCGAAGCGTACTACTCGGTGAACGAGCCGCTGGCCAGCTATCAGGGCGGTCCGGTCGCGTATACCTTCGACGTGACGCGCACCAACGTCTTCCTCGACCTCAGCACGAACCTCGGCCTGGCGAAGCTCGTGGCCACCGTCGGTGCGGTATCGGGCGGGAAGATTCCAACGTACAATAACTTCGACACGCAAGCGGACGCGAATCGCGTATACGGTTCTCTCGGGGTACGTATCGGCCTCTGAATGTGACAGTGTTTTCCGAGCGTCCGGCGGTGTCGCGCGATCGCGCGTTCATGCGCCGGGCGCTCGTTTTGGCTCGTCGTGGATGGGGACGTACGGCGCCGAACCCAATGGTCGGCGCCGTTGTCGTTCGTGACGGCGAGGTCGTCGGGGAAGGGTGGCACGCCGAATACGGCGGCCCCCACGCCGAAGTCGTCGCGCTGGATGCGGCGGGAGCGCGCGCGCGAGGCAGCACGGTGTACGTCACCCTCGAGCCGTGCGCCCACGAGGGCAAGACACCGCCGTGTGCCGATGCGCTGGTGCGCGCCGGCGTCGCGCGCGTCGTCTGCGCAGTGCGCGATCCCAACCCGGTGGCGAGCGGTGGCGCACGGCGTCTCGAGGCCGCCGGAATCGAGGTGGCCTTCGGTGTCGAGGAGGCAGACGCGCGCGAGCTGAACGCGCACTTCTTCCACGCGCTCACCGCGACACGCCCGTTCGTGACCCTCAAGCTCGCGACCTCGATCGATGGCGCAATCGCTGACGCGTCGGGGCGATCGCGATGGCTCACGGGCGACAGCGCACGCCGGCAGGTGCATCGCCTTCGCGCCGGCCACGACGCGGTTGGCGTTGGCGCCGGCACCGCGATCGCGGATGATCCATCACTCACCGTTCGACGCGGACGCCGCCCCCGAATTCCTCCGGCGCGGGTCGTCTTCGACCGTCGTGCGCGATTGCCGCTGGGCTCCACGCTCGTGCGTACGGCGAACGATGTACGCACGATCATCGTGGTCGGCGACGCGGCCATGGCCGACGCGCGTACGCTGGCTCGGGCTGGCGTTCGGGTGATCGAGAGCGTCGCGCTCGAAGACGCGCTGGTCGCTCTGCGGGGCCTTGAGATCCGCTCCATCCTCATCGAGGGCGGTGCCGAGCTCGCCGGGTCGTTCCTCTCTGCGGGGCTGGTGGACCGGTTGATTATCTTTCAGGCACCGATCGTCCTGGGTGCCGGCGCGCGGAGCGCGTTCGCGTACGTACCGCCGTACGCACTGCCGGAGGCCCCACGTTGGCGCGTCGTGAGCCGGCGTATGATCGGACAGGACTCGAT
Source organism: Gemmatimonadaceae bacterium (assembly GCA_035765135.1). Taxonomy (GTDB): domain Bacteria; phylum Gemmatimonadota; class Gemmatimonadetes; order Gemmatimonadales; family Gemmatimonadaceae; genus JAICNG01. The sequence continues at coordinate 15,485 of DASTYE010000156.1, read as the reverse complement.
GACCGTTTACGCTTCCGGAGCCGACTGAGTGTTCACCGGACTGGTTGATGACGTTGGGACCGTTGAGCGTGTCTCGCGCACGGCGGCCGGACGGCATCTCCGGATTTCGTGTCGATACGACGATCTCTCCGAAGGCGAGAGCGTCGCGGTCAATGGCGCCTGCCTCACGGTTGTCGCACACGGATCGCGATGGTTCGACGTCGCGGCGATCGAGACGACGGTGGGGCGAACGACGATCGGTGAATGGCGGGAAGGGCGTCGCGTCAACCTCGAGCGGGCGCTGCGCGCCGATGGACGTTTTGGGGGGCATCTCGTGCTCGGCCACGTCGACGGCGTCGCCCGCGTCGAGCAGGTCGCTCGCCGTGGAGACGCCGTGCTAGTCGATCTGTCGCTCGAGCCGGAGATCGCCGAGCTCATGGTGCCCCATGGGTCGGTCACCATCGATGGCGTGAGCCTGACGGTGAATGAGCTTCCCACGCCGGCTACGGTGCAGGTATCCTTGATCGAGCATACGCTGCGTCACACGACGCTTGGCACGCTCGCGGCGAACGACCGCGTTCATGTCGAAGCGGACATCATCGGGAAGTACGTCCGTCGTCTGTTCGATGCGCAAGCCGACTTCCGCCTCCCTCGCCCCTGACATGCCGTTCGCCACCGTCGAAGAAGCAATCGAGGAGATGCGCGCCGGCCGCATGGTGATCGTCGCCGACGATGAGGATCGCGAGAACGAGGGCGATCTCATCTGCGCGGCGCAACGCGTGACCGCCGATCACGTGAACTTCATGCTCAAGCATGCGCGCGGCATGATCTGCGTCGCGCTGACACCCGAGCGCGTCGATCAGCTGGGGCTGGCTCCCATGAGCCAGGTGAACACCGAGGAGCAGCGCACGGCGTTCACCGTGAGCGTGGACGCGGCGCCGCGATTTGGAGTGACCACCGGCATCAGCGCCGCCGACCGGGCGAAGACCATTCAGGTGCTGGTCGACCCGGCGACGATTCCGGCGGATTTGCGCCGTCCCGGGCACGTCTTCCCGCTGCGCGCGCGCGAGGGCGGCGTGCTGCAGCGCGTGGGACACACGGAGACCGCCGTCGATCTGGCGCGGCTCGCGGACCTGTACCCCGCCGGAGTGATCTGTGAGATCCTCGATGAGGATGGAACCGCCGCGCGCCGTCCCGAGCTCGACAAATTCGCGAAGCGACATGGCCTCAAGTCGATCACCGTCGCGGATCTCGTCGCCTATCGACTCCGCACCGAGCGCCTGGTGCATCGGATTGCCGAGGCGCGCCTCCCGACCGAGTATGGCGAGTGGCGGGTGATCGGCTACCGCAACGATGTCGACGATCGCGAGCACATCGCTCTCGTCTTCGGCGACGTGCGCGACGGCGAGGGCATCCTGGTTCGCATGCATTCGAAATGTCTCACCGGTGACGTCTTCGGGTCGATGCGCTGTGACTGCGGCTGGCAGCTGCACTCGGCGATGAAGACCATCCAGGAGCGCGGCCGCGGCGTCGTCGTCTATCTGGATCAGGAGGGACGGGGCATTGGCCTCCTGAACAAGCTCAAGGCGTATGAGTTGCAGGACACCGGTGCCGACACCGTCGAGGCGAACGAGCAGCTCGGCTTCAAGCCGGACCTTCGCAACTATGGCATCGGCGCGCAGATCCTCCTCGATCTCGGGCTCAGGTCGATTCGGCCGATGACGAACAACCCGCGCAAGCTGGTCGGCCTCGAAGGGTATGGGCTCAGCATCGAGGAGCGCGTCCCCATTGTTCCGCCGGCGACGTCGGAGAATCAGGGCTACCTCGACGCGAAGCGGGACAAGCTCGGTCACCTCCTCGCACACTGAATGGCCGAGTTCGCCGGCACGCCAGCGGGGAGTGGACGTCGCATCGCGGTCCTCGCGTCCCGCTTCAACGAGTCCGTCACGCGCAAGCTTGCCGACGGTGCAATCGATGCACTCGTCAGGCACGGGCTTACGTCGGAGAACATCGACGTCATCTGGGTGCCGGGCGCATGGGAGCTTCCCGCCGCCGCCCGGCGACTGCTCTCATCGGAGCGCTACGATGCGCTCGTCGCTGTCGGCGCCGTCATTCGCGGAGAGACGCCGCATTTCGACTACGTGGCGGGCGAAGCGGCGCGCGGCCTCGCGCAGGCGAGTGCCGACTTCGACATCCCCATCGGCTTCGGTCTGCTGACGACCGACACGGCGGCACAGGCCGAAGCGCGCGCTGGCGGCGATCACGGTAACAAGGGGTGGGATGCGGCGCTTGCCGCGCTCGAGATGGCCGATCTCTTCGACCGGATCGATGCCGCGAGTGAGAGCTGAGACGCGGGCGCGCGCCCGCGCCCTCCAGGCGTTGTACGCGTGGGACCTTCGCGACGGCGAGCCGCTCGACAAAGTCGCGACGCAGATCTGGGACGATCTCGCGGTCGCGCCCGAGGAGCGCTCGTTCGCGGGCCACATCATCCGCACCATCATCGCCGAGGGAAAGTCCATCGACGATGCGCTGCGCGATGTGACGACCAACTGGAGGCTCGAGCGCCTTGGGGCCGTCGAGCGCGCGGTGCTGCGGATCGCCGCCGCCGAGCTGCTCCGCGGCGAGCCACCGCCGCGCGTGACGATCCAGGAAGCGGTGCGCCTCGCCGAGCGCTACGGCAGCGCGCAGAGCGCGCGCTTCGTGAACGGCGTGCTCGACGCGCTGGCGCGACGGATGGGACGCCTGTGAGGCAAAGGGTGTCGAGGATGTCGAGGGTGTCGAGGATGTCGAGGTAAGATCAACGGCTCGAACCTCGATCACCTTACCTCGACAACCTCGACGACCTCGACAACCTCGACTACCTGGGAATGCGCATTCACGTCGTCAACTGGCAGGACCGCTCCAACCCTCACGCTGGGGGCGCGGAGGCGCATCTGCACGAGATCTTCGGGCGCCTCGTTCGACGGGGCCACGAGGTGACGCTCCTCTGCTCCGGGTTTCCTGGGGCGGCGTCGCGCACGACCCTCGACGGAATCGACGTGCACCGTGCCGGATCGCGATACTCGTTTCCGGTCGCGGCATGGCCGTATTGGCGACGCGTGCTCGCGCCGCGCAGGCCCGACGTGCTCGTCGAGGACATCAACAAGGTGCCGCTCATGACGCCGTGGTGGGGCGCTGAGCGGACGGTCGCGCTCGTCCATCACCTCTTTGGGACGACCGCGTTCGCGGAAGCTTCGCGCGCGGTCGCGACCGCGGTGTGGGCGGCGGAGCGACCCCTCGGCTGGTTCTACGACGGAATTCCCTTTCAGGCCGTATCGGAGAGCACGAAAGCCGACCTCGTCGCGCGTGGCATACCGGCGAGCGCCATCACCGTCATTCACAACGGGGTGGACGTCACCGCCCTGACTCCGGATGCGTCGGCTCGCGCGTCGCGTCCACGGTTCGTCTATCTCGGCAGGCTCAAGCGCTACAAGCAGATCGATCTGATACTGCAGGGATTCGCACGGTTCGCGCACGACACGGCGACCCTCCACATCGCCGGCACCGGTGATGACCGTTCGCGCCTCGAGCAGGTCGCGCGCTCGCTTGACCTCGGCGACCGCGTGCGGTTTCTTGGGTTTGTATCGGAGGCTGGGAAGCTCGCGCTGCTGCGGTCGGCGTGGGCGTTGGTGTTCACATCGCCAAAAGAAGGGTGGGGAATCACGAATCTCGAAGCCGCCGCGTGTGGAACCCCGGTGATCGCATCCGACTCGCCGGGGCTTCGTGATTCGGTGCGTCACGGCGAGACAGGCTATCTGGTTCCCCATGGCGACGTGGCGGCGCTGGCGGCGGCCTTGCGCCAGATCGCCGATTCACCCGAGCTCGTGGCGCAGCTCGGCCGAGGCGCGCGCGCGTTTGCCGAAACCCTGACATGGGATCGCGCGGCGAGCGAGACCGAAGCGCACCTCGCGCGAGTCATCGAGCAGGAGGCGGCATCGTGGAAGTGATCTTTCATTCGCATAACGCGGTCATCTCCGAGCGCTTGCGCTCCCGAGCCGAGGCGTCCGTTCGCAAGCTCGGAGCACGCGCGCCGCGGCCCGTCCGGGCGACGGTCAGATTCGAGCAGGACGGCCCCACCCGGCGGGTCGAGATCGTCATGCACCCGTCACGACGAGCCCCACTCATTTCGAATGGATACGCGCGCACGTTCGGCCCGGCCCTGTCGGAGGCTGTTCACAACCTCGAGGCTCAGCTCGCGCACGTGAAGCGCACGCCGAAAGCCGCCGCGCGAGCGATCACCCCGTGAAGCGCCAGCCGTTCACCGTCGGTCGCATGCTCGAGCTCCTGCGCGACACATTGCAGCTGGAGCTCATCGGCGACGATGCCGGTCTCGCGCGCGAAATCACGAGCGCCGAAGTCTCGAGCCCCGGACTCGTCCTCGCCGGATACACCGCGCGCTTCCCGCACGATCGCGTGCAGGTGCTCGGCGAAACGGAGATTTCCTACCTCACGTCGCTCGACGGCCCGCGCCGTCGGGAGGTGCTGGAGAAATTCCTCTCGTTTCCCATCCCGTGCCTGTTCGTGACGAAGGGGCAACGTCTTCCCGCCGAGCTCACGCAGATCGCGGGAAAGGCCGGCATTCCGATCCTTCGCTCGAAGCTCAAGACCGCCGAGTTCTACACGCGGATCAAGCCGATCATCGCGGAGGAGTTCGCGCCGCTCACCACCATCCACGGATCGCTGGCTGACGTTTTCGGCGTGGGGCTTCTGTTCATCGGCAAGAGCGGAATCGGGAAGTCGGAGTGCGTGCTCGACCTCGTCGAGCGAGGGCATCGGCTCGTCGCGGACGACGTCGTCATTACCACGCGGCGCGGGAACGACATCCTCATTGGGCGCGGTCATGATCTGGCGCGCCATCACATGGAGATCCGCGGCGTCGGGCTCATCGATGTGCAGGCCATCTTCGGCATTCGCGCCGTGCGACAGCAAAAGCGCATCGAGGTCGTCGTGCAGCTCGAGGAGTGGGACAAGTCGACGTCCGTCGATCGCACCGGTCTCGACGGTGCGACGACGACCATCCTCGGCGTCGAATTGCCGAAGGTGTTGATTCCACTCAACCCCGGCAAGAACATCACGGTCGTCGCCGAGGTCGTGGCGATGAATCATCTGCTGCGGTACAGCGGCGTGAACACGCCCGAGGTATTCAACCAGCGACTCATGAAACGCATGCAGGCCCGGGAGCCGGCGGCGATCCGGCAATATCTTCAGGAAGATGATGAGTGAGGACGTGCCCGTCGCGATCATCGCGGCGCATGGAGACCTCGCGACGGGTTTCGTGTCGGCCGTGGAGCAGATCACGGGTCGAGGCAAGCTCTTCATCGCGATGACGAACTCCGGGCTCGGCGCGTCGGAGATCGAGCGCGCGCTCATCGAGCTGGTCGATACTCGCAACATCCGCGTCATCTTCACCGACTTGCCGGCGGGGAGCTGCACGATCGCGGCTCGGCGTGTGCTCGCCGGGCGACCGGATATGATTCTCGTGACCGGAACCAGCCTGCCTCTCCTCCTCGACTTCATGTCGCACGAGGAGCTCTCACCCGCAGAGGCGGCGACGCATGCCGTCGATCGCGCGGTGCGCTCGTTGACGGCGGTGCCCGGAGCGGCACGTGCCCATTGACCTCTATCGCATCGACGACCGCCTCATCCATGGGCAGGTCGTCGTGGGGTGGGGACAACCGCTCAATCTCGGATTCATCGTTCTCGTCGATGACGAGGTTGCCGGGAGCGAGTGGGAGCAGGAGCTGTATCGCATGGGCGTCCCGCCCGAGATGGACGTGTTCTTCGCCACGCCTGACGATGCGGCCCGGCAGCTCGAGCAGTGGCAAAGCGACCAGCGTCCGGGCATTCTGTTGACGGGCGACATCGAGACGATGCGCCGGCTGATTCAGCTGGCTCCATCGATCAAGGCGGTAAATCTCGGAGGTATCCACCACCGCGCCGGCCGCACGCTGAAGCTGCGCTACGTCTACCTGTCGCCGCAGGAAGAGGAAGCGTTGCGCAAGCTCGAGGAGAACGGGATCGTCGTCACCGCGCAGGACGTTCCCTCGGCGCGCGCCGTTCCGCTCAATGACGTTCTGCACGGCGAGGCGGAGCGATGACGCCGGCCGAGATCCTCACGATCGCGCTCCTCGGCGCCATCACCGGGCTCGACGTCGTGTCGTTCCCGCAGGCGATGATCTCCCGCCCGATCGTCGCCGCGACGATCGCCGGCCTCGTGCTGGGCGAGCCGCAGGGCGGACTGCTCGTTGGTGCGGTGCTGGAGCTGATCGCGCTCGAGACGCTACCGGTCGGCGCCTCACGATATCCGGAGTGGGGATCGGCCTCGATCGTCGGCGGCGCGTTGTACGCGCTCCATCCCAATCACGGTGCCGGAGGCATCACCACCGCCGTGCTCGCGGCGCTCGCCACCGCGTGGGTGGGGGGCTGGACGATGTACATGATCCGACGCTTCAACGGCGTCATCGCGCGTCGCTGGATCCCCACGCTCGGACTCGGCTCGGGGCGCGCCGTAATCGCGATACAGACCGCGGGCCTGGCCGCGGACTTCGCGCGTGGCGGGCTGCTGACGCTGGTGGCGATGCTGATGTTCGATCCTCTGGCGCGGGCGATGGTCGGGCTCTGGTCGATCGATGCCCGGATGTCTCGCGCGATCGTCGTCGCCGCCGCGGCGGCGGTGGCGGCGGGCGCCGTCTGGAAGCTCTTCCACAACACGCCCGGTGCCCGCTGGTTCTTCGGCGGCGGGCTCGCGGTGGGCCTGCTCATGGTGCTTGCGTGGTAGCGACCACCGCCACGCCGATCCCGACGCCAACACTCTCGGCGTTCACCTGGATCGAGATATTCATCCGCCAGCTCGCCGTGCAGGCGTCGTGGAACTACGAGCTCCTGCTCGGAACCGGCATTGGTTTCTGCCTCGAGCCGGCGCTCCGTTCGCTTCCGGGCGGACGCGAGGGCGAGGCGTATCGCGCCGCGATGGCTCGGCAATCCGCGTACTTCAATGCGCATCCCTATCTCACCGCCGTGGCGGTCGGATCGCTGGCGCGCGCGGAGCTCGAGCGCGCTCCCGCCGGACAAATCGAGCGGTTTCGAACGGCGTTATGCGGACCACTGGGCTCCGTGGGCGATCGTCTCGTCTGGGCCGGCTGGCTGCCCTTCTGCTCGCTGATCGCGCTCGCGGCGTATGGTCTCGGCGCCGGACCGGTTGCGGTCTTGCTCATCTTCCTCGGCTTGTACAACGTGGGGCACATCGGTCTGCGCGTCTGGGGATTGCGCGTCGGCTGGAAGCACGGCATGCGAGTGGCCGCGGCGCTGGCGAACCCCGTGTTGCGTCACGGGCCCAACTACATCGCGCGTGCCGCCGCGCTTCTCGCCGGTATCGCGTTGCCACTCGCGCTCGACCGAATCATCGAGCCGGGACGAGCGCTCCTGGGAGGAGTGTTGCTCGCCGCGGTCGGGGGAGCGGTGCTGCTCACCCAGCTGCACGGACGCGTCGAGGGCTGGCGCATTGCACTCGGCGTTCTCGCCGCTTCCGCCCTGTACTCGGTGGTGGCGCGATGATGATCGAGCGGTCCGTGCAGATCATGAACCGGAACGGACTGCACGCGCGTCCGGCGGCGGAGGTCGTGAAGACGGCCGCCAAATTCAAGAGCGAGATCACCATGATACGCGACGATCTCGAGGTGAACGGCAAGAGCATCATGGGAGTGATGATGCTCGCCGCCGAGTTCGGCGCGACGCTCACGGTTCGGGCCGACGGGCCCGACGCGCAGCAGGCGGTTGACGCGATCGCCGAGCTGATCTCCCAGAAGTTCGGAGAGAAGTAGTGGAGCGCATTCTCGTCGGGATTCCCGCCTCGCCGGGCATGGTCGTCGGTCCGGCGCACGTGCTGCTCTGGGAAGTTCCGCCCGTGCGCTTGCGGCTCGTTCCACCCGAGCAGGTGGATCTCGAGATCGCGCACGTCCACGAGGCGCTGGCGCGCGCGCGCGACCGCGTCGCCCTGCTTCGCGCGCGCGTCGAGCAGCACGTCGGCACCGAGGAGGCGCGCATCTTCGAGGCGCAGACGTTCATCCTCCAGGACACGGAGATCATTCGGCGGGTCGAGCAGCTCATTCGCGAGGATCACTTCGCCGCTGAGAGCGCGTTCGACCTCACCATGCACGACTGGCGCACCGAGTTCGGCCGCAGCACCTCGCCGATGATCCGTGAGCGCGTCGGCGATCTCGTCGATGTGCACATTCGCGTGCTCTCGCTGCTCCTCGGGCTGCCCGACCACGATCCCGGCGATGTGCCCAAGGGCTCGAATGCGATCCTCGTGACGCACGATCTCACGCCGAGCCTAACGGTTCAGCTCGATCGCGAAGCCATCGCCGGCATCGCCACCGACGCGGGAACGCGCATCTCGCACGTCGCCATCCTCGCCCGTTCCCTGGGATTGCCCGCGGTCGTCGGATTGCGGGATGCCACGCAGCGCATCCAGTCGGGCGATCGCCTCATTCTGGACGGCGGTGCCGGCGTGGTGGCGATCAATCCCACCGATGCCGGCGTCGCGCAGTATCATGAGCGCCAGCGGCAGCTCGCCGAGATCGAGGCGCAGGACGCTCTCGTCGCCGGGGAGGAACCTGTCACCCTCGACCACGTGCGCCTGCTGCTGCGGGCCAACGTCGATCTTCCCGAAGATGCCGCGTTCGCGGCGCAAAGCGGTGCCGACGGCGTTGGACTCATGCGCACGGAGTTTCTCATCGTCGGACGCGCCACCATGCCTGACGAGGACGAGCAGTACCGGGCCTATCGGAAGGTGGTCGAGGCGTTCGCGGGACACGCGGTCATCATCCGCACCTACGATATCGGCGGTGACAAGCTGCCCGTCGGCGGCTTCCCGAGTGAGCCGAACCCGTTCCTCGGATGGCGCGCGATCCGCATGTGCCTCGACGAGGCGGACCTGTTCCGCACCCAGCTCCGGGCGCTGCTTCGCGCGGCACAGCACGGCGATGTGCGTGTCATGCTGCCGCTCGTCATCACCCTCGACGAGGTGATGCGAGCCCGTGAGCTCCTCGAAGAGTCGGCACGCGAGCTTGCCGCTCGAGGGGTCCCGCACCGCGCGTCGGTCTCGCTCGGCGTGATGGTGGAGACGCCGGCGGCGGCGGTCGCCGCCGACACGCTCGCACCGCATGTGGACTTCTTTTCCATCGGCACCAACGACCTCACGCAGTACACGCTGGCCATCGACCGAGGGAATGCCAACCTCGCGTCCCGATTCACCCCCCTTCACCCGGCGGTCCTGCGGCTGATCCGTCGCATCGCGGACGTTGGCGTGGAGTATGCCCTCGACGTCGGTGTCTGCGGCGAGATGGCATCGCAGCCGCTGATGGCGTACGCGCTCATTGGGCTCGGCATACGACAGCTATCGGTCGCGCCGCGGTCGGTGGCCCGGATGAAACGGGTCGTCCGACGCATCACGGTGCGCGCGGCGACCGAAGCGGCGGGAGAGGCAATGCGGGCCAGCACCGCCGCCGCGGCCGAAGCCATCTTGCGCGATCGCTTGCTGAGCGAAATGGGAGAGGCAAGCGAATTGCTCGATGGCTTGCCGGTCCCGGAGGCCTCTAGTAGCATCCAAGGCTGACATTGCTCAGTCATACTTCTTGCATCGGGGCAGCGCGACTCAGCCTGCCCCAAGGACTTACGTGCCCGAACGACATTTATTTACCTCCGAGTCAGTCACGGAGGGACATCCCGACAAGGTCGCCGATCAGATCTCCGACGCGATCCTCGATGCCATTCTCGCGGAAGATCCTCGCGCGCGCGTAGCCTGCGAGACGATGGTGACCACCGGCCTCGCGTGCGTCGCCGGCGAGATCACCACCGACACCTACGTCCATTTCCCCGACATCGTCCGGCGCACGATCGAAGAGATCGGCTACAACGACGCCACGTTCGGGTTCGACAGCAAGACGTGCGCGGTCATCTCCACCATCGACAAGCAGTCGCCCGACATCGCGATGGGTGTCGATACGGGCGGCGCGGGCGACCAGGGACTGATGTTCGGCTATGCGACGGACGAAACGCCGGAGCTCATGCCGATGCCCATCCTCCTGGCGCACCGGTTGACCAAAGCGCTGGCCGACCGGCGGAAGAGCGGCGACATCAAGTGGCTCCGCCCCGATGGCAAGGCACAGGTGACCGTCGCCTACGAGCACGGGGAGCCGGTCCGCGTGGACACGGTGGTCGTGTCCACACAGCACGCCGATTCTGTCCAGCAGGACAAGATCCGCAAGGCGATCATCGCCGAAGTCATCGAGCCGTCCCTTCCCGAGTCGCTGTTCGACCGGAAGAAGACGACGTTCCACATCAACCCCACCGGCCGCTTCGTTGTTGGAGGACCGCAGGGGGACGCGGGCCTCACCGGCCGCAAGATCATCGTCGACACCTACGGGGGAATGGGACGCCACGGCGGCGGCGCTTTCAGCGGCAAGGACCCCTCGAAGGTGGATCGCTCGGCGTGCTACGCGGCGCGCTGGGTGGCGAAGAACATCGTCGCCGCGGGGCTCGCCAAGCGCTGCGAGGTGCAGCTCGCCTACGCCATCGGCGTCGCCGAGCCGGTGTCGGTGATGGTCGACACGTTCGACACGGGCGCCGTCTCCGACGAGAAGATCATGCGCGCCGTACGCGAGACGTTCGATCTGACGCCGAAGGGCATCATCGAGTCGCTCGATCTGCGCAAACCGATTTACAAGGCGACCGCCGCGTACGGACACTTCGGTCGCGATCCGCAGAAGTTAGGCAACGGCAAGAAAGGCATGACGCTGTTTTCCTGGGAACGAACCGATCGCGCCGACGCGCTCAAGCGCGCAGCGCGTTGACCGCTACCTCTCGACACCCACATGGCTACGACGACCACGACCGAACCGCGCGATAGCACCTCCGCACGATACGACGTAAAGGACCTTTCGCTCGCCGAGCAGGGCCGGCTTCGCACCGAGTGGGCCGAGCGGTCGATGCCCGTGCTGCGACAGATCAGAGCGCGCTTCGCGAAGGAGCGTCCGCTCGAAGGCAAGCGCGTGTCCGCCTGTCTGCACGTCACGACGGAGACGGCGAACCTGATGGTGACGCTCAAGGCTGGCGGGGCGGACGTCGCCCTCTGCGCCTCGAATCCGCTCTCCACCCAGGACGATGTCGCCGCGCACCTCGTGCGCGATCACGGCGTGAAAGTCTACGCGATCAAGGGCGAGGACAACGAGAGCTACTACGAGCACATTCGCGCCGCCATCGCGCACGAGCCCGACATCACGATGGACGATGGCGCCGACGTCGTCGGTGCGCTCCACATGATCGCGCTCAACCGGCTCGACGACCTCGCGCCGCCGGTGCGCCGTTGGGTCGAGACGTTGTCGCCGGACCGCCGTCGCGCGCTGATCGGCAAAGTCATCGGCAGCACGGAGGAGACGACGACCGGCGTCATTCGCCTGAAGGCGATGGCGGTCGAGAAGGTGCTGCAGTTCCCGGTGATCTCGGTGAACGACTCGTTCACCAAGCATCTCTTCGACAACCGCTACGGCACCGGGCAGTCCACCGTCGACGGCATCATCCGCGCGACGAACCTGCTGCTCGCCGGATCGACGTTCGTGGTCGCGGGGTACGGCTGGTGCGGCCGCGGAGTCGCGTCGCGTGCGCGCGGTGCCGGCGCGAACGTGATCGTCACCGAGATCGACCCGCTCAAGGCGCTGGAAGCCGTGATGGACGGCTTCCGCGTTATGCCCATGGAGGAGGCGGCCCAGATCGGTGATATCTTCTGTACGCTCACTGGCAACATCCACGTCATCCGCGAGGAGCACTTTCGCGCGATGAAGGATGGCGCTGTCGTCTGCAACTCGGGCCACTTCAACGTGGAGCTCGATCTCGAAGCGCTGGCGCGCATTGCCGAGCGGCCCGCGCGCAGTGTTCGTGCTTTTGTCGAGGAGTTCGTCGTCAATGGAAAGCGGGTCTTCGTGCTTGGCGAAGGACGCCTGATCAACCTCGCCGCGGCCGAAGGACACCCGGCATCGGTGATGGACATGAGCTTCGCGAACCAATCGCTTGGGGCGGAGTATCTAGTGAATAACTCGGGCACGCTCACGAAGGACGTGCACCGTGTTCCGGAGGCGGTCGATCGCGAGATTGCGAGACTCAAGCTCGAGGCCATGGGTGCACAGGTCGACGAGCTGACCGCCGAGCAGCGGAAGTATCTGGCGTCGTGGGACATGGGCACCTGAGGCCCGCGGCGCGGCGGCTTGGGAGCGAGTCATGATCGAAGTTCGCGTGGATCGGCTGGGGCTCGATAGCTCGTCCAACTCGTACGTCGTGATCCTCAAGGAGAAGCAGGGGGACCGCCTTCTGCCGATCTGGATTGGACAGCCCGAGGCGCAGTCCATCGTCATGGAGATGAACTCCGTCAAGCCGCCGCGCCCGCTCACGCACGATCTCTGCAAGTCCCTCATCGTCGGGCTCGGCGGAACGCTGAAGCGGGTGCAGATCACGAAGGTGAAGGACAACACGTACTTCGCCGAGCTGCACGTGCATCGCGGTGACGACGTCGTCCACATCGATGCGCGTCCCTCGGACAGCATCGCCATCGCGCTCCGGCTCGCCGCCCCGATCTTCGCGCAGGAGTCGCTGCTCACCGCGATCGCGGTCGAAGGTGGCGACGCCCTTCAGAGCGAGGAGCCGGACCTCACACCCGCGACCGACGAGATGAGTGCCGAACAGCTCAAGGAATACCTCGAGCGGATGAAGCCCGAGGACTTCGGCAAATTCAATCTCTGATGGCAGGCGCGCTCCGCGTGTCCGGTGCAGCGGCCGCCTGGCGCGGCCGCTTTTGCATCATCATGCTGGCGATGTTGGCCGTCGCCGCGGAGGCGGGTGCGCAGGCGCGCCGCGTCACCGGGCGCGTCCTTCGCCCCGCCGCCGACTCGATGCAGGGCGTGCTCGGCGCCTGGGTCGTGCTGCATCGCGTCGGTTCCGACGGCTCGGGCCCGCTCGATTCCGTTCGGACCGGGCGCGATGGCGCGTTCAGCATGCGCTACGCGCCGACCGGGGAGAGCGACGCGATCTACTTCGTGTCGGCGACGCACGATGGCATCGCCTACTTCTCGCCGCCGCTCGACACGGCTCGCAGCGTCGATGATGCGGAGCTGGCCGTCTTCGACACGACCAGCGCCCCGGTGCCCATCCATGTGCGTGGTCGCCACGTCGTCGTCGCCGCTCCACTGGAGGACGGGACGCGCGAAGTCGTGGAAGTGTACGAGCTGGCCAACGACTCGTCGGTCACGCGGGTCGCGGCGGGCGAGGTGCCGGTGTGGACGGCCGTTCTTCCCGCCGGAGCGTCCAACATCCGCATGGGTGAGAGCGACCTGTCGGAGGATGCCATCCGCACCGACGGCGGTCGCGTCCGCGTGTATGCGCCGCTGGCTCCGGGCATCAAGCAGCTCTCGTACGCCTATCAGCTGGGCGCGGGAACGTTCCCGGTGTCGCTGCCGCTCGAGGGCGCCGTCGACGTGCTCGAGGTGCTGCTCGAGGAGCCTAACGCGACGACCACCGCGCCGGGGCTCGAGCGCGTGAATCCCGTCGCCGTCGAATCGCGGACCTTCAACCGGTTCCTCGCCCAACGGGTTGCACCTGGGGCTGTACTGCGCATCGATGTACCGCGCGCACTGCCGGGCGGTCGTCGAACGTGGATTGTCGCCGTGGTGGTGGCGATCGCTGCCGTCATGGCGTTTGTACTGATTCGCATGACACGCACGCCGGCGCCCGCTCAACGACTGTCGGTCCGTCCGCAAGCGGCGACGGAGCGTCCCGCGGAGGCCCTGGCGCGGCAGATCGCGGCGCTGGATGCTCACCTCGAGACCGCTCAGGACCTGAGCGCCGGCGATCGCGCGACGTACACGGCGCGTCGTGCGGAGCTGAAGAAGGCGCTCACGCGCGCGCTTGACGCGGAGCGCAGCGGCGGATAGACTCACGGCACAATCGAACGTTCGCGGACGGGAGTCCCGGAAGCCGGTGCAAGTCCGGCGCGGTCCCGCCACTGTAACGGGCGCTAGCGCGTGCTCACGATGCCACTGACGCAAGTCGGGAAGGCGAGCGATGCGGCCCGAAGCCAGGAGACGCCTCGCGTCCGCGCCACACTTGCAGACCCTCGGGAGAAGGGCTGGTGGCGACCGCGCGGCATGTCCGCGCCATCGTTCACGGGCACTTCGACATCGTGGGTCGGGTGCCCGTACTTGCATCGATACCTTCGCTCCTTCGCACTTCTGCTCGGTCTTACCGCCATCGCCTGCGATGCCGGCGATGCCTCGCGGGAGCTCACGCCGCAAGGGAGCGGACGCGATGACTTCGGTGGCGACCTGCCGCGCTTCGGGACGCCGCCGGGGCGCATCGTCTCACTGAATCCGGCGACCACCGACCTCCTGTTCGCCGTGCACGCCGGACCACGAGTGGTCGGCCGCTCGAAGTGGGACCTCTACCCGGACTCTGCACAGCTCGTCCCGTCGCTCGGCGACGCGCTGCGGCCTAACGTCGAAGCGGTGCTCGGTGCACGCCCCGACCTGGTCATCCTGTACGCCAGCGAAGACAACCGTCCTGCGTACGATCGACTGCGCGAGCAGGCCATTGCCGTCATCGCGCTCCGGATCGATCGGGTCGAGCACTTCGATCGTGCCGCCCGCCTCCTCGGCAGCCTCACGGGAAATGCCATCGCCGGTGCCGAAGTGGCGGACTCCGTACAGCGAACCATTGCTCGTGTGCGAGAGGCGACGCGCACGCTCCCGCGCCCGCGTGTGTTCTGGCGCATCTGGGACGCGCCACTGATCACGATCGGGCGAGGAAGCTTCCTCAGTCAGCTCGTCGATATCGCCGGCGCGCGGAACATCTACGAAGATATTGCCGCCCCCTCCCAGCAGGTGACGTTCGAGGATGTCGTTCGCCGTGATCCGGACTTCATTCTCGTCGGTCCGGAGGGCGGGCAGATCGTTGCGCGCGACCCGGCGTGGCGCGCCATTCGAGCCGTTCGCGAGGGACGAGTTCGCATCGTTGACACCACGCTCGTGGGCCGGCCTTCCGTTCGGCTTGGCGAAGCCGCCCTTCACCTGGCTCGGCTGCTGCACCCGGACGCCGACATCCGCTGATGCGCCGCGCGCTCTGGATTCTCGCCCCGCTGGCGCTGGTGGTGCTGTGCGGCCTCGCCATCGCGCTCGGGCCCGTGCCGCTTGGTCTCGCCGGTGTTCGTGACGGGTTGCTCGGTGTCGGTGACGCGAACGCCGTCGCGATCGTGCGCGCGATCCGCCTGCCGCGGCTGGTGCTCGCGCTCATCGTCGGCGCGGCGTTGGGGATGGCGGGCGGAGCGCTCCAGGGTTCGCTGCGCAACGCGCTCGCGGAGCCGTATCTCCTCGGCGTCTCCGGCGGCGCGGCCGTCGGCGCGGTGCTGGCATTCGCCGCCGGAGTCC
>DASTYE010000155.1:0-15718 GCA_035765135.1 Gemmatimonadaceae bacterium | reverse complement strand
GGGAAGGTCGCCGTCACCGAGGAGGAGCTGCGCTCCTGGGGTGAGCGCCTCGGGCGCGCCGCCACGGCGCCGCTCATCATCGCCATCTCGGGCGACCTCGGTGCTGGGAAGACGACGCTGGCGCAGGCGATTTGCCGCGGGGCGGGCGTTCGCGAGCTCGTGACGTCGCCGACCTTCGCCCTGGTCCAGCAGTACGAGGGCGCGCGCGCCCGTGTTTACCATCTCGATCTCTATCGACTCGAGTCCGCCAAGGAGCTCGTGAACCTCGGCTGGGACGACATCATGCGCGATGACGCCATCGTGCTCATCGAGTGGCCAGAACGCGCCGAAGGGAGGGTTCCGGATGATGCGCTGCACGTGGAGCTCGAGCATCATCCGACCGATCCATCGCGGCGGCTGCTGCTCGCCGGATGACTCTGCTCACGATCGCGATCGACGCCTCGACGTACAGCGCGAGCGTCGCGCTCATCGACGGCGAGACATTGCTGCGCGAGCGTGCCGTCGCGATGCGCGACCCGCGACACGAGCGGCTCATGCCCGCGGTAGCCGACGTGCTCGGCGATGTCGCGGTGCGTGACGTCGATCGCGTCGTGTGCGGGGCAGGGCCCGGCAGCTTCACGAGCCTTCGCATCGCGGCGTCGATCGCGAAAGGGCTGGCGGTTGCCGCTGACAAGCCGCTGTTCGCGCTGTCCTCGCTTGTGCTATCGATCGCCGGGTCGCAGGTTGCGTTATCCGACGGCCGATGGCTCGCTGTACTCGACGCAATGCGCGGCGAGTCGTTTGCCCAACTCATCGATGTGCGCTCATCGGCAGATGTCAGCGAAGCCTCCGAAGTGCGCGTACTCCGTGAAGAGGAGCTCGTCGCATTCGCGCGAGCCGCGGGAGCGCGGATCGCTGGGCCCGGCCGGGAAGTCGATGTGGTGCCTCACGCCCGCGGTGTCGCCCGGCTCGGCTCGCATCCTGCGCTGCGACAGCCGGTCGATCTCGCGTCGTGGGAGCCGGACTACGGACGGCTGGCGGAGGCGCAGGTTCGGTGGGAGGCAGCACACGGTCGCTCGTTGAGCGAGCGGTCGCCGTGACTGGAGGAACGGTGGCGGCACAGCGTATTCAGGTGGATTCCCCGAGGGAATCGATCAAGATCGACGCCGCTACACGCGCCGATCTCGATGCCGTGCTGGCACTCGAGACGATCGCCTTCGCTGATCCATGGACGCGTGAGGCCTTCGAGACGGCGCTTCGGGAGCGTCATTCCCGGTTTCGCGTCGCGAGAGGTGCGGACGGCCGCCTCATCGGCTACGTCATCGCCTGGTTCGTACTCGACGAAGGCGAGATCGCGAATCTGGCGGTCGTCCCGTCGGCGCGCCGCCGCGGCATCGGGCGTGCGCTGCTCGAGGCGATCATCGCGGAAGCACGCGCGGCGCGCGTCGCACGCCTCTTTCTCGAGGTACGAGAGTCCAACGCCAGCGCGCGCGCATTGTACGCGGCGCGGGGCTTCCAACCGATCACGCGGCGACCGCGGTACTATCGAAAACCGGTCGAAGACGCGATCGTGCTACGGTTGGATCTCTAGTCACCCGCGGGTGCAACGGAATCGGGCGACGTGCGACATTTCGCTGGCGCGCGGCGTCCGACCGATCGTTATCATAGCCTCCACACCAAGGGGCCATCGCCAGGAGGAATCGTGAGTCGAAGCCTGAACAAGGTGACGTTGATCGGAAATCTCGGGGCCGATCCCGAGGTGCGGTCGACGTCCGGAGGAAATCGGGTGGCGACGTTCTCGCTCGCCACGAGCCGGTCGTGGAACTCGCCGTCAGGAGAGAAGCAGGAGAAGACCGAGTGGCATCGCTGCGTCGTCTGGAACTCCAAGACGTCGACGCTCGCCGACATCGTCGAGCGCTACCTGAAGAAGGGCGACAAGGTGTACGTGGAGGGGCGCATCGAGTACCGGCAGTGGCAGGACAAGGAAGGGCAGACCCGCTACAGCACGGAGATCAACGTCCGCGAGCTGATCATGCTGAGCGGCAAGAGCGGACCCGGAGACGAAGGCGCCGAGGGAGCCAGTCGCCGGCCGGCGGCGGCGACGAAGGGCGCAACGACCGCCGCGGGATCAGGCGGCGATTTCGAGGACTTCCGCGGGGCGCTGGAGGAGGAGGACGACGACCTGCCCTTCTGACGCAATGAGGAACGAGGACTGAGGGCCCAGGAGCTCAATCGAAGTGAGTCTCACCTGATCGACTTCCTCGGTCCTCGATCCTCGTTCGTCGTTTTGCCCCTCGTGACCTCCCCTCGCGCTCCTGCGTCTCCACTGTGGACAGAATCACCGGGTCCGTGGGCGAAGTGACCGATCGCGCCGCGGACGCCTTTTCTCTTGCCACTCTGGGGATCGTTCGATGCCGCGTCTTGAACGCAGAGCGCCGGTGAAGCGGCGCCCAGCCCTTCATATGCTCCGCATGGCTGGAACGCGAGCGGCGCTCATCGCGCTCATCGCGCCGGCAATTGCACTCGCGCAAGAGGTCGAAGGCCGTCGCACGCACGTCGTGAAGACGGGCGACACCCTTTGGGACCTCGCCGGCATGTACCTGAGCGATCCGTTTCTCTGGCCAGAGATCTATCGCATCAACACGGACGTCGTCGAGGATCCCCACTGGATCTATCCCGGCGAGGTGCTCCAGATCCCGGGACCGGGCGAGCTGACGGTCGCGGCCGATCAGCCGCTGCCCGTCACGGAAGGCGTCGAAGAGCAGCAGCAACCCGCTGGTCCCACGATCTTCGCTCGGGCACAGACGGGTACGCGCTACGCACCGCGCCAGCTCACGGCGAATCGCCGCGTCGTCATGCCAGAAGACATGGAGCGCGCCGCGGTTCGCGAAGGCGAGTTCATCGCCGCGCCGTGGATCGATCGCGACGGTGGGCCGGAGCAGCATGGACGCATCGTTGCCACGTCGGAGCTTCCCGGTATCGCGCAGGCGTCGGATCCGATTCGCCTCGCACCGCACGACCGCGTCTACGTTCAGCTTCCGCGTGACGTCGGCGCCAACGCCGGTGAGCGCTACCTCTCGTACGAGCTCGGGCCCAGGATACCGCAAGGGCAGATCATCGTCCCCACCGGTATCCTGATCGTCGAAAAGCCCGCCACTGACGAAGCCACGCTCGTGCGCATCGAGCGCATGTTCGGCGAGGTCAGGATCGGCAACCGCTTCATTCCGCTCGAGCGCATGCAGCTGCCGACGGACGCGCGTCCTGCTCCCGTCGATCTCGGCGTGCGGAGTCGCGTGATCTGGGTGGCGAGCCAGGCGGTCCTTCCGTCGGTTCAGCACTACCTCCTCATCGACGCGAGCCGTAAAGACGGTGTCAGCCTCGGCGATCAGTTTACGCTCATGAAGGGGCGCTCCGAGCTTGCCGGCGGCGTGCGCCTTCCCGAGCAACCGGTCGCGCTCGCGCAGGTCGTACGAGTCACTGAGCGTGGCGCTACGGTGATGATCGTCGATCAGGTCCAGCCGAAGGTCCGCGAGGGCATGGAAGCGCGTTTGACGGCGAAGATGCCCTAGCAGGAGTGATTGTGTAGATTGGGCGACGCATGATAGCGATCGCCCATTCTCTCGCCATCACGCTGTACCTCGGCGCCGCGGCCCTGGCTGCGGCGCCGTTCGCGCGTCCGCTCCCAGCGCCTGTGAGGAGCGTCACAATGGTCCTGGGGTTGGGCGTCGTCGCCCACACCGCCGGGCTACTCGCGTTCGTTATCACACACGGTCAGGCGCCGGTTTCCGGCCTTGGACCGGCACTGTCGCTGGCGTCGCTGCTCGTTGCCGTCCTGTTGCTGGCCGTGGAGCTGATCGCGCGGGACGTGAGCCTCTCGCTGGCCGCGGCGCCGCTCGCTGCTGCGCTGGCGGTCGTCGCCAACGTCGCGGGTCTATCTCCCGCGGGAGTCGCGGGCGGCGCGCAAGGCGCCTGGCTCGCCGCGCACGTGGCGTTGAGCTTCCTCGGCATCGCCAGCTTCGCGACGGCGGCGGCAGCGGGCGTCATGTACATGGTGGAGCGTCGCGAGCTCAAGGCCCGCCGCTTCGGGGCAATTTTCCGGTTCTTCCCTCCACTGGAAACGCTCGACCGCGTCAATCACCTCGCGTCTCTCGCGGGCGGGATCGCGCTTACACTTGGTGTCGCGATCGCCATCGCGTACTCGGTTGAGTTTCGTACGGTGAACATGCCTCAGATTCTCTGGGGCGCGGTCGCGTGGATCGCTCTCAGCGTGATCGCCATCGGACGCGCGCTCGGCGGGTGGCAGGCGCGGCGCGCGGCGGTCGTGACGAGCACCTCGTTTGCCGCCGTCGTGCTTCTGTATGTCGCGCTTCGCGTCGTTGGCGCGGCGGACGGCGGCTTCCTGTGAGCGGATACCCGGTGCTCCTCGACGGACGAGCGCTTACCGCGCTCGTCGTGGGCGGGGGAGCCGTGGCTCTGCGGAAAGTCCGCACGCTCCTTGCGGCCGGTGCGCGCGTTCGTGTGATCGCCCGCGCGGTCGATGATGAGATGACCGCGCTTCTCGAGCGCGAGGCGTCACTCACGATCGAGCAGCGTGCATTCGACGACAGGGACATTGCCGATGCGAACCTCGTGATCGCGGCGACCGATGATCGCGCCATCAACGCGCGTGTCGCACGGCTGGCTCGCGAACGTCATCGCCTCGTCAACGTGGTGGACGCGGCAACCGATGGAAATTTCGTGAGCATGGCGACGCATCGCGCTGGTGATGTCGTCATCGCCGTCTCCGCCGGCGGGGTTCCGCGGGCGGCCGCACGGATTCGAGACGCGATCGCCGAGCGATTCGACGAGCGCTATGCGAGCGCCATAGCGGCCCTCCAGACTGCGCGTCGACGTCTGCTCGATTCCGGCGGAGCCGATGCCTGGGAGCGAACGGCCGGACGCGTGATCGATGACGACTTCTGTGCCCGAGTGGAATCGGGTGCCGTTCCCGCCGAGGTGAACGCGTGGCGCTGACGCTCGTCGGCGTGAGTCATCGCACCGCGGACATCGAGGTGCGTGAGCGTCTCGCGCACGCGCCGCACGAGATCCCTCAGACACTGGCCGCGGTGCGCGCCGAGACCGGCGCGCGGGAAGGCGTGCTGCTCTCGACGTGCAATCGCACGGAGCTGTATCTCGTCGAGGGTGATCGCGACGCCACCGAGGGCGCGTGGGCTGCGCTCTCGAAGCGTCTCGGGAGCGACGCCTCCGCGCACGGATACGTCAGGCGCGAGCGCGACGTCGTTCGACACTTGTTCCGTGTCGCGTCGGGGCTCGATTCCATGATCCTCGGCGAGACGCAGATACAGGGACAGGTGCGCGACGCGTGGCAGATGGGACGCTCACAGTCATCGGCGGCGCTCAACCGTCTCTTTCAAACCGCCCTTCTCGTCGCCGGTCGCGTGCGATCGGAAACGACGATCGGGCACGGGGCCGCGTCCATCAGCTCGGCGGCGGTCCAGTTGGCGAAAAAGATCTTCGGATCGCTGCAAGGCCGCCGCGCGATGATCCTCGGCGCGGGCGAAATGGCGGAGCTGGCGCTCGAGTGCCTGGCGGCGCAGGGAGTCCGCACCACCATCGTGGCGAACCGCACGTACGACCGCGCCTCGACGATCGCGTCGCATCATGGCGCGACAGCGATGCACTACGACGAGTGCTGGCCACGGCTCGCGGAAGTGGACGTCATGGTGTGCTCCACGTCGGCGCCGCATGCGATCGTGGCGACGGCGCACATCGAGCCCACGCTCGCTGCGCGCGGTGACCGTCCGCTGTGCATTCTCGACATCGCGCTTCCACGCGACGTGGATCCGGCGGTGGGCGGGCTCGACAACGTCTATCTCTACGATCTCGACGACCTGCGCCAGGTCGTTGCGGCCACCGTCGATCAGCGCCGGAGCGAGGTTCCGAGCGCAGACCGCCTGATCGAGGAAGAAGTGGAGGCGTACTGGTCGTGGCTTGCGGGGCTGGCGGCCGTCCCCGTTCTCACCGAGTTCCGCGCGCGGATGGACGACGTTCGCGAACGCGAGCTCCGGCAGCTGTTGCGGCGGCTCGAGCACCTGCCGCATTCGGATCGTCAGACTATCGAACTCTTTTCCAGGGCACTGATGAACAAGTTCATGCACGAGCCGTCCGTCCGCCTGCGGGAAGCAGCCGCGAACGGACGCGGCCTGGGGATCGTCGATGCGGTGCGCTACCTCTTCGCGCTCGAGGACGAGGCGCGTTCCGCCGAGAAGTCCGTCGAGGACGATCGATGAGCCCGCGCGCCCTGGTGACCGGCGGAGCGGGCTTCATTGGCTCGCACGTCGCGGATCTGCTGCTCGCGAACGGCTTCGAGGTCACCGTCATCGACAATCTCGTGAGTGGCAACCGCGCGCAGGTGCCGAAGGGGGCGACCTTTCACGAGCTCGATATCACCGACGAGCGTGCCGCGCGACTGGTGCGCGAGTCAGGATTCGACGTGATCTGTCATCTCGCGGCGCAGATCGATGTCCGGAAGAGCGTCGCCGATCCGGTGCACGATTCACGCGTCAACATCGGCGGGACGCTCAACCTCCTCGAGGCGGTGCGACTCAGCGGGAAGACATCCACGCGATTCGTCTTCTCGTCCACTGGCGGAGCGGTCTACGGCGACCTCGTGGAGCCGCCGACGACGGAGGAGACCCCCAAGGATCCGCAGTCGCCGTACGGGACGGCGAAGCTCAGCGTCGAGTACTACATGGGCTACTACGCGCGCATTCACGGGCTCGACACCGTCGCGCTGCGTTACTCGAACGTCTATGGGCCGCGGCAGGATCCGCATGGCGAGGCGGGCGTCGTCGCGATCTTCTGCAATCGGCTGCTCGATGGAACGCCGCTCACGATATTCGGCGATGGCAAGCAGACGCGTGATTACGTGTACGTCGGCGATGTCGCGCGCGCCAACCTGCTGGCGGCGACGCGTCCGCTCCCCGCGGTCGGGGCGCTCGATGTGCGCGCGTTCAACATCGGGACGGCGGTTGAGACTGACGTCGTCGAGTTGGCGCGTCTGCTGCGCGAGATCGCGGGAACGAGCGTCGAAGCGAAGCATGCGCCGGAGCGTCCGGGCGAACAGCGGCGCTCCGCGGTGGATGTGCGCAAGGCGCAGCGCGTGCTCGGCTGGCAGCCCCAAATGGGGCTTCGCCATGGGCTGGCGGAAACGTACAGGTTCTTCGCGGGCCGCCGCGACGGAGCGCACGCATGATTCCAACGATCGTGCTCGCTCAGGTGTCGGAGGCGATTCCGACATCACCGTGGGAGATGGTCACGCACGCGACGATCATGACGCAGATCGTGCTCGTGATTCTCGTCGTGCTGTCGCTCATCAGCTGGGCGATAATGCTGCTGAAGTGGCGCGAGTTCCGTCGGATCCTCGATTCCGGCCACACCTTCATGCGCGACTTCGAGCGCTCGGCATCACTCGATGACGCAAGCGGTGCAGTGCGACGCAGCCCGCCAAGCCCATTCACCCGCATCTTCACTCGCGCCGTGAACTTCTTCGCGGAGATGAAGCCCGGTGCGCTGCGCTCGACGGAGAGCCACGATCCACTCCGTGGCTCGCAGGTGGAGGCGCTGCGGCTCGTCCTCGACGCGGAGACGACTGACGAGCGCGATCGCATGGGTCACTTCATTCCATGGCTCGCGACGATCGGGTCGGTGAGTCCGCTCATCGGGCTGCTCGGCACGGTGCTCGGCGTCATCGACTCGTTCATCGGAATCGCGACCAAGGGCTCGGGCAACATCAGCGCGGTGGCGCCCGGTGTGGCAGAGGCGCTGATCGCGACGGCCGCCGCGCTGGCGGTGGCCATTCCGGCGGTCTTCGGGTACAACATCTTCGCGAGCAAGCTCAACCGGCTCGAGAGTCAGCTGGAGGGTTTTGGGACCGAGATCATTGCGATGATGGTGCGGGAGGGGCGGATTTGATCCCTGCTTGTCGCTTGAGGGCCGTTGGAACCGCAGAACGCCGCAGAGGCCGCAGCAGAGGTTTGTTAAGCCGGAGATGGACGCAGAGCACGCAGATTTTCAAACGGTCCTGGATGGGTCCATGCGAGATGAAGCTCCCAACGCTTTTTTGAACGGCTACGCGGACGTGGTTCCGTCGCAGAATCATCTGCGTGTTCTGCGTCATCTGCGGCACATCGAACCCCGCTGCGGCGTCTGCGGCTATCTGCGGTTCATCGGGCTCGTGACGCACACCGAGGATCAGAGCTGATGCGACGCGGACGGCAGCGCATGCCGCTCAATGGAGAGATCAACGTCGTCTCGCTGATCGACGTCATGATGCTGCTCATGGTCATCTTCATGATCACAGCGCCGATCATGCAGGGCGGTGTCGACGTTGCCCTTCCGCGGGCCGAGGCGCGGCCGCTCGAGCCGAAGCAGGGGCTCGTCGTCACCGTGAATCGACGCGGCCAGATCTTCGTCGATCAGACGCGACTCACGTACCCGGAGTTCCGTGCGAGCTTCCGCGCGCTTGCATCGTCGCGCGGGCGGGACGGCGTGTATCTGCGCGCTGATCAGGGCGTGCCGTACGGGACGGTCGTGCGCGTGCTCGCCGTGATGCGCACCGCTGGCGTCGGCGACGTCGGGCTCGTCGCCGAACCGGAGGACGTCCGCTAGTGCCGCGACGACGCGTGCGCGAGCGCGCACGCCTGGCACCGACGCTTGGCGTGTCGCTTCTGATGCATCTCGCGGTCGCGGTGCCGCTCATCCTCGCGCGTCCCGATGCGGAAGCGGCGCGCCCGCCGATCTATCGCGTCGATCTCGTCGCTGCGCCGCCCGGTCCGCGTCAGGAAGGCATCGTCACGCCGCAGCCACAGCCGCAACCCGAGCGGCCAGCGGCCACACCACCGCGAGCCGAACGCCGTCCCGAGGAGATGCCTGCGCCCCCGACGCCAAAGCCCCCGCCGAAAACGCGTGCACAGCCCGCCCCCGCCACGCCGACGGCAGCTCCGACGACGACAAAACCCGCTGAAACGGCGCCTGCGCAGCCGGCGGGAGGCGGAGCAACGGGCGATCGCGGAACCGACGTTGCCACCGTGCGCACGGAGGGGATCGAATTCCCGTATCCGGCGTATCTTCAGAACATCGTTCGGCAGATCGCGAAACGATTCGATCCGCCACGGCGTGGCGCGCTGAGCGCCGAGGTTACGTTTCTGCTTCGTCGGGACGGGTCGGTCGCCGACATTCGCATCAGCACACGGTCGGGGAACTTCGAGTTCGATCAGGACGCGATGGGCGCCGTCGAAGCGGCGGCGCGCGCGGGGGCATTTGGACCGCTGCCCGACGGATTTCCCGACGATGTGCTGCCAGTCATCTTCAGCTTCGATCCACGGGTGCTGCGTTGATATCTCGCCTTCACACGCTCGGCTCGTTCGCGGCCGTCGCCGCGCTCGTCATGATCGCGCCGCTCGCCGCGCAGGATACGACCGCGCAGCGCGGCGTGCGCATCGGCCTCACCTATCAGCCGGGAACCCGGCCGGGCGTCGTCGTCCTTCCGGTCAGTGGACCGCATGTCGACAGCGTTCGCGCGATCGTGCAACGGGATCTGGATTTCGGTGACCGCGTCGAGATCATCGGCCGTGAGGGAACCGGGGTCACCGAAGTCGCACGCGCGCAGGGTGCGTCGATGAATTACCAGTTGTGGAAAACGCTCGGGGCGCTCGCGATCGTGCAGGCGACATCGACGACGACCGGTGTGCGCATCGCGGTACACGACGTCGCCGCCGCCCGAATACTCGACACGCGAGATTTCTCGCTTCCACTCCCTGCGCTCAGCGACTCGTGGCGTATGGCGCTGCATGGCGTGTCCGATGAGATCGAGCGATGGATCACCGGGACACGTGGCGCCGCACAGACGCGCGTAGCGTTCGTCCGCGGTGGGCGAATTCACGTCGTGGATAGCGATGGGCACGGAGAGCGCGTCATCACGGGGCAGGGAACTGCGCTCTCGCCCGCCTGGCATCCATCGGGGCAGTGGATCGCGTACAGCAACTTCGGACCGCGGGGAACGCAGATCGTCGTGCGCGACGCGCAGGGCGGGTCGCCCCGAGTCATCAGTCAGCGCGTCGGTCTCAACATTACGCCGGAGTTTTCCCCGGACGGATCGCTCCTCGTTTGGGCCTTCGGGGAGGAAGCCGGTACCGACCTCGTGGCGGTTTCCTACCCGGGTGGTGGTGACCCGCGTCGCATTACAATCGGGCGTGGCAGTGATAACGTATCGCCGTCCTTCAGTCCCGACGGTCGGCGGCTGGCATTTACGTCGAGCCGCTCGGGGCACCCCGAGGTGTATACCGCCGATGTCGATGGCTCGAACGTCGAGCTGTTGACGACGTATCTCGCCGGCGATCAGAGCTATCGGTCCAATCCCACGTGGTCGCCCGACGGGCGGGTCGTCGCCTTCCAGTCTCAAGTGGCCGGACGGTTCCAGATCATGACGATCTCACTGCGTGATCGCAGCATGAAGCAGCTGACGAGCGAGGGCATCAACGAGGATCCGGCATGGGCTCCAGACGGCCGGCACCTCGTGTTCACCTCGAGTCGCACGGGTACGAAGCAGCTCTTCGTGCTCGATACGGAGACCGGGCGTGCGCGGCAGCTCACGCGCGCGGGCGGCGCCCGGTTGGCGGCGTGGTCTCGCGTTCTCGCTCGAACGCCCTAACTTCCGCACGAACTCAACTCGGAGCGCACGAACATGAACTATCGCATCCCACGCATGCTGCTGGTTGCCGCTACCGTCGCCGCGGGCGCGAGCGCCTGCCGGCGACAACCCCCACCGCCCGTCTCTCCCAGCCCCGCGGTGAATCAGGACAGTATCGACGCCGCCGAGCGCGCGCGTCGCGAAGCGGAAGAGCGTGCGGAGGCGGCTCGTCGCGATTCGATCGCGCGCGCGAACGCGGCGCGGGAGGACTCCATCCGTCGCGCGAACGAAGCGATGGAATCGGTGCGGTCGGCGCTCACGGCCCCGATCTACTTCGAGTTCGACAGTGACGCGCTCGGTGACGCCGCGCGGTCGGCGCTCGACCAGAAGCTCGCGATCCTCCAGTCGAACGACGGCGTCAGGCTTCGCATCGCCGGCCATGCCGACGAGCGCGGCTCCGACGAGTACAACCTCGCGCTCGGCCAGCGGAGGGCCGCGTCGGCGAAGCGCTATCTGACGCAGCGTGGCATCGCCGATTCGCGCATCGAGATCATCAGCTACGGCGAGGAACGTCCGGCCGCGAGCGGGAGCGATGAGTCGGCCTGGGCGCAGAACCGCCGCGACGAATTCGAGATTACGGCAGGGGGCGACGCGCTGAGAGCGCCCTCAGGTCCATGAACGCGCTCGTCAGGCGTCTCACACCGGTCGCCCTCGTGGCGACCGGTGCGTGCTTCGCCACGCAGAGCGACGTGCGCGTGCTGCAGACGGACATGCAGACGTTGCGCAGCGAACGCCGCCAGCAGGACTCGGTGATGCAGGCGAGGTTCGACGCGCTCATGGCGTCGTTGCGCACGACCAACGACTCCGTGCGCTCGCTCTCGAACCGTCTCACGCGCCTGCAGGGTGATGTGCGCGGCGATCTCTTCCAGATGAACCAGCAGCTGCTCCAGATCCAGGAGCTCACCGGCCAGAGCCAGCGGCGACTCCAGGAGCTCCGTTCGTCGCTGGAGGCGCGGCAGCAGGACGCCGTGCAGCCCGTGCAGCCGCCGCCCACGCCGTCCGGCGCGCCGCGTGACACCGGGGCGGCTGCAGCCGCGCCGTCGGGCGTACCGGCGGGATCCCCCGGGCCTAACCAGCTCTTCCAGGCCTCGTATGGGCAGCTGCAGCGCGGTAGTCCGGAGAGTGCCCGGCGTGGATTCCAGGAGCTGCTCCGGCTTTACCCGGCGTCGGATGTGGCGGGTGACGCGCAGTACTGGATCGGGGTGTCGTATGAGACCGAGGGGAACGACGCGGCCGCCGACACCGCGTATGCGGCGACCGTGGCCAAGTACCCGCAGTCTTCGTCGGCACCAACGGCGTTGTACAAGCACGCACTGATTCTGCAGAAGCGTGGCAACATCGCGATGGCGCGTACCGCTCTGAACGACATCATTCGGCGGTACCCGCGCTCGGATGAAGCGCAGCTCGCGCGCGACCGCCTGCGCACCATGAAGTAGCGGAGGATTGCTCGTGGTGAAGAAGATGCACGGCGCGGAAATGCCATTTCTCGATCACCTCGAGGAGCTGCGCTGGCGCATTCTCTGGTCGTTGATGGCGCTGGTGGGCGCGATGATCATCGCGTTCGTCATGGTGACGAAGGTGGACGTCATCGGCTTCCTCCAGGCGCCGATCCAGCCGTATCTCCAGGGACGGAAGCTCGTCTACACGCATCCCGGCGAATCCTTCGGGATCGTGATGAGAGTCTCGTTCGGGGTCGGGCTCGTCTTCGCGCTGCCGGTGATCATCTACCAGGCGTGGGCGTTTCTCTCGCCGGCGCTGTACCGCCACGAGAAGAAGGTGATCATGCCGGTGATCGGCGGGGCAGTGTTTCTCTTCGCGGTCGGCGTGCTCGTCGCGTATCAGGCGATCCTCCCGCTGACCCTCCGCTTCCTCCTGACGTTCCAGACCGAGTCGCTGGAGCCGATGATCACGGCGGGCCAGTACTTCGGGTTCGCCATCACGATGTCGCTGGCCTTCGGCGCCGTGTTCGAGCTGCCGATCGTCATCCTCGCGTTGACGGCTCTCGGGATCGTCACGCCGCGCATGCTGCGAAAGTTCCGTCGCTACGCCGTGATTCTGTCGATGGTCACCGGCGCGCTCATCACCCCCGGCGGTGACATCCTCTCTCTGGCGCTATTGACGGGACCGATCTACCTGCTGTACGAGGCGAGCATCCTGGTTGCCCACGTGGTCCACCGGCGTCGCGAGAACCGCATCGCCGCGGAGGCGAGCGAGCGAGAGGCGACGGCGTGAGATGGACCCACCTCGCCGGCGCAGGCGCGATCGTCGCGCTGTGCGCCGGCCCGCTGATGGCGCAGCAGCCGCCGACGCCGCCTCGTCAGGCGCCCCCTCCCGCAGACACGACCGTCCGGGCACAGCGTGACACCGCCAAGCTCGTCGAGTGGGCGGAGCCCGATTCCGTCATGCAAGCGCTGTTGGCGCGCGAGGGATACGTCACCACGCGCTACCAGGGTGATAGCGTCGTGTTCGACGCGAAACGCAAGGAGATCATCGTCATCGGCAGCGCCGCGGTCGGCCGCGATCAGACGACGCTCGTCGCGGACACGATCCGCTACAACGACTCGCTCAAGGTCATTCGCGCGCTCGGCGACACGATCGTGCTGCGTGATCCGTCTCAGACGGCCGATCTCGTGGCTAGCGGCCGCCTCATCTACCACGTCGCCACGAGACAGGGATCGGGCACGGACCTCTCCACCAGTGTGCTGAGCGGTGAGGTCTGGTTCGTCGAAGGTCCGCACACCGGATTTCGCACCGACACGGTGAGCGGGGAGCGAACGTTCTACGCCACCAGCGGCACCATCACCAGCTGCGACATCACCGAGCCGCACTATCACTTCAAGACGAAGGAAGTGAAGATGATCGGCCGCCGCGCCCTCGTCGCCCGGCCGGCGGTGCTCTACATCCGCGACATTCCCGTGTTGTGGGTGCCGTTCATCTACCAGGATCTCCGAAAGGGGCGGCGGAGCGGATTGCTGCCACCGCGATTCGGCTTCAGCGACATCGTCCGGAACAGCACGAGCTATCGCCGCCACATCGATGGCCTCGGCTGGTACTTCGCGATCAGCGACTACATGGACGCGAAGATCGAGATGGGGTGGCGCAGCGGGGCGCGCGGAACCGACAACGATCCGGGGTGGCTCGACTGGCGCGCCGACTGGAAGTACAACTGGCTCTCGCGCGCGATGCGTGGCGGGCTGGCGTGGAGCCATTCCTCACAGACGAACAACCGGTCGACGAGCGCCTATCGCTTCTGGCACGCACAGCAGTTCTCACAGAAGAGCTCGCTGCGCGCCGATCTCAACTACCAGACGAACACCAGCGTCTACCGCGACCGGGCATTCACCGCCGAGCAGACGTTCGCGACGATCCACTCGTCGATGGGCTACGACCGTGATTTCGGTCTGTTCCGCATGGCCCTCGGCGGCACGCAGTCGCAGTCGTCGGGCCGCGACGAGATTCAGCGAACGCTGCCGACGCTGAGCATCACGCCACGGGGTCCGATTCCGATCGCATCGTGGCTCGAGTGGAATCCGCAGCTCAGCCTCACGAATACCCAGCGGCTCGAGATGAACGTGTCCGACCCACGCGTCGGCACGCGATTCACGCCGCTGCCCGGCGGCGGGATCGATAGCGCGCAGATCATCGGTGACCAGCGCCAGACATCGATTCAGTTCCAGACCCCGATTCGCATCTTCAACTTCAACTGGACGAACAGCGTTCGGATCAGCGACCGTGAGGAGAGCCATCCGGTCGCGTGGGACATCGTCGATCCCAACGATCCCAATGTCCGCCACACGCGGGTCTACGCGCGTGGCTTCAGCACCGAGATCGAGTGGAATACGCAGTTCTCGCTCCCGAACATCTTTCAGGGACGCCTCAACCTGGTGCCGTCGGTCCAGGTGCTGAACCAGAGCAGCGGGCCGACCGCGATTCGCAACGAGCTGACCGGCGGCCGATACGTCCGGCAGGGAAAGCGCCTCGGCTATGCGCTCTCGATGTCTCCGACGTTCTACGGCCTGTTCCCGGGCTTTGGCCCGGTGACGCGATTCCGTCACACGATCTCGCCAAGCCTCTCGTACACGTTCGCGCCAGCCGGAAAGGTGAGCGATGAGTATCTCGCGGCTCGCAACCAGGCGCGCACGGGAAATCTGAGCGACATCACGCAGCAGCGCCTCACGCTCAGCTTCAACCACAACCTCGAGGCAAAGCTGCGCGGACGGGGGGGAGACACATCGG
This sequence comes from Gemmatimonadaceae bacterium, assembly GCA_035765135.1. Lineage (GTDB taxonomy): Bacteria > Gemmatimonadota > Gemmatimonadetes > Gemmatimonadales > Gemmatimonadaceae > JAICNG01. Next base: position 753 of record DASTYE010000155.1, on the reverse strand, counting down.
AGGCGGCGGTCCGCAAGATCAAGGTGTTCTCGATGGGTTTCACCCCGCTGTCGTACAACTTCGAGCGCGCGAAGAAGACGGGAAAAACGTCAACGGGGTTCGAGACCTCGACGTTCGGCTTCAACTTCTCGTCGGACCTTCTTCCCGGGTTCCAGGCGAGCGCGCAGTACTCGCTCTTCGAGGGCGATGTGTCGAGCGACACGGCGCGGTTCAAGCCGTTCCGAACGAGCACGGACATGTCGATGTCGATCGGACGCGAGCGCAACCCCTTCGCCTTCCTCGCGCGTGTGTTCGGCAAGGCGGTGCCGATGAGCGCCGTTCCGGAGAACCCTCCGGACCAGGACTCGCTTCCGGGCATACGCCCTGACGTGCAGCCGGGGACGTTCGGCGCCGCGCGCGATCCGCGCGGCATCGACACGCAGCAGGGTTGGTCGGCGTCGCTGAGCTACTCGTACTCGCGGCAGCGACCCCCGCGCGGAGTGGACGTCACGTTCTTCGATCCGCGCGCGCGATGTCGCGTGGTCGCGGACCCTGGCCTGCGCGCGGCATGCGAAGAGCAGGCACTGCTCGAGCTGCCTGACGACTCGCTTCCCTCTCAACAGGGTGTGCCGCGAGTCATCCAGCCACCGCAGTCATCGATGCGCGGCAATGTCTCGTTCAACCTGACGCCAAAATGGGCGGCGCAGTGGAGCACGTCCTACGACTTCGAAACGGGCGATTTCGCCGACCACAGCGTGACCCTCCAGCGCGACC
>DASTYE010000154.1:0-4190 GCA_035765135.1 Gemmatimonadaceae bacterium | reverse complement strand
GGCGGAAGTCGGCATGAGCCCGTTTCATCTCCAGCGCACGTTCAAGCGCCTCGTTGGGGTGTCGCCGAGGGCGTACGGTGATGCGCGGCGCGTCGAGCGGCTGAAGACGCACCTCAAGCGCGGCGACACCGTGACCCGGGCAACGTACGAGGCCGGCTTCGACTCGAGCGCGGCCGCGTACTCGCGCGCCGGGACTGGAATCGGGATGACGCCATCCGAGTATCGCCGCGGCGGGCAGGGCGTGCGGATCCGATATGCGACGGCGGCGAGCCCGGTAGGTCGCGTGCTGGTTGCCGCCACCGAGCGAGGGGTCTGTGCCGTCACGTTAGGCAGCGACGACGCGAGCCTCGAGACAGCGTTGCGAGGCGAGTACCCGGCCGCGGAGATCACCCGCGCCTCGCGGAACGACACGGCGATCGCGTCATGGATCGACGCGGTCGTCAGGCACCTCGAGGGGAAGACGCGGCGCGTGGAGGTGCCGATGGACGTGCAGGGGACGGCGTTCCAGAAGAAGGTGTGGAGCGCGCTCCGCGACATTCCCTACGGTGAGACTCGATCGTACGCGCAGGTCGCATCGTCGATAGGCGCGCCGAAGAGCGCACGCGCCGTGGCCAACGCCTGTGCCAACAATCCGGTGGCGATCGTGATTCCGTGCCATCGCGTCACGCCCGCGACGGGAGATACGGGCGGCTATCGCTGGGGCCCCGCGCGGAAACGTCAGATTCTCGCGCGTGAGCACGCGATCGTAGCTCGGTCTGTGTGAGTACAGGCACGTGACCTGCTGCGGCTGACCACCCCAAGAACGAAGGAGGCTGGGATGGCAACGCAGACAGTGGAGCAGGAGCTCGTGCAGCTCGAGAAGGACTACTGGGAGGCGCTCAAGAACGGAGACATGGACACGATTCTCCGTCTCACCGACAACCCCTCCATCCTGACCGGCGCACAGGGCGTGGCGAGCATCGACCACGGGACCTATAAGCAGATGATGAAGAATCCCACCTGGTCGATCGAGGACTACGATATCAGCGACGTCCAGGTGCGGATGCTCAACGATGACGTGGCGATCGTCGCCTACAAGGTGAAGGAGGAGCTCACTGTCGACGGGAAGCCGGTGACACTCGAGGCCGCGGACGCCTCGACGTGGGTCCGGCGCGGCGACAGCTGGGTCTGCTCGTTACACACGGAATCAATCATCGGCGACCCGTTTGGCCGCGACCGCCGCGCTTCCTGAGGCTGACGCGAGAAACCGCCGCACGAGAGCCAGGAGCGGCTCCGCCTCCTCGATGTGGGCAAAGGAGCCGCTCCGCTCCATGATCACGAGCTCGGCCCTCGGCGCATAACGAGCGAACTCGCGCTGGTAGGCTGGATAGAGCGCCCGATCGTACCGTCCGGCGATCACCAGCACCGGCATGGGGAGCTCGGCCAGTCGCGGACGGAAATCGGGGAGCCGCGCCACCTCGCCGCCGATGAAGAATTCGATGTCGTCGCCGGCGAACACAGCGTACAGCTCCATGTTTCGCGAGCCCGGCTCGGACAGCACCTTCGCCGCGTTGTCCGGGTTGTAGAACCGCACCAGCGGGCCGTGCACCTTGTACAACGCCTGCATTTCCGGAGCGGTCGAGCGCACGCCGGCTGCCCGGAGGCGCAGGATCTCCTCCCATACCTCGGGGAACTGATTCGCGATCTCGTGGTTGATGTTCTCGTGATTCCTCTGCCACATCTCCGGGCTGTGCACCGTGTTCGCGAGGATGAGCGAGACGACGCGGTCGGGATGCGCGAGCGCGTAGGCCTGTGCGACCATCCCGCCGTATGAGAACCCGTAGAGGTGAAGTCGCTCGAGGCCGAGCGCTCCTCGTAAGGCCTCGATGTCGGCGACGTCCTGCTCGAACGTGATGGTGCGATAGTCGGCGACGGGGTCCGACCGGCCGCGGCCGCGGTAGTCGACGTAGATCACTTCGTATTCGTCGGCGAGGGCGGAGAAGGCGGGGTGGAAGGTGAGGTGCGAGTTGGCGGGGCCGCCGGCGAGGAGCAGCAAGGGCTCTCCTTCGCCCTCGCGTTCCACCCAGAGTCGGGTGTCGCCGATGTGAACGTGCGTGCCTGGCGGATGCAAGATCATGGTGGCGTCTCCAGTCGCTGTGGTGCGAGCAGGATACGCCACCGCCCTTTCGGGCGCGCCCGAAATCTTGCGGTCGAACTGATGGCGCCAACTCCCACTTGACAAATGGCCTAAGCTAATTAGCTTATTAGCTAATAACCGAACCGTCGGTGGCTCCGCATGGCCTCACCCGATTCCGTCTTCAAAGCCCTGGCCGATCCCACCCGCCGCGAGATCCTCCATCTCCTGCGCTCGGGACCAATGCCGTCCGGCGAGATCGCCGCCCGGTTTCCGTCGGCGTGGGCGACGATATCGCGTCACCTCGCTGTTCTGCGCGATGCGGAGCTGGTGACGACTGAGCGCAACGGGTCGAGCATCGTCTACGAGCTCGACACCACCGTCTTCCAGGAAGCCGTCGAACATCTCCTCAACTGGGCTCAGCCCAGAGGATCAAATGCCAAGCGTCGATCGTAAGTGGATGCCGCTCGCGCTCATCGCCGCGGCCGCGCTGGCGTCCGTCTTCACGTACGGCAAACTGCCCGCGATGGTGGAGCTTCGGCTCGAGGGAATGCTTCCGGTCGAGCCTTCGGAGCCGACCGACCTGGTGCCTCGCTGGCTCGCGCTGTCGGGCATCCCCGTTCTCGCTCTGGCGATCTGGGCGGCGTTTCGCGCGGCACCGACCGCCGCCGGTCAGCGCGTGGGACGCCTGTTCGTCCGCGGCGCTCCGGATGCGGTGACGAGCCCCGAACAGTTCGCTCGCTTCGAGAAGACATATGACGCAATCGTTCTCGCCGTGGTCGCTCTCGTGCTCGGCGTGCACGCGGCGATCATCGCTGGTGCACTCGGCTACGCAGGAGCCGCGGCCCGGATCGTTCCGGGGGTGCTGGGCGGGTGCATGATCCTGATGGGAAACGTCATGCCCCGTTTGCGGCCGAACTGGGTGGCCGGTGTGCGCACGAAGCGCACGCTCGGGGATCCGCAGCTCTGGCGCTCGACGCATCGCGTGTTGGGGGCGGCATTCGTCGTGTCGGGTGTCCTGACGATGGTCGTGGCGTTCATGGCGCCGCGCTATGGGCTGGTGACGGGTCTGGCCGCGCTCACGTTGTCGCTCATCGTCGGGATGGTCGCGTCGTCACGAACGCGACCCGTGGTCACCCTGTAATCGCCATGCCGCGCTACGCAGGCTTTCTGCGGGGCGTCAGCCCCATGAACGCGAAGATGCCGGAGCTGAAGCAGGCGCTCGAGAGCGCCGGCTTCACCGACGTGAAGACGGTGCTCTCGAGCGGAAATGTCGTCTTCAGCGCTCCGAAGACATCGGAGGCGTTGCTTCAGAAGAAGGTCGAGGCGGCCTTCGAGAAACAGCTCGGCCACACCTTCCTGACGATCGTCAGGTCGGTGGACGAGTTGCGCGCGATGCTCGCGAGCGATCCGTACGAGAAATTTCAGCTGCCGAGCGACGCGAAGCGCGTCGTCACGTTCCTGCGCGAGAAGCCGACGGCGAAGCCGAAGCTGCCTATCGAGGTGGACGGCGCGCGGATTCTCGCCATGAACGAGCGCGAGGTCTACACGGCGTACGTGCGGAGCCCGAAGGGCGCGGTGTTCATGACCCTCATCGAGAAGACGTTCGGCAAGGACGTGACGACGCGGACGTGGGATACAGTGGCGAAGGTCGCGCGCTGACTGGAGGACGCTACATCATGATCAACGCGGTGATGATCGAGCCGATGATGGCGCCCGCGCCGGCGCCGAGCCCGATCAGCGTCGCGTACATGCGCCTTCGCATCCCGCGCTGGTCGTCCTTGCGCTCGGGCGCGAGCCAGATGTCGGCAATGTGGGCGGGCGACGTCGACCCCCATCGGTCGCTGAGCGTCAGGTACTGACTGACCGGATCGTACCTCACGACCGCGCACGACCACGGTCCCCACCAGGGCCACTCGAACATGACCCGCTGTCCGGGGACGAGTGAGAAGGGCTTGAGCTGGTCGGGGGTGACGACGTACTCGCTGCCGCGCAGAAAGCGGACGCGCACTTCGTCCTCGCCGACGGAGATCACGTCAGCGACGTAGTGCTTGTTGTCGGCGGATTTCGCGAACAC
>DASTYE010000153.1:0-24471 GCA_035765135.1 Gemmatimonadaceae bacterium | reverse complement strand
GTCGTTTCTGAATTCTGAATTCTGTATTCTGATATCTGACGTCTTTGCCGTTAGACGAACATCAACTCCCCCCGCCCCGCACCGCCTTCATCACGGCATCCCCGAACCCGTCGACCATGTCCGGCGAGGTGTACACGTTGGGCGTGATCCGGAGCCCTTTGAACTCCGCGTGCACGATTGGCGTCGTGATGATCCGGTATTTCTCCCAGAGGTGGGAGACGAGCTTCGGTACCTCCATGCCATCGACGTGAAGCAGGCCGATCCCGCACGCCTGGCGCGGATCGTCGAGGGGCGTCAGGACGCGGCACCGATCGCTTTCGCTCGTCAGGCGCTTCGCCCAGCGGTCGCGCAGGAATCGCAGTCGCGCGGCCTTCCGCTCGGCGCCAATGGCGCGGTGAAAGGCGAGCGCGACGGCGATCGCGTTGTGATTCGCCGCCGGATGCGTTCCGATCTCCTCGTACTTCCGCACATTCGCGTCCATCGTCTTCGGGGCCGCCATCAGCGGCCACAGCGATGGAATCTTCGACCGCCGCACGTAGAGGAAGCCCGTGCCGATGGGAGCGAGCAGCCATTTGTGCAGGCTCGTCCCGAACCAGTCGCAATCGAGCGCGTCGCGGGTGAACGGGAAGTGCGCGAAGGAGTGGGCGCCATCGACGAGGACCTCGATGTTGCGCTCGCGTCCAAGGCGAACGAGCTCGCGCACGGGCATGATCTGCCCGCTCAGGTTGGTGATGTGCGGAACCTCGATCACGCGCGTCTTCGGCGTGATCGCCTGGCGGAAGCGCTCGACGACGTCTTCCAGCGACCGCGGTGGAATCGCGAAGGAGATCTTCCTGACGACGATCCCGTCGCGCCGCTCCCGCTGGTCCCACGTGGTGAGCATGCGCGGATAGTTCTGCGTCGTGACGATCACCTCGTCGCCCCGCGTCAAATCGAGGCCGAGGATCAGCGTCTCCATGGACTCCGACGCATTCCGTGTGATGGCGAGCTCCTCCGGGTCGCATCCGAACTCGCGCGCCAGCTCGCGTCGCACACCTTCAATGCGAGGCTCGAGCACGTCCCACATGTGGTGGACGGGAGCGACGTTGGAGAAGCGTAGGTCCCGAACCATCGCGTCGAGGACGTGCGTCGGCGACGGCGAGACGCCGCCGTTGTTCAGGTTGATGATCGAGTGATCGAGATCGAACGCGCGCTGCACCTCGCGCCAGTAATCCTCGTCGTCGCCGGCGATGCTCCCACTGGTGACGAGATCACGTGCACGAAGCAGCGCATCGCGCCGAAACGTCGGCGCCACCGCGGTGGCGGTCAGGGCAGCGAGAAAGGCGCGCCGGGAGGACATGAGGACCTAAGGTGGTCAAGGTTGTCGAGGGTGTCGAGGGTGTCGAGGGTAGCACCTCGATCACCTCGACCTCGATACCCTTGACACCCTCGACACCCTTGACACCCTCGACTCTCGCCGCGGTACCAACCCTGCATAGCCGACGGCCATGACCAAGAAGTCCCGCATCGCGATCGTCGATGGGTCGAACGTCGCGCACGCCACCGAGGGTGGGGAGGCGAGGCTCGCCAACCTCCGGCTCATGCGAGACAAGCTGGCGGAAAAAGGGCTCGACCCGGTGGTCGTGGTCGATGCCGCACTGCGCCATCAGATCGACGACCCGGCGGCGTACGAGAAGATGGTCGAGGACGGCGAGGTGAAGCAGGCGCCCGCGGGAACGGACGCCGACTACTTCATCCTGTCCTTCGCGCGGGAGCTTGGCGCCCGCGTCGTCAGCAACGATCGCTTTCGCGACCGCATGCCGGAATTCAAGGACATTGGCCGGCGACTCATCCGCTACATGATCGTCGAGAACGAGGTGGTCTTCGAACAGCGGAACGGACGCAGGAAGCGGTAACGCCCTTCCCTATTCGGTGATCCAGCCGTGGCGGTTGGCGTCGGTCGCCACCAGCAGCCACCGCCCATAACGTCCAAGCACCGGCAACCTGACCGCGGTCGGGAGACTGTCGATGATGACGGCCGCGGGGCTCGGGCGCTCCCGTACCACCGCCCCAAGCTGCCGCGACACGAACGTGATCGGCGTTCCCACGCGCTGCACGGCGCTGGCCGTTACGAAACCCGCCTCCCCACCGGGGAGCCGCACGCGAAACCAGTTTCCCGCCGCGCCGAGCACCGTCGCGACGGCGCTTCGAGGGAGCGCCCGAGTCGAGTCCCCCGTTAGGGTCGGCGACTGCCGCAGAACCGCGCGCAACGGCGCGATGCGCACGCGCGCTCCGAACAGCGATGTGTCGGCGACGATATCGGACGGGGCGCCCCGCCGCGTATCAATGAACGGCAGCGGATCGACGGGACCCTCGCCCCGCCGATAGATCCCAAAGTGGAGATGCGGCGGGGTTCCTCGTGCGTTTCCTGTGTTCCCGACGAGCCCAAGCGTGTCGCCGACCTGGACGACTTCACCGGCGCTCACGAGCTGTCGATCGAGGTGCGCGTAGTAGAGCGACTGCTCGCGCCGCGGATCGAGCAGCCACACGACGTTGCCGCCGAGGTCGGTCTCGCCGACGCGCCTGACGATTCCGGGCGTCGCCGCCACGACCGGCGTGCCGCGCGGGGCGAAGAGATCCACGCCGTGGTGTGAGCGACGCCCCGCATCGCGCGGCGCACCGAACAGGCTGCGTGCGATGCGTGCGTCGCGACCCGCTACGGGGAACGCGAGCGACGGACCGGTCGTGATCGTCACGACGATGCGACCGCCGCGCAGCAGCTCGGGCTGCACGCGGAGCAAATAGTCCCCATCACGCCGGATCTCGACATCGATCGCCGTGCCGGTCTCGGGTGCGCTCGCCACGCGCTCGTGCTCCTCGGTCGTATCACGCCTCGCCGCGAAGAGATCGACGAAGACACGTCCTTCCGGCTCCATGGCAACCTCGGCCGACACGATCAGCCGGTCGCCCCGCCGCAGCGACAGTCGCCACGCAACGGCGCGGGGCTCGGAAGCCGGGAGGTGGATCGCCTCACGGTACGGAGGGGAAATGACGCTCGGCCCGGAGAGAGCGCGCACACCGGCGATGAGCCAGTCGCGCCCGAGGGCGGTACGGTGAAGGTCGGCCTCTTCGAGCGTGGCGACGTACCGGTCACGCGGCGAGCGAAAGCCCCGCTCACCTAACGATTTCATCCGGTCGCAGGCGGCGAGGACGACGAGGCCCGCGAGACACAGCGCGGCGTACTGACCCGCTGGTACGTCGCCGAGGCGCATTCGGCCGATCAGAGGCGCGTCGAGATCGGCAGGTCGAGCTGGAAGTGGAATCGCGTGCCGTGTCCGGGCGCGGTCTCCACCTGCAGCTCTCCTCCCATGCGGGCGACGAGCTTGCGGCAGATGGACAGACCCAGGCCGGCGCTGGAGAAGGCGTACTGGCCGGGACGCACGCGACGCCGAAAGGCGTCGAACAGGGTGGGCAGCACCTCGGCGGGAATACCTCGTCCCGTATCCTTGACCGAAAACTCCACCAGCGTTTTCGAGAGCGGGCGGCAGGTCACCTCCACGTGTCCCTCGGAGGTGAACTTCAGCGCGTTCGTCGTTAGGTTCAGAAGCACGCGGTTGAGCGCGAGCGGATGGCCGATGCGCCAATCGGTCTCGGGAGGCGTGATGCGCACGGTGAGCCCCTTCTCTTCCGCGATCGGCAGGACGATGTCGCGAACGGCCTGGAGCGTCTCGGTCACGGAAAACGGCGTGGGGTGCAAATCCATCAGTCGCTCGCCGCCGCGCACCAGCTCGATGACATCGCTCGCGAGGGCGCCCAGGCCGAACGCGGCGCTGTAGACGAGGCCGAGCTGCCGCTCCTGGATCGGGTTGATCGAGCCGCTTTGTCCCCTGCGCAGCGTTTCGGCGAGGAAGAGAATCGACGCCAGCGGTGAACGCAGATCGTGAGCGACCTCGACGACCATGTCGAGACCGTCGGAGCCGCTGAGCGCGTTCGCGAATCGTTGCGCGCTGTCCCGGTCGAGCGCGGCCTGTACGCGCTCCATCGATCCCAGCAGGCGAACCGCCGCGGGGCCGTCCACGATCGCCAACGACTCGAGCTCGGCGAGGAAGGCGCTGCGCACGCTCTCGAGCATTCGCCGGCCGGGAACTGGCGGGGCGATGTCCGTGAGCTCCGGGTCCTCACCCGAGTACGCCTGCCGCAGCGCCTTGAAGAGATACGCCAGGCGAGTGCGAACGTCGTCGGGGCTCGACCCATCCTGCCCCGAATCCCAGGTGGCGCGCACACGCGCCACCGCGCGCTCGAGCGCCGCCGTCATATCCCCGGCGATCCCCTCCGCTGCAAACTCGGCGATCTCCCCGGAAATACGCGGTGGCGCGAAATCAGTCACTACCGTCTCTCCACTCGTGCGCGTCGCGTCACGGCCGGCGATGCGACGCCGGCGCCTCGTTCGATGAGCCGGAGTGGAGCGTGCGGTCACTCGCCGAATCCGGTCAGCTCACTCCGCTGGAAGCTGTGCTTTTCCATCAGACGATATAGGGTCGTACGGTCGATGCTCGCAAGCCGGGCCGCCTTCGACATGTTCCCTCCAGCGCGCGAAACGAGCCGGGACAGGTACTCCTTCTCGAAGTGGGTGATGAGCCTGTCCTTCGCCGGATGATAGGCGTCGTCGAGCATGCCCGAGGGAATCGCCCCATCACTGGGCGTCTCCATCGGAGTCTCATCATACATCGGAATGTCCGCGGGCTGAATCGGCTGGTTCGGCTCGGCGAGCACGGCGACGTGCTCGATGACGTTCTGCAGCTCCCGCACGTTGCCCCGCCAGGGCCTCGAGCGGAGGAAGTCGATCGCTTCCTCGGTCAGCTTGGGCGCCAGCTCGCCGCGCTGGCGGTGCCGCTCCCAGTAATACGCGAGGAAGTGCGTGGCGAGGAGTGGAATATCCTCGAGACGCTTCCGCAGCGGGGGAAGCTGAATCGGAACGACGCGCAGACGATAGAAGAGGTCCTCGCGCAGGATGCCCTGACGCACCGCCTCCTGAGGATCGCGATTCGTCGCCGAGATGAACCGGACATCGACGACGGCGTCCTGGTTCTCGCTGCCGACGCGGCGGACGACGCCGTCCTGAATGACACGGAGGAGCTTGGCCTGGAGCAGCTGCGACATCTCGGTGAGCTCGTCCAGGAAGAACGTCCCGCCATTGGCGACCTCGAGAAGGCCGGGCTTGTCCCGGTCGGCCCCGGTGAACGAGCCCTTCTTGTGGCCGAACATTTCCGACTCGAGCAGCGGCTCGGGAAGGGCGGCGCAGTTGATCGGCACCATCTTCCGGCTCGCCCGGCGGCTGTGCCGGTGCATGAACTGCGCGATCACCTCTTTGCCGGTGCCGCTCTCACCGGTGATCATCACCGAGGCGTCGGTCGGAGCGACCTTGCGTGCCAGCTCAACGGCCCGACGGAAGGCGGGCGACACGCCGAGCAGCGCGATCTTGTCGCTGTTTCCGTTCTGCTTGAGCAGCTGGAACCGCAGGTCGCGGGTCTCGCGAGCGACGATGACGGCATGCGATGCGCGTCCGATCAGCACCTGCAGGTGCGTTGCCGAGAAGGGCTTGGGCAGATAGTCCCACGCGCCGGCGCGCAGGGCCTCGATGCTCGTCGTCACGCTTGGGTTGCCGGTCATGACCACCACGACCGTGTCCTTGTACGCGCCGAGCGCGGCCTTGAGGACATCCATCCCAGACACCGGCGTCATGTAGAGGTCGACGAGGATGATGTCGAACTTCCGGCGGCGGACCAGCTCGACGGCCTCGTCGCCACGGCCGGAGAAGGTGACGTTGTACCCGTCCATTTGCAGCACGCTGGCGCAGCCCTCACGCAACGTCCGGTCGTCGTCGACGACGAGGAGGGAAATGGACGCCTTGACCTCGGCGGGGATGGACAGTGGATCGTGTTGCGCGCCGGTGACAGGCGTGTATGTGTCCTGGTCGACGACGGGACTGGACATTATCGAGACTCCCGGAAACGGTTCGGGACTTGGATTGACGAGCTTACGATACCGAGCCCGCGCTCTCGCAAAGCCTCGGCCGGATGTTCGGGGGGCGCCTCCAATATTAACCCCTTCAGGCGCATGTCAAGGAAGAACGTAGGACGAAAGCAACACAGTGGTGTGGTGGCAATACATCAACTTCGTTGCGCCTCAGCTACACCGTGCTACGGCGTCCCCAGCACCAGGGGGCGCCTAAAGCCCCATTACTTCGTCACACCGGCAATCTGCTCGTACGCTCGAACGAACGACCCGTTGCCCTCGGTCCGCAGGTGATGCAGCGCCGTCACGGCGCGCAACAGCATCTCGTCCGCCTCGACCGGCGAGTCTGCCATGTCGGGGACGGCCGTGTAACCGGCACGGATCGTAATCGCGAATTCCTTTCCCCCGAGCACGATCGACTTCCCCTGCGCTTCTGCGCGGATCCGCTCGACGAGCCGAAGAGCGCCCGCCGGGGGCGTCGCCGGGGCGACGATCGCGAACTCGGTCTGACCAACCCGGCCAATCGCATCCGAGGCGCGTCCCGCCGACCGCAAAACGGCGGTCATCTTCTCTCCAAGCTGGTTCTCGATCTCTCGCAGCTCGGACTCTGACTGCGCGCGGAGGGTAGCGTCGGGGCCGAGCGCGATGCACGCCAGAGCGCGGTGCGCTCGGAGCGCTTCGGCGCCAATCTCCTTGGCGCGCCGGGCGAGGCCTCGGACGTTGTACAGTCCGGTGAGCTGATCGGTAAGGCTCTCGTCGCGAACTCGATCGACCTCGGCCTTGCATCGGATGAATGTGCTCAGCTTCGCGACGAGGAGGTCGCCGTCCAGAGGTTGACTGCAGAACTCCCAAGCGCCTGCCTGGTACGCGGCGATTCGATGAGCCCGGCTGGTCGAGCCGGTCGCCGTCATGATGATTGGTGTCGTCGCGCTGAAGGAGGGCTGATCTCGAAGCATACGACACACATCCACTCCGTCCACATCAGGGAGCCGCGCATCGACGATTACGGCGTCCGGATTGGAGGCTCTCGCCAGCTCGATGGCCTGGCGCCCGGTGTACGCGCGCAACACCGCGTACCCGCGGGGGCCCAGGATGCTCTCCAGAGAGCGGCCTGACCATTCCTGGTCAGAGGCGATGAGCACCAGCGGGGGACGTCTCAAACTGTCGTTCGGTGGCATTGGGGGGCGAGTGGGATGCCAACTAATGGTGCGGGGGCAGCCGCGCTGTTGCTGCATGAGTCATGCGGACGCCGGCGATTAGGGCAACCCGTTGAAACGAAATGTGATAGTCCGCCATTCCGGGGCCCGGAACACGCGGTAGTGAGGCGCGCCCGCCACACTTTCGCTGTGCCGCAGTGACTACTCGCCGAGCACCGGCTCGGGTCACCGGAAGTTCGATCAGGCCCGGGCCGCCGGGCCGCGCTTGTCCGTCGCAATGTGATGTAGAACACGAAGTGGCGCGACCAAGCGGCGGCCATTTTATCGACTTAGCGAGAAACGTTGTTACTGGTTTCGGGCTTGCTCGTCCGCAGGCCATGATGAATGGACTGCTTGCTGCGCCCAGCCTCACGACCGGACTCCTCCTCGTCGTGAACCTGTTGCTTCCGCCGCGCGCCACGACGCAGGCAGCCTACGTGCTCGAACGGTCGAGCTCTCGAGTGATGTTCGAGGGCCGGGCTTTTCTCAGATCAGTGATCGGTGGAAGCGACGACCTCGCGGGCGCGGTGTCGATTCGGACCGGCGACATCAGATCGACTCGAGGCAACGTCCGGTTCCCCGTGGCCTCGCTCGAGACCGAGCCCGCCCTGGAGCCGCGCGAGTTGCGCCAGCTCTTCGGCGCGGAGCAGCACCCCGACGTAGTCTTTCTCGTCGATTCCATCGGCGACGGCGCCAGGGACAACCACTGGGCGATCCACGGCCGGCTGACGATGAATGGCGTCACCCGACCGGTGGCCTTCATGGGCATCGCCAGAATGCTCGGCCGGCGGATGGTCGCCAGCGGGAGCGCCAGTATCGACCTCCGCGACTGGAGGATCCGGCCCCCACGCCGATTGGGTGGGCTCATCGGGATGTCCTCGAAGGTGCAGCTGACATTCCAGGCGGAGTTCCGCCCGCGCGAGGGGACGCACACCGCGCTGATGTTTCTGGACCAGTAGCGGCGGCGCGCGACGCTCCCATTATTCTGGCTCCAATTCTCCGGAGCCAGGACATGTCGACGAGGGTGGAGAACGAGCGGCGGGCTGTCGCGTCGATCGATCCCGCCACCGGGGAGGTCTGGCGGCGATGGCCCGCATGCACCGACGACGATGTCGCCGCGGCGGTTGACCGTGCACGCAGAGCGCAGCCAGCCTGGGCGGGGCGCTCCTTGCGCGATCGCGGCCGCATCCTATCGCGATTCCGCGACAGACTCTTCGCCAGCCGCACCGAGGTAGCCGCGCTGATCGAGCGCGAAACCGGAAAGCCGGCAGCAGAGGCGATGGCGGCCGACATCATCACGACGCTCGATGCCGCGCGGTACTGCGCGCGGCACGCGCGACGGGTGCTCGCCTCCCGTACGACCGTCCCATCGAACGTTGCGCTCTGGCGCAAGCGCGTGGTCGTCAGCCACGAGCCCTACGGCGTCGTCGGCATCATCTCGCCGTGGAACTATCCGCTGCTCCTTCCCGCCAGCACTGCGCTCGCCGCGCTCGTCGCGGGCAACGCGGTCATCATCAAGCCCTCGGAGCTGACATCGGCAACGGCGGTGCGGCTCGGCGAGCTGTTGCGCGAGGCGGGGGTACCCGAGGAGATCGCGCAGGTGCTGCCGGGTGACGGTGTCGCGGGTGCCGCGCTGGCCAACGCGTCGATCGACAAGCTGTTCTTCACCGGGAGCGCAGCGACCGGACGCAAGGTCGCCGTGGCTTGCGCGCAGCGACTCGTTCCATGCGCCCTGGAATTGGGCGGCAGCGATCCGGCTGTCGTGCTCGATGACGCACATCTCGACACCGCGGTGAGCGGCATCCTCTGGGGGCGATTCACCAACGCCGGACAGACGTGCGTGGCGCCCAAACGGGTGATCGTCCTCGATTCCGTCCACGACGCATTCGTCGAGCGACTGGTCGCGGCGGCAGCTCGCCTCGTCGTCGGCCCGGCGATCGACGGCAGCGACGTAGGGCCGATGATCCGCCCCTCTCAGGTCGATCTCCTGGAGTCACAGCTGCGCGACGCCGAGCAGCGCGGCGCACGCGTTCTGGGTGCCGGGCGCGGAGGCGGCCAGTTCTTCGCTCCAACGATCGTCGCCGACGTGACACGCGACATGCGAGTCGCGCGGGAGGAGACGTTTGGTCCGCTGTTGGCGGTCATCAGGGTTCGCGATGATGAAGATGCAGTCGCGGCGGCGAACGACACCGAATTCGGACTGAGCGCGAGCGTGTGGGGTCGCGACCTCACGCGAGCGCGCCGCATCGCGCAACGTATTGCCGCCGGCACGGTGCATATCAACGACGTGGTCTCGGTCGTCGGCATGGCCGACGTGCCGCACGGCGGCATCAAACAGAGCGGAACGGGCCGCCTTCACGGCGAGGCGGGGCTTCGTGAGTGCGTGCGCGAGAAGGCGATCGTGGTCGATCCGTTCCCCTCGTGGCGGCAGCCGTGGTGGTTCGGTTACGGGGCGGAGCACGCGCGGAACATCGATGCGTTCGCGCGGCTCTGGCATGGCCGCACTCTGAGGGAACGGCTGAGCGGCGCGCGGCGATCGATCAAGCTGCTGCTGTCGCGAGAGCGGGCGATCTAGCTCGGATAGCGGCCCGGGGCCGAAGATGACGCGGAGCGAACCGTACTCACCAAGCGCGGCGCGCCGCACTAATTTCCAGCAATGGGTTCTGTGCTCGCGGCGCTCGACGGACTGCTCGGAATTCTTCGCGTCGTCATCTTCATCGTCGCCGCGGCGGCGCTCGTCATCTTCGCCATCGACTGGCTCGTGCGCACGCGCCGCGTCAGTCCGTTCGGGCCGGTTGCCCGGTTCTTTCGGCAGGTCGTCGATCCGCTCATCCTGCCGGTGGAGCATCGCGTGGTGCGGGCCGGCGGACTCCCATCGAGCGCGCCGTGGTGGGCACTCGTCATCGTCGTGCTGGGTGGTCTCGTCCTCCTCGCCCTCCTCGAGTTCATCCGTGGGCAGGTTGCGTTCGCGGCCGCGGCCGGTGGTGCGGGCGCGCGAGGGGTGCTGGTCGTCCTCATCACGTGGACGTTCGGAATTCTCCAGCTCGCCCTCATCGTGCGCGTCATCGCGACGTGGGTGCGGGTATCCGAATTCTCGCGGTGGGTGCGCTGGACGGTGCCGCTCACCGAGTGGATGCTCCGCCCGCTGCGCAATCTCATTCCGCCTCTGGCCGGGTCGATCGACCTTTCACCGCTGGTGGCGTGGCTGCTTCTGGCGGTCGTGGAGCGGCTGCTGTTAGGCATGCTGTGAGGTAGTCGAGGTCGTCGAGGTCGTCGAGGTCGTCGAGGTGATCAACGTGAAAACCGCACCGCCTGAACACCCTCGACTACCTTGACGACCTTGACGACCTTGACGACCTCGACGACCTGGCGCCTCGACACCCTCGACACCCTTGATATCCTCGACACCCTTGCAGTGACTCTCCTCATTCGCACCCTCCCTCGCGGCGTGCGGTTCGAGGTCCGCGTTCAACCGCGCGCCTCGCGCAACGAGGTGACGGGTGAGCGGGAGGGTGCGCTCCGCGTTCGGCTCACCGCGCCGCCGGTCGAGGGAGCGGCGAACGATGCGCTGATCGAGCTCCTCGCCAAAGCGCTACACGTCGCGAAGCGCGACGTTCGGATCATCTCGGGTGTGACCGCGCGCACTAAGGTCGTGGAGATCGACGGCGTCACGGCCGAGCACGTGCTGTCGATGACACCTCGATGACCTCGATTACATTGACGACCTGGACTACCTTCAAACCATGGCCATCGTCTTTCTGATCGGATCGAACGACCCGCTGCTCGAAGGTATCGCCCAGACCCTAGGGGCTTCGGGGCATCAGCCTCGCATCTGCCACACGATCGCCGAGGCGCTCGAGA
Source organism: Gemmatimonadaceae bacterium (assembly GCA_035765135.1). Taxonomy (GTDB): domain Bacteria; phylum Gemmatimonadota; class Gemmatimonadetes; order Gemmatimonadales; family Gemmatimonadaceae; genus JAICNG01. The sequence continues at coordinate 13,420 of DASTYE010000153.1, read as the reverse complement.
TGGCGCGCGCAGAGCCGCCGTTGGCGGTCGTCATCGAGCGCGTGCTCGCGGTCGAGGACGCAGCCGCCCTGAGGATGCCGGTGCAGGCCGGCGGAGCGACACTCCTCTTCCACTCGGGAACCGATGCGGCGGCCCCGTCGCCGCTCCCCCTCCCCGTCCAGCGTCTCGTCATGGCGGAGCTGGCGTTGCCACTCGAGCGACATCGCCTCGTCGCTCTCATACAGCGGATGGAGGAGCGTGCGCAGGCGACGGGACGTGGACGCCGGGGCCACGACACGCCACCGGAGCATCGCGCGGCGCCTTGACGACATCTGTTCGGCTTGCCAGGGCGTGCACCGGACAATAGTTTGCACGTAACAACTGAACCCGTGGCGATTTAACGGCAACTTGCGGCCACGTTAATCAACAGCTAAAGCGCCGGCGCGAAGCCGGGACGGCTGAGGCGCCTTTTTTATTCCGTGGCGATGACCAACCAGACGTCTTACCTCGAGGCTCTCTCCCACCGCGTCCTCATTTACGACGGCGCGATGGGGACGAACATCCAGCGCTATAAGCTCAGCGCCGAGGATTTCGGTGGAAAGGAGCTCGAGGGGTGCAACGATTATCTCGTGATCACTCGCCCCGACGTCATCCGGGAGATCCACGAGTCGTTTCTCGCCGTGGGCTGCGACGTCGTCGAGACCTGCACCTTCCAGAGCACACCCCGACGCCTTCACGAGTGGGGACTCGGCGACAAGGTTCGCGAGATCAACGTGAAGGCGGCACAGCTCGCGCGCGCCGCCGCCAACAAGTACGCGACACCGGAGCAGCCGCGCTTCGTCGCGGGCTCGATCGGCCCGACCGGGATGCTGCCGTCGAGCGATGACCCGACGCTCTCCGCGATCACGTTCGACGAGCTGAGCGAGAATTTCTACCAGCAGGCGAAGGCACTGGTCGAAGGCGGCGTCGACGTTCTGCTCGTCGAGACGGCGCAGGACATTCTCGAGGTCAAGGCGGCGATCGCCGGCTTCGAGCGGCTGTTCGCCGAGCTCGGCCGTCGCGTTCCGATTCAGGCGCAGGTGACGCTCGACACGAGCGGGCGCATGCTGCTCGGAACGGACATCGCCAGCGCGATGACCACGCTCGAGTCGCTGCCCGTCGATGTGATCGGCCTCAACTGCTCGACTGGCCCCGAGCACATGCGCGAGCCAGTGCGATATCTGACCGAGCATGCGACGCATCCGATCTCGGTGATTCCGAACGCCGGCCTGCCGATCAACACCGGGGTGGGTGAGGCGGTCTATCCGCTCGAGCCGGCGCCGATGGCGACGATGCTGAGCGAGTTCGTCCACGACCTCGGTGTGCGCATCGTGGGCGGGTGCTGCGGAACGACGCCTGAGCATCTCAAGGAGATCGTGCAGAGAATACGGAACGCGGAACCCGGAGGTGTTGAGAGAACTCCGCATTCCGTCTTCCGCATTCCTCGCGTGTCCTCGGCGATGCGCGCGATCACGCTTCACCAGGACCCTCCGCCGCTGCTCGTGGGTGAGCGCGTGAACTCGCAAGGCTCGCGCAAGGTGAAGCAGCTCCTCCTCGCCGACGACTACGAGGGGATCGTCAGCGTCGCGAAACAGCAGGTGGAATCGGGCGCGCACGTGCTCGACGTCTGCGTCGCGCTCACCGAGCGCGCCGACGAGGCGGACCAGATGGCGCGCGTCGTCAAGCTGCTGTCGTCCACGGTCGAGACGCCGCTAATGATCGATTCGACCGAAGCGCACGTGATCGACGCGGCGCTTCAACGCGTGCCTGGGCGTGCGATCGTCAACTCCATCAACATGGAGAATGGACGCGCACGCATCGAGGCCGTGCTTCCCCTGGTGAAGAAGTACGGTGCCGCCGTCGTCGCGCTCACGATCGACGAGATCGGTATGGCGAAGACGCGTGAGCGCAAGCTCGAGGTCGCGCGCAAGATTCACGACATTGCCGTCAACGAGTACGGGCTCGCGCCCGAGGATCTCATCTTCGACGCGCTCACCTTCACGCTCGCGACCGGCGACGCCGAGTGGGTGGATTCCGCTACGGAGACGATCGAGGGAATCCGCCTCATCAAACGTGAGCTGCCGGGCGTGCTCTGCATCCTCGGCGTCTCGAACGTGAGCTTCGGCCTCGGCGCTGAGGCGCGCGCCGTGCTCAACTCCGTCTTCCTGCACCATTGTGTGTCGGCCGGCCTCGATGCCGCTATCGTCAACCCGGCACATGTGACGCCGTACGCCGAGATCTCTGCCGAAGAGCGACAGCTCGCCGATGACCTCGTGTTCAACCGGCGTCCGGATGCCCTTCAGCGATTCATCGCGCACTTCGATACCGCCGGAAAGCGCGCTGGCACTCAGGAGGCCGCGGCGGACCCGACGGCGACGATGGCGCCTGACGACCGCGTGCACTGGCAGGTGCTGCATCGCAAGAAGGAGGGCATCGAAGAAGCGCTCGACCGCGCCGGCGTGCGGGAGAACCCGGTTCGCGTGCTCAATGAGGTCCTCCTTCCCGCGATGAAGGAGGTGGGCGACAAGTTCGGCGCCGGTGAGCTGATCCTGCCGTTCGTGCTGCAATCCGCCGAGGTGATGAAGAAGGCGGTGAAGCACCTGGAGCAGTTCCTCGAGCGCAAGGAAGGATATACAAAGGGGAAGGTCGTGCTCGCGACCGTGTACGGCGATGTGCACGATATTGGGAAGTCGCTCGTCAACACGATCCTCTCCAACAACGGCTACACCGTGTTCGACCTGGGCAAGCAGGTGCCGGTCAACACGATCATCGACAAGGCGGTCGAGGTCGGCGCCGATGCGATCGGACTCTCGGCGCTGCTCGTCTCGACGTCGAAGCAGATGCCGCTCTGCGTGAAGGAGCTGGACAAGCGTGGGCTGAGCTTCCCCGTGCTGATCGGCGGCGCCGCGATCAATCGACGCTTCGGACGGCGTGCGCTCTTCGTGGACGGCGAACGCGCCTACGAACCTGGAGTCTTCTACTGCAAGGATGCGTTCGAGGGGCTCTCCACGGTCGAATCGATCGTCGATTCCGAGCGTCGCGAAGACCTCGTGAGGCGGATACTCGAGGAAGCGCGAGAGGACGTCTTCCTCCACACGCAGGTGGGCAAGGATCAGAAGGCGGGCGACGTCGAAGACCGGCGCAGCGATGTGGCGAGCAACAACTCCGTCCCCACGCCACCGTTCTGGGGAACACGCGTGCTGCGCGACATTCCGCTCGACGAGGTCTTCCGCCACCTCGATCTCGATGAGCTGTATCGCCTGCAGTGGGGCGGCCGCGGATCCGGAGACGAGTACGACGCGACAGTCCGCGACGTCTTCAAGCCGACGCTGGACCGCCTGACCGAGGAGGCGCAGGGCGACGGGTGGCTCGAGCCGCAAGCCGTTTACGGATATTTCCCCGTGCAGTCGAGCGGGCGCGACCTCATCGTCTACGACCCCGCCGCGTACGCGAGCGACGGCGGCTCGCTGCGTGAGATCGCGCGCTTCAACTTTCCACGCCAGGAGGGACGCGAGCGCCTGGCGCTCTCCGACTACTTCCGTTCGGTCGATTCCGGGGACGTCGATGTCGCCGCCTTCCAGATCGTAACCGTGGGCGACAAGGCGACGCGCCGCTTCGAGGAGATGCAGGCCCGTGGCGACTACACCGAGGCGTTCTTCTCGCACGGCCTCGCGGTCGAGACGGCCGAGGCCGTCGCCCAGTGGATGCACGCGCGCGTGCGGAAGGAGCTCGGGCTTCCGGCCGGCCAGGGGAAGCGATACTCGTGGGGCTATCCGGCCTGTCCCGACCTCGAAGGACATGGCGAGCTGTTCAAGCTGCTGCCCGCGCGAGAGGCGTTAGGCATGAGCTTCACCGAGTCGTTCCAGCTGCTGCCGGAGCAGTCGACTGCCGCGATCGTCGTGCATCATCCAGCGGCCAAGTATTACGTCGTACGCGCCCAGAATACGGAAGGCGGACTGCGGACTGCGAATGAAAAGCCAACCGCAGTCCGGATTCCGCATCCCGCACTCGACTCGAACGCATGACGCGCCCCGTTCTCCGAGATGCTCGCGAGCTGCTCGATCCCGACCGCGTCGTCGTCTTCGACGGCGCGATGGGGACGATGCTCTATTCCAAGGGCGTCTTCATCAACGTCTGCTTCGACCAGCTCAACGTCAGCCAGCCCGAACTCGTGCGCGAGGTGCACGCGGCGTACGTGAAGGCGGGTGCCGAGGTCATCGAGACGAACACCTTCGGCGCCAACCGGGTAAAGCTGGCGCAGCACGGGCTCGAGGCGCACGTCGAGGAGTATAACGCGCGCGCCGCTCAGATCGCTCGTGAGGCAGCTGGCGATCGCGCGTGGGTCGCGGGCGCCGTCGGCCCGCTCGGCGTTCGCATCGAGCCGTACGGCCCCACCGCCGTCGATGAGGCGCGCGCGGTCTTCCGCGATCAGCTCGCGGCGCTGCGTGACGGTGGCGCGGATCTCTTCATTCTCGAGACCTTTGCCGACCTGAGCGAGCTCGAGCAGGCGATTCATGCCGCGCGCGACGTCGACGCATCCGTCCCCGTCATCGCGCAAATGACGATCGGCACCGACGGGCTGACGCCCTACGGCGATGCGCCGGAGGAGGTCGCGCGCGTGTTGACGGCAGCCGGCGCCGACGTCGTCGGTCTCAACTGCTCGGTCGGACCGCAGGCGATCCTCGAGGCGATCGAGCGCATGGCCCCGGTGACGACCCGGAAGCTGAGCGCCATGCCCAACGCGGGAATGCCGCGCGAAGTCGGCGGGCGTACGATGTACATGGCGTCCCCGGAATACATCGCGTCGTATGGACGGCACCTCGTTCACGCCGGCGTAAAAGTGATCGGCGGATGCTGCGGAACGACGCCCGATCACATCAAGGCGTTGGTCGAGGGCATTCGTCCACTTGTCCCCCGTCTGCGTCCTGCGCGCCCCGTGGCAACGGCGAGCAGCTCGCAGGCGGAGCAGCTCGCCGCGCGCAGCACTCAGGCGGGCGCCGTGGAGCCGTATCCCTTTGCGGAGCGCTCGCGATGGGCGGGCAAGCTCGCGCGTGGCGAGTTCGTTTCCTCGGTCGAGATCGTCCCGCCGCGCGGTGTCGATGCCACGAAGATGCTGCAGGGCGTCGAGGCGCTGAAACGCGCCGGCGTCGATGCCGTGAACGTTCCCGATGGGCCGCGCGCACAGAGCCGCATGGGCGCGCTTCTCACGAGCCTGCTCATCGAACAGCGCATCGGCATTGAGACTGTGACCCACTACTGCTGTCGCGACCGTAATCTGCTCGGGATGCTCAGCGACCTGCTTGGCGCATCGGCGATGGGCCTGCGCAACCTGCTCATCATCACTGGTGACCCGCCGAAGATGGGTCCGTATCCCAACGCGACGGCGGTGTTCGACATCGACGCCATCGGCCTCACGAATCTCGTCCGCAATCTCAACCGCGGGCTCGATCCGGGCGACAACGCCATTGGGACACCGACCGCCTTCGTGATCGGCGTCGGCGTGAACCCGGCCGCGATCGATCTCGCGCACGAAATCCGGCGATTCGAGTGGAAGGTGGACGCAGGCGCCGAGTTTGCGATCACGCAGCCGGTCTTCGACCCGGCACAACTCGAGCGATTCCTCGAGCGGATCGCGCACGTTCGCATCCCGATCGTCGCGGGAATCTGGCCGCTCGTCTCCGCGCGCAATGCGGAATTTCTCGCGAACGAGGTCCCCGGCGTGGTCGTGCCGCCCGAGATCATCGCGCGCATGCGCAGCGCCAACGAGAAGTCGAAGGAGGCGGCGATCGCCGAGGGTATTTCGATCGCGCGCGAGATGCTCGAGCGTGTGCGCCCGTCCGTGCAGGGGGTCCAGGTGTCGGCGCCGTTCGGGAAGGTCGAGCTCGCTCTCGAGGTCTTCCGCGAGCACCTCGCGCCGGCTTCGGCTGCATAGGGCTTGGCATCCAGGTTCAAAGGGTCGCACGGACGAGCATCCAGGTTCAAAGGGGAACGGATGCCGCGAATGCGACGGATCAGGCGAATCGCTTCTTGCGCGTTGAACCTTCTACGCGTAGCCACAAACAACTTGTTGTTTTGTACTGCGCGAGCCGGGATTTGATGCGCCAGGAGCGATCCGGCAGCTCCCGCCGCATCCGCGGGATCCGTTCCCCCGTTTGAACCTGGATGCCTGCTCCAGAAAAGGCTGTCGTCACCAAAGCGCCGAGGATATCTTCGGAAGCATGAAGGCAATTCTTCTCATCGATCACGGCTCGGTGCGGGCCGAGGCGAACGAGATGCTCGAGACCGTCGCAGAGGTCGTTCGACGGATCGCCGGGCACGGCGTGATCGTGCACTCGGCACACATGGAGCTGGCCGAGCCGACGATCGCCGAGGGGTTTCGGCAGTGCGTGGACGAAGGCGCGACGGAAGTCATCGCGTTTCCGTACATGCTTTCGCCGGGCAAGCACTCCACGCGAGACATACCGCGAATGGTGGCGGAAGCCGCCGCGGCATTCCCCGGCGTCAGTTATCGCGTGACGGAGGCCTTCGGCGTTCATGAAAAGCTCGCCGAAGTCGTGCTCGAGCGCACCGGTGTGGGGACGGAAGCGACCGCGTGAGCACCGCGGTCGATAGCAGGAGCGCCCTCACCATCCTCTCCGAAGAGGAGACCATGTTCCGCGACGCGGTGGCCGCGTTCGCGGAGGAAGAAGTCCGCCCGCGCGTGCACGCGATGGATCAAGCGGCAAAGCTCGACCCGGATCTTATACCGAAGTTCTTCGAGCTCGGCCTGATGGGGATCGAGGTTCCCGAAAATCTCGGAGGCGCGGGGGGATCGCTCCTCATGGTCACGCTCGCGGTCGAGGCCATCAGCCGCGTCGACGCCTCGGCGTCGATCATGGTCGACGTCCAGAACACGCTCGCCAACTACCCGATCCTGCGCTACGGGACGGATGACCAGCGCTCGCGCTATCTCTCCCGCCTAACGGCCGACACGGTTGGCGCATACGCGCTCTCGGAGCCCGGATCCGGCTCCGACGCCTTCGGAATGGCCTCTCGCGCCGTCAAGAAGGGCGACCGGTGGATCCTCGATGGCCGCAAGATGTGGATCACCAACGGTGCGGAAGCCGGGATCTACGTCGTCTTCGCCAACGCGAACCCGTCGGCCGGGTACAAGGGGATCACCGCGTTCATCGTCGAGCGCGACTTTGCCGGATTCTCGGTCGGCAAGAAGGAGGACAAGCTCGGCATTCGCGCTTCGAGCACCACGGAGCTGATTCTCGATGGGTGCGAAGTACCGGAGGAAAACCTGCTCGGCGTGCAGGGACAGGGGTACAAGATCGCGATCGAGACGCTCAACGAGGGGCGCATCGGTATCGGCGCGCAGATGATCGGCGTGTCGCGGGGCGCGCTCGACGCCGCGATTGCCTACGTGCAGGAGCGCAAGCAGTTCGGCAAACCGGTCGCCGAGTTTCAGGCGGTGCAATTCCAGATCGCCCAGGCGGCGACTGAGCTCGAAGCGGCGCGGCTCATGGTCTACAACGCGTCGCGGCTCAAGGACGGCGGTCACCCCTTCACCGCTGAAGCGGCGATGGCGAAGCTCTTCTCGTCGCAGGTCGCCGAGCGTGTCACGTCCCTCTGCCTGGAACTGTTTGGCGGATACGGGTACACGAAGGAATATCCCGTCGAGAAGTTCTACCGGGACGCGAAGATCGGGACGATTTACGAAGGGACGTCGAACATGCAGCTCCAGACCATCGCGAAACTCTTACTCAAATAGAACGGCAAAGATGACAGAGTTCAGAATACAGAATTCAGATTTCAGCAACTTCGCAATGACGTTGCTGAGATCTGAATTCTGTATTCTGAACTCTGTCATCTTTGCCTTTACCCACCCACGTATGCGCATCGTAACTCTGATCTTCGCGTTGACGCTCCTCCTCCAGGGATCCGGGGAGGCCCAGATTCCCCGGCAGGAGTATTCCGCCCGCCGCGACTCCCTCGTGGCCGGCATCGAGGATGGCGCGCTCGTCGTCTTCGGCGCACGCGAGCCCGAGCAGGATTACCTGTCGTTCTACCAGGATCCCAACTTCCTGTACCTCACTGGTGTGCGTGAGCCGAACGCGGCGCTGGTCATCGTCAAGCGCGGTGGTCGCGCGACAGGGACGCTCTTCGTGCAGGAGCGCGATCCAGCGGCGGAGGTGTGGACGGGAGCGCGCATGGGGCTCGACACAGCGCGTGTGCGCACCGGGTTGGCGGCGCGCGCGGCCGGCGACTTCATGGCGGTAGTCGATTCGCTTGCTCGCGTGGTGCGGACGATGTACGTGGTCGGCGACTTCGGCCACGAGGACCCGCTCGACCCGAGCGAACATGGGATGTCGTTCGATCAGGAGGTGATGCGGGCGATCGCCGAGCGCCATGACTCGCTGGCGCTCAGCAACGCGACGCCGCTGGTGCTTCGCCTGCGTGCGAAGAAATCCCCCGCTGAGCTCGAGCTGATTCGCACCGCGGTGAACATCACGGTCGATGCGCATCGTCAGGCGTTCCAGGCAATCGAGCCCGACATGAACGAGTTCGAGGTCCAGGCGCTCGTCGAGTACACCTTCCGCCGCAACGGGGCGGACCGTCCATCGTTCGCGACGATCGTCGGCTCGGGCCCGAACTCGACGACGCTGCACTACAACGCCAACGACCGCTTCATGCGCGCGGGGGAGATGGTCGTGATGGACATTGGCGCCTCGTATCGCGGGTATGCCGCCGACGTCACCCGCACGGTGCCGGTGTCGGGCACGTTCACCGCCGAGCAGCGCGCGATCTACCAGCTCGTGCGCGATGCGCAGGCCGCGGCAGAGAAGGCCGCAACGCCGGGTGCGTCCTTCGGCTCGCTCGCGCGCGCGGCGGCCGAGACGGTCGAGCGCGGCCTGGTACGGCTTGGACTGATCGAAAGCGTCGGCGCGGTGGTCGAGGGGGGCGAGGCGTTATGCGGCGAGGAGGGAGCGTCGTGCCCGCAGTGGACGATGTACTACATGCATGGCCTCGGTCACGGGATCGGGCTCGACGTGCACGACCCCGAGCAGGCACAGATTCCCGGAGGTCGTATCAACGCCGGCAGCGCCTTCACGATCGAGCCGGGCATCTATGTTCGCGCGAACCTGCTCTCGATCATCCCGGACACCCCGAAGAACCGCGCGCTGATCGCGAAGATTCGCCCGGCGGTCGAGCGGCACGCGAACATCGGCGTCCGCATCGAGGACGACTACCTCGTCACGCCGAGCGGTGTGGAGTGGATCTCGCGCGCACCACGGGAAATCGCGGAGATCGAAGCGCTGATGGCGCAGAGGTGGGCGGGTCCGCCGGCGCGGAATGCTGATCTCGTCAGGCGATATGAGAGGACTGGCAGCTAGGGGCCAGGAGTCAGGAGTCAGGGATCAGGGGGTGTCGGGGTGCGGGTAACAGGAGAGAACTGCACCAAGGGATCAGGTGCGTGGTCTTTTTCTCCTGCAACCCACTGCCCGGCACCCCCTGATCGCTGACTCCTGACTCCTGACTCCTTTTAGAGGCTCCTCATTCCTTCAAGGGCCTTCACGTCCGCCTCCAGCTGTGCCTTCAACTGGGTAAGCAGCTCTTTGACGGCGGCAGGCCGGCTCTCGACCTCCAGAGCCTCCCCGATCTCATCGATCAGCTCCCTCCGCGATTCCACCGCCTGGTCGATGTAGATCTCATCGAACGCCGAGCCGGCGCGCTGGCGCATCGAGGCCATCGCCTCCGCGTGACCCTCGACGGGATCGAGGTCCGGTAGCACCGGCGCAACACCCAGTCGCTCGGCCGTGGCAATCACCGCGCGCCGCGATGCCGCATTTTGCGTGATCGCCCGCGATGCAAATTGCCGCACACGCTCGTTGTCGGTGCGATCGAGCGCTAGCTGGTCGGCTTCGAGCAACGCGTCGTAGGTCGTGTCGAGCACCGCGATGATGTTTTCGTCGGTGAGGAGCACGGCGACGGACCGCGCCGTGGTCGCGGGGGCGGTGTCCACGACGCCAGCGGCCGTGTCGGCCACCGTCGCCCCCTGATCCTCCTCCGTCCGGTCGCATGCCGCCGCCAGCGTCGCCGTCAGCGCCAGCGTCATCGTCAGCCGATTCCTGTGAATGCGCGTCATCGTCCCTCTCCTGTTAGATGCCGCGTGAGGCAAGAAGCGTACTGCTACGGCCCCGTCGTTCCACGCAGGATCCCCGAGCGAATCCTCGCCGCCTTGGCGCTCGCGGCCGGGTCGGCCTCGAGTCGCGATTCGACGCGCGTCGCCATCCTCACCCGAGCCTGCAGCGCGACTTCCTGCTCCCCACGCTTGACCTTGATCTCGAGCGGAGCCCCTTCACGTGAGCCGAACTGCTGGCGGAACTTCTGGCCGAACGATTGATCCTCGACCGCGATGTTCCCGATCGAGACGAGGACGTCGCCCTCCCGAACGCCCGCCGCCGCCGCCGCGCCCGTCGGATCGACCGCCGCCACCACAATCCCGCCGGCCTCGCCCGGCTGGGTGCTGATGCCGAGCCGCGGCTCGCGAATCGTGTCGTTGACGATGCGCATCCCGCCGAGCGTGAGCGTTGCCTCCCACGGGAACGGCTCGCGTCCATCGATGTACTTCTCAGCGAATTCGGCGAACGACTTCCCGCCCGCCGCCTGACTCACGACGCGCCACCAATCGGCGTTGGTGAACCCCTTTCCTCTCTTGTACGTCTCGGTGTACACCTGCCGCATCACGTCGTCGAGCGAGCGCGCATTGTTGCTCGCGTCGCGAATCATGATGTCGAGCAGGAGTCCCGCGAGTGAGCCCTTGGGGTAGTAGATGTAGCCAGTGCCGTCGGTGGGGTGCACCCACGTGGACAGCGACGCATCCTCGAGCGCGACCGGCGGTACCTGCGAGACCTCGCTGATCTTTCCGGCCGTCACGCCGAAGAACGCGGAGGAATCGCCGAGCCCGCCGCGAAGCATCGAGAGGTCGGCGTAGTAGTCGGTGATCCCTTCACTGATCCAGAGCAGTGACGTTGGCGCCGGCGCGTCGTACCGATAGGGCCAGAGCTCCGCCGGGCGCATGCGCTTGACGTTCCAGGCGTGGAAGACTTCGTGCGCGTAGAGCGAAGCGAGGAACGGATTGCCGATCGCCAGCGGGGTCACGATGTCGACGTGCGAGTTCTGGTGCTCGAGCCCGCTCGCTCCGCCGTACGCCGAGTCGGCGATCTGCATCACCGTGTAGGTGCGGAAAGGTGCCTCCTTGAAGACGGCCACCTGCGGCGGGATGATCCGGCGGAGCCACTCCCACGCCATCGCGCGCGCCTCGCCGCCGACGCTGCCGGCGGGATAGGTCGCGAGTCTCACCCACACGTCCGAGACGCGCGTGCTGTCGAGGTCGAACCGGCCGACGAAGAACGGCATGTCGACCAGGTCGTGATAGTTAGGCGCGGTGAACGTCCGCGGTTGCCCGGCCGACGTCATCCCGGTGGCGACGAGCCATCCCGTCGGAGCCTCGACGCGGACCGTCGCCGGGAAGTTGAAGCCGCGACCCTCCGGGTAGTGGAAGAGGGTCGTTCCGTTGAACATCGCGAAGTCGGGCCGCGTCCAGGCCATCGCGTTGTCGAGCGTGTCGGCCTCGATCTCGAAGGTGACGGTGACGCGGCGGCCGTTCGCGCCGCGGATTCGCCAGGTGTCGAAGTCGGCCTTGTCCCAGTCGAGCGGACGCTCGTCGGCGGTGGCGGCGAAGTTCGAGACGTAGCGGGCGAAGTTCGAGATCTCGTACGCGCCCGGTGTCCACGCTGGCAGCGACAGCAGCACAGGCGTCGTCCCGGTCGTTCCGAACCGCATGGCGACGCGAATCCTCCGCGCGGCGCCGAGCTGCGAGTCCACTGTCACCGTGTATTGAATATCCGACACAGGCGCCGACACGGGCTGCTGCGCGCCGAGCGAAGGCAGCACGAGGAGAGCAGCCGCGGGCGCGAAAGAGCGATATCTCATTTTGCCAAGGCGGTTTAGGGTTGCTGAAAGTCTAGCGGCCGGGTGTTCGGCTGAGAATGGGGGCGGTTTGCTTCGTACAGCGCGGCAACATCTGGCTGGCATCAAGAACGGAGGGGCTCTGCGGATGAGGCGGATTGGGCTGATGCATGCGGATCTGCCCCGTGTGCATTGATCCGTCCGCACGTACAAGTAATCGGTCTCTTCTTTTGCCTGCGCGAGGGGATTCTCGGGCGCACGGAGCGATCCGAAGCATCAGCCCAATCCGCCTCATCCGCATCGCCCCTGGGTTCTTGATGCAAGTCACGCGGGCCCCTTGGCGCAGTTCATGCCAAATGGCCGTCAAATCCCGGCGCCGGTGCCGGGCGAAGGCGATGAAAAACTCATGACCGATACACTCTCCCAAACGGAGGGCGCGCGGACGGCTGATGAGCCGCCTGCTCCGCTCCCCCGAACTGATATCGCCGTTCTCCGCGTAGACCCGGGCGGACGTGTTCTCTTTTCCAACGGGCTGCTCGAGCGCGGGCTGGGCCGGCCAGCGGGCGCGCTCGTTGGCCACAGGCTCGACGACCTGCTCGACGAGCGCTGTCGCGCGCAGGTCGTCAACGCCTTGAAGACATCAGACTCATCGGCGCCCGTGCTCGATGACGTGCGCTTCGCCGACGGTCGCGTCTCCACCATGAATGGCGCGTTCCAAGTTGCTCGCGACCAGGACGGGATCTGGCTCGTCCGTCTACCTACCGCGCCGCAGGCGGAACGGGTCCGCGACGACCTCGCCGAACGCAATCGCGACCTCGCCCGCTCGAACAGCGACCTCGCGAAGGCCATCGAGCAGCTCAAGGAGCAGAAGGACGACCTGGAGCGTCAGCAGGAGCAGCTCCTCGAGCAGGCGACCGAGCTGGAGATGCAGACCGAAGAGCTCGAGGCGCAAAAGGAGGAGCTCGCCAGGCAGGCGGAATCTCTCGCTGAAGCGCGGCGGCGCGCCGAGGCGCAGGCCGATGAATACAGACACGTGAGCGACCTGCTGCACAAGGCGAACGAGCAGCTCGAGGAGCGGGCGCAGGCGCTGCGCGACGCGACGGAAGCGAAGTCGCGCTTCCTGGCGACCATGTCGCACGAGCTGCGAACGCCATTGAACGCGGTGTTAGGCTACTCCGGTCTCCTGCGCGACGGCGTCTACGGTTCGATGACACAAGCGCAGGAGCGTGCGATCCTCAACATCGTTCGCCGCGCGAAAGACCTGCAGCTACTGATCGATGATGTGCTCGACCTGTCGAAGATTGAAGCGGGGCGCATGGAGCTTCGCTACGAGGACTTCGACCCGCGCACGATCGTCGCCGAGGTCGAGGAGACGATCGCGCCACTGGCGGGCGAGAAGGCGCTGAGGGTGACGACGAACCTGGCGTCGGCGCCGGCGTCGGTG
>DASTYE010000152.1:0-26113 GCA_035765135.1 Gemmatimonadaceae bacterium | reverse complement strand
CCCTCGCGACAGAACACGCGGATTGGTCTCGTCCGTTCCGCGCTCGCCAACGCCGTGATGGCGGCGATAGGTTCTGGCGCCCCTCTCACCTCGGGAACGCCATGACTCTCACGTTGCTCGACTGGGCGATCATCATCGGCTACTTCGTGGTGTCGGCGAGCATCGGCTTCTACTTCACGCGGCGCGGCGGCTCGAGCATGAGCGAGTACTTCATCTCGGGGCGCTCGGTTCCGTGGTGGCTCGCCGGGGTGTCCATGGTCGCGACGACGTTCGCCGCCGATACCCCGCTCGTCGTCACCGGGTTCGTCGCCACGCGCGGGGTCGCCGGCAACTGGGTGTGGTGGAGCTTCGTCATGAGCGGGATGCTCACGGTCTTCTTCTTCGCGCGCCTGTGGCACCGCGCGAAGGTGTTGACCGATGTCGAGCTCGCCGAAGTGCGGTATAGCGGAAAGCCCGCCGCGATCCTTCGCGGCTTTCGCGCACTCTACCTCGCGATTCCAATCAACCTGATCATCCTCGGCTGGGTGAACGCCGCAATGATCAAGATCCTGTCGATCTCGCTCGGTGTGTCACCGTATGTCGCCGTGGGAATCTGTTTCGTGATCACGGTCGCGTATTCGGTGGCCGCTGGACTCTGGGCCGTGCTGTGGACGGACTTCCTCCAGTTCGGCCTGGCGATGACGGCCGTCATCGTGCTCGCCGTGTACTCGGTCGACGCCGTCGGTGGGATGGACGCGCTGAAGACCAGGTCGGCGGCGTATTTCGGAAGCGAGCAGGCGCTCTCGGTGCTACCGGTCCGGATCGAGAATGGCGCGATCCTCGACTATTCGTGGATGCCGATCCTCGCGCTGGCCACGTTCCTGTTCGTGCAGTGGTGGGCGGCGTGGTACCCGGGCGCCGAACCGGGGGGCGGCGGATACGTCGCTCAGCGAATCTTCTCGGCGCGCTCCGAGCGCGACGGTGTGCTCGCGACGTTGTTCTTCCAGGTCGCGCACTACGCGCTGCGCCCGTGGCCGTGGATCATCACGGCGCTCGCGACGGTGATTCTCTACCCCGAGCTCGGCGCGGCTGAAAAGGAGAACGGCTACGTTCGCGCCTTCGTCGACCTGCTTCCGTCCGGCTGGCGCGGGCTGATGGTCGTCGGCTTCGCGGCGGCGTACATGTCCACGATCGCCACCCAGCTGAACTGGGGAGCGTCGTATCTCGTCAACGACTTCTACCGCCGATTCATGCGCAAGGACGCGAGCGAGAAGCACTACGTAAACGTCTCGCGCATGGCGACGATCCTGCTCTTCCTCGGTTCGATCCTGGTGACCTGGCAGATCCAGACGATCGGCCGCGCGTGGACGTTCCTCCTGGCGATCGGCGCGGGTACCGGACTCGTGCTCATTCTTCGCTGGTACTGGTGGCGCATCAACGCCTGGTCGGAGATCAGCGCGATGATCGCGTCGTTCATCGTGTCGGTCGCCGCGATGCAGCTCATCCCACGAGCGTTCAAGGGAACGCCGAACGGCGACGCCTGGGTCATGCTCGTCACGGTGGCCATCAGCACGATCGTGTGGGTGTCGGTGACCTACCTGACGAGGCCGGAGCCCGACGCCGTCCTGGACGCGTTCTACCGGCGCGTGCGTCCGGGCGGGCCTGGGTGGCGTGCCGTTTCCGGCCGCCTGGGGTTTGGCCGGGAGAGCATTCCCGGCGGCGGGCTGGCCTGGACGAACTGGGTGGCCGGGATCATCGCGGTGTACTCGACGCTCTTCGGGATCGGGAAGCTGGTGTTCGGGGAGCTTGGCTCCGGACTGATTTTCGTGGCCATCGCCCTGGCCGCATTCGCCTGGATTGCCCGATCATTTCGCGGCGACCGGGAACCCGGCACGCCGGTGGCAGTAGAACGAGGGAGCCCGTGACCCGCACTCCATGCGTGAGTCATTCTTGTAGTTAGCTGTTGGCGGGGCTATTATTCGATAGCGTGCCGGGGCGGTTCCCGGCCCTTTACCAAAGAGGGACTCATGAGCGCGACGCAGCAACCAATGCTCACGATGACCGTCACCCCGGTCGCCACCACCGAAGTCAAGCGCTTCATGGAGCAGGAGGGCGTGCCCTTCGAGCAAGGCGGGCTTCGGGTGAGCGTTCAGCCCGGCGGGTGCAGCGGCTTCCGATACGGGCTTCTGATCGAGGAGAAGGCGGCCGACGACGATCTCGTGATCGACCAGGAAGGGATTCGGGTTTTCGTCGACCCGTTCTCGGCCCAGTATCTCAACGGCGTCACCATCGACTATGTGTCGTCGATGCAGGGCTCCGGCTTCACCTTCAAGAATCCGAACGCCACCGGCGGATGCGGATGCGGTAGCTCGTTCAACGCGTAACGCGGGAACGTCGCCGAAACAATGAAGACGGACACTGGCGTGCGACTCGACGCCGGCACCGCACAGGAGGCCCGCGATCAACGCATGACTCGCGGGCCTTCTCGCATCTCACAGACCACGGCCGCCCTCGAGCGCATTCGCACGGTCGTCGTCGAGGAGCACGACGACATCGCTCGGCTGGTCGCGTCGAGAATCGCCGCGCTCATTCGCGAGAAGGACGCGGGCGGCGATCAGGCGGTGCTCGGCCTGGCGACGGGATCGACACCAATCGGCGTGTACCGCGAGCTGATCCGCATGCACCGCGAGGAAGGCCTCTCGTTCGCCGACGTCGTGACGTTCAATCTCGACGAGTATTACCCCATGAAGCCGGAGAGCATCCACAGCTATCACCGGTTCATGTGGGAGAATTTGTTCGACCACGTCGACATCAAGCGTGAGAACGTGCACATCCCGCGTGGCGACACACCGCGCGAAGACATTGAGCTCGAGTGTCTCCGCTACGAGGAAGCCATTCGGCAGGCCGGTGGTATCGACCTGCAGCTGCTGGGCATCGGTAAGACCGGACACATTGGCTTCAACGAGCCGGGATCGGGCGTGGAGAGTCGCACGCGTCCCGTGCACCTCGACAACGTCACGCGCCAGGATGCCGCCGCCGACTTCTTCGGCGAGGAGTACGTTCCTCGTGAAGCGCTCACGATGGGCGTCGCCACGATTCTCGAGGCGCGCGAGATTCTCATCCTCGCCACCGGTGAGCACAAAGCCGGTATCGTCCGCCGCGCGGTCGAAGGCGAAGTGGACGTCGAGGTGGCGGCGACGTTCCTGCAGCAGCACCCGAACACGACCTTCTACATCGATCGCGCATCGGCCGCCGATCTCACGCGGTTCGCGACGCCGTGGCTACTCGATGAGGTGCACTGGACACCGCAGCTCGCCGTGCACGCGGTCGTGTGGCTCTCGCAGCAAACCGGGAAGGCCATCCTCAAGCTGACGCAGCGCGACTACGCGGAGCACAAGCTGTCGTCACTCGTCGCACGATTCGGGTCACCCGGCACGGCCAACGGCGAAGTCTTCAACATGCTCGGCGCGAAGATTCGCGGGAAATCGAAGCTGCCGTCGGGCAAGCGCATCGTCGTCTTCTCGCCGCATCCCGACGATGACGTCATCTCGATGGGCGGCATTCTCCGGAAGCTCGTCGAGAACAAGAACGAGATCGTCGTAGCGTACATGACGAGCGGCAACATCGCCGTCTTCGATCACGACGTGCGCCGCTACGTGGACTTCCTCGTGCGCCTCGGGGCGGAGCGCGAGATTGGCGACGTGGAGGTGCAGGTCCTCGCGAAGCGCGTATACGAGTTCCTCGCTTCGAAGCGTCCGGGCGACGTAGACATCCCGGAGGTGCAGGACATCAAGCGTATCATCCGCGAGTCGGAGGCGGTGAGCGGGATCGAGACGCTCGGGCTCGACGCGTCGGCGGCGCGGTTCCTCAATCTTCCCTTCTATCAGACGGGCAAGGTTCGCAAGGATCCCATCGGGCCAGCCGACGTCGCGATCGTTCGCGGATTGCTCGAGGAGATGCGCCCGGAGCTCATCTTCGTGGCCGGGGACCTCTCGGATCCCCATGGGACCCACCGGATGTGCAAGGAAGCGATCTATCGCGCGATCGAGGAACTGTCTCCGCATGCGGAAGGCGGAATGCGGAGCCCGAATTCCGCGTTCGTGCGTCCCGAGGTCTGGCTGTACCGCGGCGCGTGGCAGGAATGGCCCGTCACCGACGCGACCTGGCTCGTCCCACTGTCCCAGGAAGAGCTCAAGCTCAAGATCCAGGCGATCTTCAAGCATCAGTCGCAGAAGGACTCGGCCCCCTTCCCCGGCGCTCATGACGAACGCGAGTTCTGGCAGCGCGTGGAGGCTCGGAACAAGGAAACAGCCGCCACGCTCGACCGGCTCGGGCTGGCCGAGTATTTCGCGATGGAAGCGTACGTCGTCGACTGATCCGCTCACGACATGACATCTTCCTTTACGCTGCTCGATGCGGCGGTGCTCCTCGTGTACCTCGTCGGCACCACCGCGCTCGGGATGTGGCTCGGGCGGCACCAGAAGGACGCACGCGATTACTTCGTCGCCGGCCGCGCGATTCCGTGGTGGGCGATTCTTTTTTCCGTGGTCGCGACCGAGACGAGCGCGCTCACCTTCATCAGCATCCCCGGGCTCGCCTACATTGCCGACCTCAGCTTCCTCCAGGTCGCGTTAGGCTACCTGGTTGGCCGGATCGTGATCGGCTACACGCTGCTTCCACGGTATTACCAGGGCGAGCTCGTGACCGCCTACGCCCTGCTCGAGCAGCGCTTCGGAACGTCCACGCGCCGGTTCGCCTCCATCATCTTCATGGTCACGCGCGCCTTCGGCGACTCGGTGCGAGTGTTCGCGACCGCGATCCCGATCGCGCTGATCATCGGTCCCGTGATCGCTCCACGATATCTGACGCCAGTCTCCATTCTCATTCTTGGCGTGTTCACGATCATCTACACGTACCACGGCGGGATGCGCGCGGTCGTGTGGACGGATGTGCTGCAGACGATCGTGTATCTCCTCGGAGGATTCGCCGCCATCTGGCTGATCGGACGAGGCGTGGACGGCGGCTGGAGCGCCATTCTCAGTGGGGCGGACTCCGCCGGCAAGTTGCGGGTGTTCGACCCGTACACGGGTTTCGATCGGCCACACACGATCTGGGCCGGAGTCATTGGCGGCGCCTTTCTCTCGATGGCATCGCACGGGGCCGATCAGCTCATCGTCCAGCGACTGCTCGCGTCTTCATCGCTCCGGGATGCCAGGCGGTCGCTCATCGGAAGCGGCATCGCGGTCATTCTGCAGTTCACACTGTTCCTGATGATCGGCATCGGCCTCTTCGCGTACTATCGCGGGCAGACGTTCCAGCGTCCCGATGAGATCTTTCCGCGCTTCATCGTCGAGGTCATGCCTCCCGGGCTCACGGGGCTCGTGATCGCGGCCATCCTCGCGGCCGCGATGAGCACCGTCTCGGGGTCGCTGAACTCTCTTTCCGCGGCGACGACGCACGACATTTATCTTCCGCTCACCGGGCGGCGCGCGGACGATCCGGGCGTCCTCCGCATCGGCAAGGTGTTCACTCTCATGTGGGCCGTCGTCCTGATCGGCGGCGCGCTGCTGTATCGCGCGCAGGGTACGCCGGTCGTCGTCGTCGCTCTCTCGGTTGCATCGTTCACCTATGGCGGGTTGCTCGGCGGCTTCTTCCTCGGCATGCTCTGGCGCAGAGCGATTCAGCGCGACGCGATTCTTGGCATGGCGGTTGGAATCGCCGCGATGACGCTGGTCGTATTCGCACGGCCCTTGTCGGCCGCGTATCCGGCGCTGGCGGATACCCTCGCTCCGCTGGGGCGCATTGCATGGCCCTGGTACGTACTCATTGGAACGTCGATCACGATGCTCGTTGGTATTCTGTCTTCATTCACACATCCGGCGCCTGCCAAGCGCGCCGCCGAGGCGTCGGCGTGAGCGCGATCGTCATCGGCGTCGACGGTGGCGGCACCCGGACGCGGATCTGGGTGGCGGACGAACGTGGCCAGCAGTTGGGCAGCGCCGAGGGACCGGGCAGTGCCCTGCGGCCGGGTGAAGCCGACCGCAGCGCGGACGTCATCGTGGCGACCACTCGTGAGGCACTCGCCTCCTGCGAAATGACGCACGTCACGCCGAAGGTCCTGTGCGTGGGCGTTGCCGGCGCCGGTCGCGACCCCGAGCGACAGGCGCTGTGGCAGTCGCTCGTTTCCCGCGACGTGGCTGACGAAGTCGTCGTTCACGCCGACGCGGCGATCGCGCTCGACGACGCATTCGGCGACGGCGCCGGCATCCTTCTCATCGCCGGCACCGGCTCCGTGGCGTTCGGACGCGGTCCGACGGGAACATCATCGCGCTGTGGTGGCTGGGGACCGGTGTGCGGTGACGAGGGAAGCGGAGCGTGGATCGGCCGCCGTGCGCTCTCGATCGTGACAGGCGCTTCGGATGAGCGCGAGCCACCGACAACACTCGTTGGAGCCATCCTCACCGCCGCGCAAGTCGACGATGTCGATGGCCTCGTTGGCTGGGCGGCGACGGCGACCCCAGCGGACCTCGCCTCGCTCGCGCCCGTCGTCGCCAGCACCGCGGACACTGGTGATTTGCGCGCCAACTCCCTGCTCAGCATGGCGTCGGAGGAGCTGGTGCTTCACGTACGGACGCTGGCCCGTCGGCTCTTCGGCGATGAGCGCGCGAGCATCCCGGTGGCGCTGGCGGGAGGGCTGCTCTCAGCGGGCGCGCCGCTCCGCAAGCGCGTCGAGCATCGCCTGAAGACTGCCGTTCCCGGGGCGCAGGTCCGCTCCGAGGAGGTCGTTCCCGTTCGCGGAGCTGTGCGCGGTGCCCTTCGCTACCTCGGCGTCGGCGCTTGAACGGCAGGAGTCAGGAATCAGGAGTCAGGGTTCAGGGGTGTGGGGTTCGAGGTGGCGGGGGCGGTGCCGTTCCCTCATACCGATAACCCAACACCCCCTGATCCCTGACTCCTGACTCCTGACCCCCTGACTCACAGCTCCTTCGCGGCCTGGACGAGCTGCTTGAGCGTCGTTCGCGCATCGCCGAACACCATCGACGTCTGCGGCCGATAGAACAGCTCGTTCTCGATGCCGGCGAAGCCGGGATTCATGCTGCGCTTGAGCACGATGACGCTCTTCGCCCGATCGACGTTGAGAATCGGCATTCCGTAGATCGGGCTGCCGCGGTCGTTCCGCGCGGCCGGGTTGACGACATCGTTCGCCCCGACGACGAGCGCGACGTCCGTGCGCTCGAACTGGTCGTTGATGGAGTCCATGTCGTACATCTGCTCGTACGGGACATCCGCCTCGGCCAGCAGGACGTTCATGTGACCAGGCATGCGACCAGCGACGGGGTGGATGGCGTACTTTACGTCGCCGCCCTTCTTCGTAACGATATCGGCGAGCTCGCGCACTTCGCGCTGCGCCTGCGCGACGGCCATGCCGTATCCCGGGACGACCACGAGCGTGCGCGCGTACGCGATCTGCGCGGCGGCATCCTCCGCGCTCAGTGAGCGAACCGTCAGCCCCGCCACGCTCGTCCCCGTCCCGCCGCCCTCCGGCGCCGCGCCGAACGCGCCAAATAGCACGTTCGCGAACGACCGGTTCATTGCCTTGCTCATCAGCATCGACAGAAGGAAGCCCGACGTCCCATCGAGCGCGCCGGCGATGATCAGCACGTTGTTGTTGAGCGCGAATCCGGTCGCGGCCGACGCGAGGCCCGCGTACGAGTTCAGGAGCGAGAGAACGACCGGCATGTCCGCGCCGCCGATCGGAAGCACCATCAGCACACCGAGCGCCGCACCGATAGCCAGCATCGTATAGAACACGGTCGCGCTGGACGAATCATAGATCAGCCATCCGAACAGGCCGATGGCGATCGCGAACAGCGTGAGATTGAAGAAATTCTGGAAGCGATAGGTGATCGGTCGCGTCGGCAGAATCTCTTGGAGCTTTCCGAACGCCATCAGACTGCCGGTCACCGTCAGCGCGCCGAACAGCACCTCGAACCCGAGGGCGACCATCTTGCCGCGGGTCACGTCGGTACTGTGGAGGTTGTACTCGATGACGCCCACCAGCGTGGCGGCGACCGCGCCCAACGAGTGCGACACGGCGATTCGCTGCGGCATCGCCGTCATCGGCATGTAGATCGCCATCGCCGCGCCGATGATCGACCCGACGATCATCCCGGCGGCGATCCACTCGTAGCGGACGATCTCCTGCTGCACGAGCGTCCCGATGATGGCCAGCAGCATCCCCAGCGCGGCCTGCTGCATGCCGCGCCGCGCCTTCGCGGGAGAGCTGAGGCTGCGAAGGCCAAGAATGAAGAGCAGCGACGCGGCGAGATACGCCGCCTGCGTGACGTGCTCGCGCATCAGCTCTTCCGCGTCTCCCGCTTGAACATCTTCAGCATGCGGTCAGTGATCATGAAGCCGCCGACGACGTTGATCGTCGCCGCCATCACCGCGATGCCACCGAGTATCGTGCTGATGGTTCCGTGATCCGATCCCGCGGCCACGAGCGACCCGACCAGCGAGATGCCGGAGATCGCGTTGGTCGCCGACATGAGCGGCGTGTGCAGAAGGGGCGGGACGCGGGATATGACCTGGTATCCCACGACGCCGGCCAGCATGAAGACGTAGAGTTGGATGTATTCGGTAGCAGTCATGTGTCGTCTCCGACGACAGGGTCAGGAGTCAGGAGTCAGGGGTCAGGCGGTGTCTGGGTGGAGGGTTAGGGGGCTGCCCTAATCCCAGGTCGTTGCCTTCGTGCAGTTCGTCTCCTTCAACCAACTCCCTCATCCCCCCTGACCCCTGACCCCTGACTCCTCACTCCTGGGGTTCGCCGGCCAGCCGGGACTGTCATCGAGCACCTCAGGAACCGCCATGCGTTCGTCCGAAGGGATTTTGGATGCGTTCCACACTCCCTCCGTCCTCGCGACGAACGCGGTCGCGCTCAGGTCACCGCAAACGTTGACGGTCGTTCGCGACATATCGAGGATGCGATCGACGCCGAGGATGATCGCGATCCCCTCGGCTGGAATGCCGAACATCACGAGAATCGTCACCAGCAGCGGAATGGAGCCGCCCGGCACGCCGGCGGCGCCGACCGCCGTCAGCACGGCCATGATCATCACGACGATCATTTGACCGAGGTCGAGGCTCACCCCGAACACCTGCGCCAGGAAGATCACCGTGATCCCCTCGAACAGGGCCGTTCCATTCATGCACATGGTGCTGCCAAGGGGCAGCACGAAGCCAGCGATGGACGGCGGTATGCCGAGGTTCTGCTCGGCGACTGCCAGCGCGGTCGGAAGAGTGGCATTGCTCGAGCTGGTGCTGAAGGCGGTGACCAGCGCCGCACGAATCCGACGGAAGAACAGGAACGGATTGACCCCGACGATGAGGCGCAGGATCAGCGACAGGTTGATCAATACGTGCGCGAGCAGCGCGCCGATGACCACCAGGACGTAGGCGCCTAACGGTTTCAACAGATGGAACCCGAATCGCGACGTCACACCGAAAATGAGCGCGGCGACGCCGTACGGCGCGAACCGCATCGCCATCTCGACGATCTTGATCACCACATCCTGGAGCGCTTCCAGCCACGACAACATCGGTTTCGCCCGCTCGGCGGCGATGAGCGTGAGCGCCGCGCCGAAGATGAGCGAGAACACGATGATCGCGAGCATGTCCAGATCCACCGCGGCGCGCACCGGGTTCCGCGGGAACATGTTGATGATCGTGTTCACGCCGAAGTCGGAGGACGCGGCGGCTTCCACGCGAGACGACGCGTCGGCCGAAAACTCGGCGCGAAGCTGCTCCGCCGTTGCGCGATCCAGCTGCTCGCCCGGACGCACGATGGAGACCGCGATCAGTCCCAGCGTCGCGGCGAGCGCGGTCGAGACGAGGAAGTAGCCTATCGCCTTCCCGCCGACGCGCCCTACACGTCGCAAATCGCCAAGCCCCGCGACACCCAGCGTGATCGACGCGAAGACCAGCGGAATCACGATCATGAACAGCAGTCGCAGGAAGATCTGCCCCACGGGTGTCGCGACGTACCTGTTGATGAACGCGACGACCTCGTGGTTGCCGCCGAGGAACTGGTTCGCCGCGATGCCCACGATCGCGCCGAGCACGAGCCCGAGCAGGATCTTCGTGTGCAGCTTCATTCCCTTGCCCGAATGCGCGATCGGCTCAGCCATCGCTCCGCTCCACCGAGGTTGACGCGCGGCGCCGCAGCAACGAGTTGCGGTAGCCGTAGGCAAAGTACAGCAGGATCCCGACGAGCATCCAGATGCCAAATCGTTCCCAGGCGCGCACCGGCAGCCCCTTCATGACGTAAAGGCACGCCGCCGCGCCAACCGTCCCGACGATCCAGATACCGGGCACGCGGAATGGCCGTGGCCGCTCGGGCTCCTTGAACCGAAGCACCATCACCCCCACGCAAACGATCGCGAACGCGAACAGCGTCCCGATGTTCGTGAGGTCGTAAATCTCGTTCTCGTCGAGCACGAGACTGCCGAACGCAACCACGAGGCCGGTGATGACCGTCGTGATGTGAGGCGTGCGGTATTTTGGATGGACCTTCGAGGCGAACTTCGGGAGCAACCCGTCGCGCGCCATCGCGAAGAAGATGCGCGGCTGCCCGTACTGGAAGACGAGGAGCACGGCAGTCAACGAGACCACGGCGCCAAACGCGACAAACCAGCTGGCGATCGGCAGGCCGGCGACCTCGAGCGCGCGCGCCAATGGATCGGCCGCTCGGAGCTGCTGGTACGGTACGAGCCCCGTCGCCACGACCCCGACGATCACGTAGATGAGGGTACAGATCGCCAACCCGCCGAGGATCCCGATGGGCATGTTCCGCTGCGGGTTCTTCGTCTCTTCCGCGGCGGTGGAGATGGCATCGAAGCCGATGTAAGCGAAGAAGACAATCGCCGCACCCTGGTGGATTCCTCTCCACCCGTTGGGCGCGAAGGGGGTGTAGTTGGCGCTGTCGATGTTCATCGCGCCGACGACCACGAACAACCCAAGCACGAGCAGCTTGATGACCACCATGATGTTGTTCGCGCGGACGCTCTCCTTGACGCCGATATAGAGCAGCCACGTGATCAGCATGACGATCACGAACGCCGGGACGTTCAGGAGCACGGGGATGCCGAAAACACGCGGGGCCGTCTCGAGCAGGCCGTGGACTGCCGGATCGGAGCTGAGCAACGCCGTCCGGTATCCGTGCGTGAGCCAATCGGGGAAGCTCACGCCAAACGCGCTGATGAACGAGCTGAAGTAGCCGCTCCAGGCGATCGCGACCGCGATGTTCCCGACGGCGTACTCGAGGATGAGATCCCACCCGATGATCCAGGCGATGACTTCGCCCAGCGTCGCGTAGGAGTACGCGTACGCGCTTCCTGCCTGCGGAATCATCGACGCCAGCTCCGCGTAGCAGAGACCGGCAAGCGCGCAGACGGCTCCGAGCAGGATGAAGGAGATGACGAGCGCGGGCCCCGCGCCGTAGCGCACGACCTCTCCCGACGGAAGCACCTCGCCGGCGGCTGCTGTGCCGATCGACGAGAAGATCCCCGCACCAATCACGGCCCCGATCGCGAGCATGACGAGGTCGCCCGCGCCCAGCGCCCGCCTCAACGTGTGCGGCAAATCCTCCGTCGCCGGCAGCAGCTCGGCGATCGGCTTCCGTCCGAAGAGCGTACGGAGACTCACGCGGCCGCGCGCACTCGAGCCACCGTTTCCGCGACTTCGATTCGCATCTTGTAGAAGCTGCGGTAGACGAAGAAGAGCGACGCCGCGAGGAAGATCGCCGCGAGGATGTGCGAGAACGTGGAGCCACGCTGCGCCGTCAGCGACACCGCCAGCTCGACCGCGAGCAGCCCGAACAGCGTCGTGAACTTGATGATCGGGTTGAGCGCCACCGACGACGTGTCCTTGAACGGATCACCGACCGTGTCGCCGACGACCGTCGCCGCGTGCAGCTCGGTTCCCTTCATCTTCAGATCGACCTCGACGATTTTCTTCGCGTTGTCCCATGCGCCACCGGCGTTGGCCATGAAGATCGCCTGGTACAATCCGAAGAGCGCGATCGACACGAGGTATCCAATGAAGAAGTAGGGCTCGACGAAGGCAAAGGCGAGTGTCGCGAAGAACACCGTGAGGAAGATGTTGAACATTCCCTTCTGCGCGTATTGCGTGCAGATCTCGACGACCTTCTTGCTGTCCGCGACTGAGGCCTTGACCACCCCTTCGAGCCGGATGTTCGCCTTGATGAACTCGACCGCGCGATACGCACCCGTGGTCACCGCCTGCGTCGATGCGCCGGTGAACCAGTAGATCACCGCACCGCCGGTAATGAGACCGAGCAGGAACGGCGGGTGGAGGATCGAGAGGTTCGCGAGCAGCTCCGCCTGGAGGCCGTTGGTCAGCACCATGATGATCGAGAAGATCATCGTCGTGGCGCCGACGACCGCCGTTCCGATGAGCACCGGTTTCGCGGTGGCCTTGAAGGTGTTGCCGGCTCCGTCGTTCTCTTCGAGGAGGTGCTTCGCCCTCTCGAACTGAACGTCGAACCCGAAGTCGCGGCGCACCTGCTCCCTCACGTTCGGCACGTCCTCGATCATCGAGAGCTCGTACACCGACTGCGCGTTGTCGGTGACCGGGCCATACGAGTCGACGGCGATGGTGACCGGACCCATTCCCAGGAACCCGAAGGCCACGAGTCCGAACGCGAAGACAGCCGGCGCCATCATGATCGCGCCGAGCCCCTGCGTGCTCACCAGGTAGGCGATGGACATCAGCCCCATGATCGCCATGCCCAGCCAGAACGCCGAGAAATTGCCGGCGACGAATCCGGAGAGGATGTTGAGTGATGCCCCACCCTGCCGCGACGACGTCACCACTTCCTTGGTGTGCGCCGAGTGGACCGATGTGAAGATCTTGACCAGCTCGGGGATGATCGCGCCCGCCAACGTTCCACAGGTGATGATCGTCGAGAGCTTCCACCAGAGCGTGCCGTCGCCCAGCTCGGGAATGAGCAGGTACGACGACAGGTACGTGAGCCCCACGGAGACAATCGACGTCAGCCACACCAGCGAAGTCAGCGGTGTCTCGAAGTTCATCCGATCCGCGTGGCCGTATCGCGCCTTCGCGATCGCCTCGTTGATCAGGTACGACGCGCCGCTCGCGATCACCATCACGACGCGCATCATGAAGATCCAGACGAGCAGCTGCACCTGCACGGCGGCGAAGTCCGGTCCCGAGACGGCCGGAGTGATGCCGAGCAGAATGAAGGAGATGAGTGCGACACCGGTGACGCCGTATGTCTCGAACCCATCCGCGCTCGGTCCCACCGAATCGCCGGCGTTGTCACCGGTGCAATCGGAGATGACGCCCGGGTTGCGCGCGTCGTCCTCCTTGATCTTGAACACGATCTTCATGAGATCGGCGCCAATGTCGGCGATCTTCGTGAAGATGCCGCCGGCGACGCGAAGCGCCGCCGCACCGAGCGATTCGCCGATGGCGAAGCCGATGAAGCACGGACCCGCATAGTCGGCCGGCACGAACAGCAGGATGAAGAGCATCAGCAGCAGCTCGACGCTGATCAGCAGCATCCCGATGCTCATCCCCGCGCGGAGCGGAATGGCGTAGCACGGGTACGGCTTGCCCTTGAGCGACGCGAACGCGGTGCGCGAGTTGGCGAACGTGTTCACGCGGATGCCGAACCACGCCACCATGTAGCTCCCCGCCATGCCGACGAGACTGAACAGCAGGATCACGAGCAGCTTCGTCAGCGGAAATCCATGCGTGACCGCACCCGTGACCGGATCCACCGTCGCCGCGAGCTTTCCGAAGTACAGCGAGACGATGGCGCCAATGAACAGCCAGAGCACGAGCAGGAACTTCCCCTGGGTAATGAGATACGTCTTGCACGTCTCGTAGATCAGCTCGGAGATCTCCCGCATCGCCTCGTGCACGGCGAGGCGCTTGAGCTGCCCATAGATCACCAGGCCGAAGAGCAGGCCGAGTGCGCAGACGCCGAGGCCGGTCATGAGGAGCGTGTGCCCGGGCATCCCCAGGAACTCGACGCTGCTCAGATCGGGGATGACGAGGTTGGCTTCCCCGCCGGGTCGGTGTGCCTGAGCGGCTTCCTGCGCGACGAGGGCTGGGGGAACGAACAGGGCGGCGAACATCGTGAGGCACGTCCACAACGACGGGAGGGCACGACGTACGGTGTCCATCCGAATCGACATCGGTGAAGATCTCCTGGAGTTGACGATCTACGCTGGCGTCCGCTCGAGCGAGCGCCAGAGGAAGTACACGGGAACGCCGATCAGCACGAGCACGAGACCACCGACGGCCTCGGTGCGCGTGCGCTCGGAGAGGAGCAGAATGATCGCCACGGCCGCGGCCAGCACGATGTAGAGCGCCGGCAGCACCGGATAGCCGATGGCGCGATACGGACGCTCGGCGTCGGGCCGGGTCCTGCGAAGAATGAACAGGCCGATCGTCGTGAGCACGTAGAACACCAGCGCGGCAAAGATAACGTAGTTGAGGAGCTGGCCGTACGTGCCGGTGAGGCAGAGCAGCGTCGTCCAGATCGCCTGCACGACGAGCGCGGTGGACGGGACGTGGTGCTTGCTCAGCGCGCCGGCGCGGCGGAAGAAAAGGCCATCGCGCGCCATCGCCCAGTACACGCGCGCCCCGGCGAGGATCAGACCGTTGTTGCACCCGAACGTCGAGATCAGAATCGCGATCGCCATGATCACGACGCCGGCGGGACCAAAGATCACCTCGGCGGCGGCCGTACCGACGCGATCCTGCGTGGCGTACTGGATGCCGCGATCGATGACCGTCGCCCCGCTCGGGTCGCCCTGCAGCGGAAGGACGCTGAGATAGGCGAAGTTGGCGAGGATGTAGAGGAGCGTGACGAGTCCCGTCCCCATCGCCAGCGCGCGCGGCAGATTCCGCCTCGCGTCCTTCACCTCCGCCGCCGCGAACGTCACGTTGTTCCAGGCGTCACTGGAGAAGAGCGAGCCGACCAGCGCCGTCCCGAAGGCGATGACGAACACGCCGGTGACATCGACACTCCCCATGAACGCGCCGGCCCCGAAGTTCGCCGCGATGGCGCTGGCATTCCGCCCAATCGTTAGGCCGAGCAGGATGAGCAGCGCCAGGGCGCCCGTCTTGACGAGGGTGAGGCTCGTCTGGATGATCTTCCCCTCGCGTACGCCGCGAAGGTTGATCCACGTCAGGAGCCACACTGACAGCAGAGCGATCAACCGCTGCGGAGTCAGCCCCAGCTGAATCGCCTGTGTCGCGGCGTCACGACATCCGAGCCACGAGACGCAGACGTCCGCTTGCGGAAACCACGCGAAACGGTCAGGCGTGATCGATGGCCAGAGCACGCCGAGGAACCGCCCGAACGCGACGGCGACGGCGGCGATCGTCCCTGTCTGGATGACAATGAAAAGGGTCCACCCGTAGAGAAATCCCATGAGTGGACCCATCGCCTCGCGGAGAAACACGTACTGACCGCCGGCTCGGGGGTACATCGCCGCGAGCTCCCCGTACGCCAGAGCTCCGAGCAGCGTGATCACCCCGGTGGCGACCCACGCCATGATCAGCCAAAAGGGAGATCCGACGACGCGCGCGATGTCGGCCGAGACGATGAAGATGCCGGAGCCGATCATCGAACCGGCCACGAGCATTGTCGCATCGGTCAGCGTCATCGCCTTGACGAACTCCGACTGCGCCTGCGACTCGGTCACGCGGTCGGTGGTGGCCACGCTGGTCATGAGCTCCTCGTTCCCAGAGCAAAGTGCCGCGGCACGGAGGGTTAGGCCGGGCGATCAGGGCAAAGCCGCCAGAAGGTAATGTCGCTCTTCTGGGAAGGCTAGTGAGACGGCAACGAGGACTGGAGAATGAGGACCGCGGATATCTTCTGAGGTCCTCCCTTCACCTGCTATAGCTGGAACGTGATGGGGAAAGTCGCCGCGATCGGTTGGCCAGTCGGACCGACGGCAGGGCGGAATTTCGCCTCGCGCAGACGCTCGCGGACTTTGCGATCGTAGCCGCGGTCACCGGTGCTGGCGAAGTCGAGGCTCGTGATCTCACCGCGCTCGTTCACGGAGAACGTCACGGCGATCGATCTGCCCCGCACTCGGCCAGGACGCGGCTCGGGAGGGAGCGGAAGGAAATCGGGCGTCGGCAGGTAGTCGCGCCCCACGCCGCCGCCCGTCCCTGGTCCATTCGCCGACCCCGTGCCCGTCCCGACTCCCGATCCCGTGCCCCCACCAGTTCCCGGTCCGGTACCGGCGGTGCCGTCGTTCCCTGTTCCGCCTCCTGCGCCTGGGAGCGGCGCGGCATCTGCTCGAGGCTCCTCTGCCTCGAGCTCTGCTGCCGGCGGCTCGGGTGTCGGGGGCGGTGGCTCCTCTTTTGGAACCGGCGGGGGCACCGCCTCGGTACTTGGCTCGGTAGTCTCCGCGGGCGGCGGCTCCGGCCCCACGCGCACATAGCGAAGCCCCTCGGGCTCGATGGGCTCGGGCCGCCAGCCTCCTGAGCCTCCTCTGCCACCGCCGCCGCCTCCGGCGGGGCCAAAACCCCCGCCGGGAAAGAGCTCGGGCGCGATCGCATGCGCGAAGAACGGCGTGACGAGCAGGAAGATCAGCACGACGTGCACGGCGATCGAGAACGGCGCGCCCCAGCGCCCTTCCCCGCGCAACGGCATGCCGGCCGGCGGCCGATACGGTCGCCGGTGCCCGTCACTTCCCGCGATGTCGTCCCGCTGGTCGTGGTGCTCCGTCATCCCATCTCCTGCGTCATGCCCTGAAAATAATACGGCGGACGACCCGAATGGGTTCGTCCGCCGCTTCCATCGGGGTCCTGCTCAGGAACGCGCTACTTCCCCGCGTCCTTTGGTGGCACGCCAATCACCTTCACGCCCGCGCCTCGCGCGACGTCCATCGCCCAGATCACGTCCTGGTACTTGTTGGTCCCGTCCGCTTTTACGAAGAGGACTTTCGACGGGCGCGGGTCGTAGATCTCCTTCATCCGCTGCGCGAGACGATCCTTCGAAACCGACTCCTTGTTGATCGACATCACCATGTTCGGACCGATCTCGAGAACGATCTGATCGGGGTTCGCCACCGGCGGCGTCGCCTGCGGGGTCGGATCCGGAAGCTGCAGATCGATCGCCTTTCGCATCATCGGCTGAATGATCATGAAGATGATCAGCAGCACGAGCAGAATGTCGATCATCGGCACGACGTTCGGCTCGTTTTGCAGCCCGCCCGCCTCGTTCCCAACAGCCATTCCCATAGGAAGCGCCTCGACCGGGGTTAGGGGTTGCCCATGGTGGCGCCGGCGGCCGCGGCGGCCCGGTCCTCTTCCACCGAGGACTCAGTACCGGGACGCTGATCGCTGATCGCGCCAACCACGCGAACGCCGTTCTTCGACGCAATATCGATCGCATCGAGCACCTTCTGGTACGGCAGGTCCCGGTGCGCCTTCACGAACAGAATCTTGTCCACCGTCCGCACGTCGTAGATCCGACGCAGCGCCTCGCCCACATCCTCGTTGCGGATCGCCTGCTTGTTCAGGTAGTACCGACCTTCGGAGTCGATGCCGAGCACCTGATCGCTGTCCTCCTCCGGATGAGGCTTGAGGTTGACCCCCTCCGGCGGCACTGCCTGGAACCCCGCGGCCAGTGCGGGCACCGTGATCATGAAGATGATCAGCAGCACCAGCATGACGTCGATCATCGGAACGACGTTGGGCTCGGCCTTGACGGTCGTCCGGCCGCTTTGCCCGATGGACATGCCCATGACGGCTTCTCCTCGCTCGTCGTTAGGTCAGCCCGTGATCGGCTGGTTGCCGCCCGTGGCCGTCGACGTGTTGAACTCACGCGTGAACCGGGAGCGGCCGAACTCGCCGGCGACACCCTTGATCAGGTAGTCGATCATCTCCTTCGAGGTGTACGTCATCTCGACGGTGAGATTCTCGATCTTGGTCGTGAAGTAGTTGTACGCCCACACCGCCGGAATGGCGACGAGGAGTCCGAGGGCGGTCGTGATCAGCGCCTCGGCGATACCGGCCGAGATGGCGCCGAGACCGGCCGTGCCTGCCGTGGCCATCCCCTGGAAGGAGTTGACGATACCCATCGTCGTGCCGAGCAGACCGACGAACGGCGCCGTCGCACCCACCGTGGCCAGAATGCCGAGACCGCGCTTCAGCTCGGCGAGAATGATCATCATGTTGCGCTCGACCGCACGCTCCGCCGAGTTGATGTCGGCGACCGTTACCGAGCCATCCTGAATCAGGGGCCGAACCTCGCCTAACGCGCCACCGAGGACGCGGGCGACGTGCGACTTCTTGTAGCTCTCGGCCAGCTTGATCGCCTCGGTGAGGTTGTCCTCTTCGAGGAACTGCGAGAACTCGGGCGCGAACTTGCGCGTCTCCGCCTGCGCTTTCCGCAGCGACCACCACTTCTGGATCATGACGGTGAGCGACCAGATGGACATTCCAAGCATCACGAAGACGATGCCCTTGGCGAACCAACCCATGTGGCCATATAGCTCGATCAGATCGACATTCATATGTCAGAACTCCAGTAGGGTGGGGGGAGTTATTTGTTCAGCTTGAACGCGAATGGCAGCTGCACGAGCTGCTTCACCTTTCGCCCGCCGACCTCGGCCGCGTAGAACTTCATCGACGGCAGAACGTTGCGGACGGACGCGGTGAAGAGGTCATGCGACGACTTGAGCACCTTGAAGGTCTTCATGTCGGCGCGACCGCTGGTGTCGACGACGAACTGCGCGAGCACCTCGCCCTCGACGTTGCTCTCGCGGAGCACGTCGGGATAGCGCGGCGTCGGGTTGCCAGGGACGGAGAGCGCGGGCTTCTCCACCTGGAACTCGAAGTACGCCTGGTCGGGATTGACCGGACCCGTGCCACCTTCGACGCCACGGCCAACACCGCCCTGAACGCCTTTCCCCGTGAAGTCATCCTCGTTGGTGACGGCTTTCGTGAGGTCGACGTCGGGAATCTTGTCGGGAATCTCGATCGGCGCGGTGAGCACCTGGAATCCCTTGGGTGGAGGCGGCGCAGCGACGATCTCGGGCGGCGGCGGCGCCTTCTCCGGCGGAGGTGGTTCGTCCTTCGGTACCTCGACGAACTTGACCTCTTCGACCTTCTCCTTCGTCAGCTCCTGGCCGGCATTCGCCGTCGCGTAAATCAGGAGGCCGCCGAGGACCGCGTGCATGACGACGCTGAAGATCGTCCCGCCTGTGCTGCGCTGCTTCTTGGGCTTCGACTCGATCAGCTCGTTGAACATGCCAACCTGGCCCGTAGTGTGGGTGAGCGTGGCTCAACGCAAATGCTGTGCGGGTGTAATGCTACCAGCGGAGGATTACGACAGGAACGATGCAAACATTAAGAATTCATGAAGGAGGGGTTATTTTGGCGTAACGCCTGCCGCTGTATGCGCATGCATACTTATGCGCTTCGCGCCGGCTCCTCGAAGTGGTCGGTTCCGGGGGTGCCGGCCTCTCCCCGCGGCGGCTCGTCGGATAATGGGAGCGTGACGGTAAAGGTGCTCCCGCGCCCGACGCGCGATCGAACCGAGATCGCGCCGCCGTGCGCCTGCGCGATCCACTGCCCGATCGCGAGCCCCAGCCCAAAGCCGCCCCGCTCCGACACTCCAGACCCATCCCCCGTGGCCAACGGCCGGGAGCGCGCCCGGTCCGCTCGCCAGAACCGCTCGAAAATGTGCGGGAGGTCGGCGGCCGAGATGCCGACGCCGGTGTCGCGGACGGAGAACGCCACCGTCTTCCCCGAGGTCTCGAGCGCGAGCTCCACGCTCCCGCCGCGCGGTGTGTACTTGATGGCGTTGGTGATGAGATTCAGGAAGAGCTGCCGCAGTCGCGTCGGATCGCCCGCGACCGTCGCCGGCTCGACGGCGGGCATCGAAACGGTGATCCCACCCGCTTCGCCGAGGATGACGGCGGTTTCGTACACTTCGCGGACGAGTGCGTCAATCTGCACTGGCTCGAGGTGCAGATCGAAGCGTCGCTCATCGGCGCGCGCGAGCGTCAGCAGTGATTCGACGAGATCCGCCATGCGCGTCGTCTCGTGCAGCGCCTCCTCGAGCGCGACGAGCCGTTCAGCGGGCGTCGTGCTGGGCGACATGGCGCGCTCGACGTCCGCGCGAAGCACCGCGAGTGGCGTCTTGAGCTCGTGGCTCGCGTCGGCGGTGAAGCGGCGAAGCCCCGCGAAGGATCGCTCGAGGCGCTCCATCATCTCGTTGAGCGTCGTCGCGAGACGCTCGAGCTCGTCGCCCACACCCGCCGAAGGGAGGCGACGGTGCAGGCTGCGTCCGTCGGTGATCGCCTGCACCTCGTTGATGATCCCGTCGATCGGTCTGAGGGCGCGGCCGGCGATGACGTACGCTCCGCCGATGGAGATGAGCAGGAGCAGCGGAGCAATGACGAGCATCGTGCCGACGAGCTCCCCGACGGCGAGCTCCGCGGATTGCGTGGACGACGCGACGACCACGCGCGAGATGGCCGACTCGGTTGACGATGGCGCCCGCGCCACCATCAGCAGCCGCTCGCCGCCGAAGGGCACGATAGCCGCGAGCGGTCCACTCGTGGGCGCATTGATCGCGTACTGCTGAAGCAGGGCGAGCTCGTCGGGATTGAGCTGGCGCGCCGCGAACGAGACGTAGAGGCTGCGCCCGTTGGCGTCGAGCACGAGCACGTAATCGGGAATGCCCTCGAGCAACGTGCGGAGCTGCGGCGTGATCGCCGGCCCGACGAGCGTGTCACGCATCTCCGTCACGGGCTCACCGGCGAGCTCGGCGTTCCGCACGAGGTTCAGCGCCAGGTTCGCCTCGGTGAAGACGTACCGCTGAAGCTCTTGCAGCGAGGCCGCGCGGCGCGCCGCCCACAACGCGACCGCGAAAACGAGGAGCGTCGCGATGAGCGCGGTCGCGTAGATCGCGGTGAGGCGCGATCGCAGCGTACTCATCGCCGACGCCGGCCGAGCGTCGTCATGCGCGTACCACGTACCCCACGCCGCGCACGGTGTGGATGAGCTTCACGTCGCGGTTCGAGTCGATCTTCTTGCGCAGGTGGTTGATCACGACGTCCACGATGTTGGTCCCTGGATCGAAGTGATACCCCCATGCGTACTCGGTGATCAACGTGCGGCTCATGACGCGGCCGGCGTGGCGCATGAGGTACTCCAGCACCGCGTATTCCTTCGGAGTGAGCTCGATCTCCTGACCGCCGCGCGTGACTCGCCGCGTTCCCTTGTCCAACTCGAGATCGGCCACGCGCAGCACCGTCGACGCGAGAGCGCGAGGTCGGCGGGAGAGCGCCTCGACACGCGCGAGCAGCTCCTCGAACGCGAACGGCTTGGTCACGTAATCGTCAGCGCCGGCCCGCAGGGCGGAGACCTTGGCATCGATCGCGTCCTGCGCGGTGAGCACGAGCACCGGGCGCTCGAAGCCGCGCGCGCGGAGTCGCTCGAGCACTTCCATCCCTGATCGTCCCGGAAGGCGCATATCGAGCACGATCAGGTCGTAGGCTTCGGAGGATGCGCGCTGCTCGCCGTCCTCGCCGTTCGTCACGAGGTCGACACCCCACCGCTGCTCCTCGAGACCGCGCTTTACGTACTGGCCAACGGTGGGATCATCTTCGATGACGAGGATTTTCATGGTGTAATCGTACGGCAGGAGCGGGCCAAGGGCCAAGGGCCAGGGGCCAGGGGTGTGGAATTGCGGCGCGGCTTCGCCGCAGCTGCATCATCAGATGAGCAAACGGCCGCGCGGTGCGCGGCCGTTTGCATACCACACCCTTGGCCCTTGGCCCTTGGCCCCTGGCCCAGCGCGCGTAGCGCGCTACGCGCGCTTGAACCCGTACTCCCGAATTTTCCGATACAGCGTTTTCGGCGAGATCCCGAGCACATCGGCCGCCCGCCCCTGATGCCAGCTCGTCTGGCGCAGCACCATCGCGATGTGATCGCGCTCGAGATCCGCGAGCGAGAGCGGCCGTCCATCGGGCGCGACGCGCTTCGTGTCCGCACCATTCGACGGACCGTTGAGCACGGGGAGATCCGACGCGCGAATCGTTCCGCCGGTCGCGAGCAGAACGGCCCGCTCGATCACGTTGCGGAGCTCGCGAATGTTGCCGGGCCACGCGTACGCCTGAAGCGCCGCCATCGCATCGTCGCTCAAGCGAGGCGGCGTCGACCCGCCGTAGGCCTTCAGGAAATGGTCGGCGAGCATGGGGATGTCCACCGCGCGCTCGCGGAGCGGCGGGAGCGTGATGCTGATGGTGTTGATGCGATAATAGAGATCGCCGCGAAAGCCCCCGTCTTGCACCTTGGCCTGAAGATCCTGGTTCGTCGCGGCAATGATGCGCAGATCGGTCTGCACCTTCTGCGTCCCGCCGACGCGGAAGAACGTGCCGAGCTCGAGCGCGCGCAGCAGCTTTCCCTGCAACCGCGGATCGAGCTCGCCGATCTCGTCCATGAAGATCGTTCCGCCGGCAGCGAGCTCGAACAGGCCGAGCTTCCGCGAGAGCGCACCGGTGAAGGCGCCCTTCTCGTGACCGAACAGCTCGCTCTCGAGCAGGTTCTCGGCGATCGCCGCGCAGTTGATGTCGACCAGCGGGCCGTTCGCACGGTACGAAAGCCGGTGAAGCGCACGGGCCACCAGCTCCTTCCCCGTGCCCGACTCGCCGGAGATGAGGACGGTGGAATCACTCTTGGCGACACGCTCGACGAGCGCGAGCACTGCCTGCATCGGCGCGTACTGTGTGATGATCTCCGGCACACCGTCGATTCGCGAGAGACGCTTCTGCAAGAGCACGTTCTCGCGCGCGAGCTGGCGTTTCTCCCAGGCGCGCCTCACGAGCACGTCGATCTCGGCCATGCGGTACGGCTTCGACAGATAGTCGTAGGCGCCGAGCTTCATCGCGCTGATCGCCGTCTCGATCGTCCCGTTGCCGGTGATGATGATGACTTCCGGCGGTGATGGCTCCTCGCGCACCTGGCGCAGTACCTCGAGTCCATCGAGCTCGGGCATCACGATGTCGAGCAGCGCCACATCGTACGCCTCGGCCTTCATCGCCTCGAGCGCCGATCGGCCGTCGCGTCGCGATGTCACCTGGAATCCCCGCCCCGTCAGATAGTTCTCGAGGAGCGTCCCCAGGTGTGCTTCGTCCTCGGCGATGAGGACGCGAATCCGCGATTCGTCTCTCATGACGCTCCCTCCGATGCGCCCGCGGGGAGCAGCACGCGAAACGTCGTTCCCTTCGCCAGATGACTGTCCACCTCGATGCGTCCCCCATGGTCGGCGATGATCGAATAGCAGATCGACAGGCCGAGGCCGGTGCCACGGCCAGGCGGTTTCGACGTGTAGAACGGCTCGAAGATTTTCGGCAGCTCCGCGCGCGGAATACCGTGGCCCTCGTCGGAGATCTCGATGACGACGGGCTCCTCCGACGGCCGCCCTCGACGCGTGCGCACGAGGATGGCGCCGCGGCCGTTCATCGCGTCCATCGCGTTGAGCAGCAGCGCCATGAAGACCTGAATGAGCTGCTCGGCATTTCCGTGGGCGACCGGTGTCGTTTCACGATCGAGCTCACGAACGACGCTCATGCGCTTGAACCGCTCGTGGTGCTTGAGAAGAAACAGCGTCTCCTCGAGCACGGTGTTCACATCGACCGGGCCTTTCGTGGCCGCCTTCGGCCGGCTGAAATCGAGCAGGCCGTCGATGATCCGCTTGCACCGGTGAACCTCGGTGTCGATGATGCGCAAGTAGTCATCGAAGCCCTGCCGGGGACTGCCGTCGCCCCTATGCTGCTCGAGGCGCAGCGACATGCTCTCGGCACAAGCGCCGATCGTCGCGAGAGGATTGTTGATCTCGTGCATGACCCCGGCGGCGAGCTGACCGATCGCGGCCAGCTTTTCGGCCTGGGCGATGCGATCCTGCGCCTGTCGCCAGTCGGTCATGTCTTCGCCGATGGTGATGACATGTGTGACGTTCAGGTCATCGACCCGCATCGGAATCTTGGAGATACGGAAGGTGCGAAGGTCGCCCGTCGCGCTCGATTCCATGTGGAACGTCGCGATCTTGCCGGTGGCGAACACCTCGTCGAACTCGCCGCGGAGCAGCTCGGCGGGCTGGCGGTGCAGGATCTCGAAGATCGTTCGCCCGATCGCCTCCTCGCGTGACACGCCCTGGATACCCGTTTCACGCTTGCGATTCCACGCATGAATGCGGTATTCGCGGTCGATCACGTACAGGCCGACGGGAAGCGAGTCGATGATCTTCTCGGTGAAGCGGCGCTGCTCCTCGATCTGCTGCGTGCGAAGCCGCACCTCGATCGCCATCTGCTGCGCGTGCTCAGCATTCGCGATCGCGGGAGCGAGGAGATCGGCGATGGTCGCGAGGACGATGCGCTCCTCGGAATCCAGCGAGCGATCCACCTGGAGAACCAGAACGCCAAGATGCCGCTCCCCCGCGATCATCCGAGCGAGCACGATCCGATCGTTCGCCAGCTCGCCGGCTTCGAGAAGCGCGACGATTTCCGTGTCGGTCGTGCCGGCGTGGCCGACGCCCCAGGTTCGCGTGAGCCCGGCCGGCGCGAAGGTCCAGACGGCCACGTCGCTGGCCGTGAGCGCGCGGCGCAGCAGCTCGAGGACCTTGTGCAGGGCATCGTCGATCGGCCCGCCGGCGGCGAGATGCGCGGCGACGTCCGAAATGAGAGCCAGCGCAGGCGAGACCGGCTGGAGACTGGTGGGTGTCAGGCGCGCAACGGGGGCCAAGGAGCCTCAGCGATGGAGAACCGGCTGTTAGAGGGCGTTCACACCCCCCGGACAATATGACCGATAGCCACCCGAGAAGGTCACGTTTTCACGGTGGCAATTGCGAAATCTTTCAACGGGTTATGGGCGCCGTGGCAGGCTTTTTCCGGCAAGTTGACCGCACGGGCGGCCGCTGATGGCCTGCCCGGACGGAAATGACCAAGGCAACCGTTGGAAGGAGGAGATCATGTTGGAACGGTCTTTCGGCTTGAGCCCGGTGTTTGGTCTGCGGAGGGAGATCGACCGCCTCTTCGACGACGCCTTCACCGGCCGCGGGAACGCCGCGAGCTGGATGCCCGCCGTGGACGTCCATGAAACGGCGAAGGAGCTGCGCCTCGACGTCGAGCTGCCGGGCATTCGACAGGAGGATGTCGAGATCGAGGTCGAGAACGGCACGCTATCGATCCGCGGCCAGAAGTCGGCGGAGCGCAAGGAAGAGGGCGAGGAGGGGCGGTACCATCTGGTCGAGCGAAGCTACGGCTCGTTCTTCCGCTCTTTCCAGCTCCCGGCGGGCGTCGATGAGAAGCAGATCAACGCCGACTTCGAGAACGGCGTGCTTCACGTCCGGATTCCCAAGGCGGCGCTGCCTCAGCCCCGGCGCATTCAGATCGGTGGCGGCGAACGTGTGCGGACGGTCGCGGCTGGCGGACGCGACGACCGCGGCGCGCGCCGCGAGGGTGGTTCCGAAAAGGAAAAGAAGGAAGGCGGGCGCGAGCGGATGGTCGCAGAGAGTCCGAGGTCGTCGAGGTAGCTCCGAGGTAGTCGAGGTCGTCGAGGTCGACCTCGACTACCTGGGGCTGATCTCCATCGGCGTCCCCAGGCGGCCCTCTCGCGGCGCGCCATCGATCACGACCGTCACACGCTCGCCCTCGATGCGGACGTCGACCGTCCGACCGCGCACACGCAGCCCGCTGAGGTCGACCAGCTCCATGCCGAAGGGCATGGGGTCAATCGTTAGGCCGCCTTCGTGGGGACGAACGCCGGCCACGTACTGGACGATGGCATCGAGCACCCAGGAATGCGTGCTGTCGCTCGCCGGCCGGTACACCGAGGCGCGTCCCTCGAGCGGATCATAGTATTCGTACGCCCCGATTCGCACGGGGTCGGCGCCGTCGAAGAACATGCGGATCGTGCGCCGCACGAGATGGGTGACGTGCGGTCGCAGGTGCGGCGCGTACGCGCGCGCGGCGCGGGCGAGCGCGTCGATCAGGTGACAGTTGACCAGTGGGACAACCGGTCCGTTGAACGGCGCATCGCCACGAACGCCATCCCG
>DASTYE010000151.1:0-4298 GCA_035765135.1 Gemmatimonadaceae bacterium | reverse complement strand
CCTTGACCCGATAGGTTTTCACAAAGCATTTCGCAGTTGCAGTTCATCCGTGCTGTTTCGCCGTTCAGGATCCGTGGAATCCGTATCAGGCAGTTCACGTTGCAGGTTCTGCGGCCGTCTGCGGCCTCTGCGGTTTCCCGTGCCTGCCAATGTTAGGCCCGCCTCAATACCGGCTACGGTTTTCCTGAAGTTGGACGCACCGTCCCCAACTCCTTCCCCGTGGAGTCGTGAACGGCAATGGTCGGCTCGCCCTTGCCCGCGCGAACGGTCACGCCGCCAGCGTTGGTACCGCTGCCGAACACCTTGATCGATCCGGCACCGTCCGCGCCGACGGTCATCGACACCCTGTCGTACTGCTGGCCGCTCGGCGGCCCGTTGAGGGCGACGGCGGCGAATCTGTCGCTCGGCGCCACGAGCATGCAGGCCGCTTCCTTGATCGTGCTCCCGTAATCGATGCAGACGCCAGCTCGCCCGTCGGTGAACGCACCCAGGCCGCCGCGCTCCTGGCCGTTGCGCGGGTCGTAGAAGGTAAGACCCGCGAAGCTCGCGATCCGCTTCTGCATTCGACCGCCCTCGAGGATGAGCGGCGTCTCGGCGCCCAGCGCGATGTTCAATCGGCCGGTGGAGTCGAGAACCGCGACGCCGCTCGATCCCGCGAGCTTCGCGTCGCCGCTCGCTTCGCGCATCGGCGCGCCGATCACCACCCGCTCGCGGCCGGCGGCGTCGGTGATGATGAGTCCTCGCGCACGCAGGATGTCCGATGGTGGTCGCATCGCCGCGACGAGCAGCGTCGCGCTGAGGACAATGACGATCGTGCCGAGCACGCGAATGCGCCGCTCCGCGGCGGCCACCCTCATCTTGAGAAGCTCGATCTCACTCATGGGCTCCCTCGGGAATCGGATCACAACGGCTTCTCGTAGGAAACCCCTTGTCGCCGCGGGCGGTTCCTGCATCAATGGACCTTTTCACCGGCACACGGCGGAGGTAAATCAGCGAAGCGCAAACCCCTTACCTCACGGATTCCCATGCATGCATTCGCTCGCTCACTGATTGCTGCCTCGTGCGTACTTCCGGTTGCAGCCACGCTGCATGCCCAGAACGCTCAGGCCCGTCTCCGGTTCGAGGTGACCTTTCCCGCCGAGCGGAGCCGCACGCCCCTCGATGGCCGGCTGCTTCTCTTCATCTCCACCGACACCGCTGGCGAGCCGCGCTTTCAGGTGAGCGACGCGCCCAACACGCAACAGGTGTTCGGCGTCGATGTAGATGGATGGCGTCCGGGCGAGACGCGCGTCATCGACGCGAGCGCCTTCGGTTATCCGCAGCGCTCGCTCTCGCAGCTGCGCCCCGGCCGGTATCGCGTGCAGGCGCTCATCAATCGTTATGAGACGTTTCGCCGAAGCGACGGTCATACCGTCAAGCTGCCGCCGGACAAGTGGGAGGGTCAGCAGCTTGCGCGGAAACCGGGAAATCTCCACTCCGCGCCCCGAGCCGTGGCGCTCGACCCTGCACGCGGAGAGACCGTACGCCTCTCGTTGAGCGAGGAAATTCCGCCAGTCGAGGACTTCGCCAAACAGGAGACCAAATACATCAAGTACGTGAAGATCCGGAGTGAACGTCTGTCGAAATTCTGGGGACGCGACATGCATCTCGCCGCGTGGGTTCTTCTGCCGTGGGGATTCGACGAGCACCCGGGCGCGCGCTACCCACTCATGGTGAATCACGGGCACTTTCCGTCCGAGCTGGGCGGCTGGCGGGAGACGCCGCCCGACACGACGCTCAAGCCAGACTACAGCGCGCGCTTCAACCTGCAGGGCTACAATCGTATCCAGCAGGAGCATGCCTGGCAGTTCTACAAGGACTGGACGGGAAAGGGATTCCCGCGCGCGCTGCTCATCGAGATCCAGCACGCCACGCCGTACTACGACGACTCGTACGCGGTGAACTCCGCGAACAATGGTCCGTACGGCGACGCGATTCAGTACGAGCTGATCCCGGAGATCGAGCGGCGCTTCCGCGGCATCGGACAGGGGTGGGCGCGCTTCACCTTCGGCGGCTCGACCGGCGGATGGGAAGCGATGGCGGTGCAGATGTTCTACCCCGACGAGTACAATGGCGCGTGGGTCGCGTGTCCCGACCCGATCGACTTCCGCGCCTACACCGTCGTCAACATCTACTCCGACACGAACGCGTACTACAGCGAAGGCCCCTTCAAGCGCGTCCCCCGCCCGGGTCAACGCAACTACCTCGGCCACATCTCGACCACACTCGAGCAGACCAACCACCGCGAGCTCGCGCTCGGCACTCACAGCCGCTCGGGCGATCAGTGGGACGTGTGGGAATCGGTGTACTCACCGGTCGGCGCTGACGGGTATCCGAAGCCGATCTGGAACAAGCTCACCGGCGTGATCGATCGCTCGGTGGCGGCGCATTGGCGCGAGAACTACGACCTCTCGTACATCCTGAAGCGCGACTGGAAGACGCTCGGCCCCAAGCTGCGCGGGAAGCTCC
This sequence comes from Gemmatimonadaceae bacterium, assembly GCA_035765135.1. Lineage (GTDB taxonomy): Bacteria > Gemmatimonadota > Gemmatimonadetes > Gemmatimonadales > Gemmatimonadaceae > JAICNG01. The sequence goes on along the minus strand of DASTYE010000151.1, from coordinate 1,790 downwards.
GCATCTACGTCGGCGACATGGACAACTACTACCTCAACAACGCGGTCTATCTCGTGGAGGATTTTCTGCGCTCAGCGAATCCGCCGGCCGATGCGGTGGTGGACTACGGCGATCGCGATGAGCACTGCTGGAACGGCGACCACACGCGCGCCAATGCGTACTCGCGATTGAGGTATCCGCAGATGGTGATGCCATGGGCGGTGGAGCGGATGCTGATGACGGCACCGCCTGGGGCTGATACTCGTAGCTGGCGCTATTAGTAGGCGGGCCCGTTGGAACCGCGGAAGGCCGCAGAACCCGCAGCGGTTTCTTGAGCGCAGATGAACGCAGCATACGCAGATGGCTTCGGCACGGGGCTGGCTCTCCTTAGCAGTTCACAAAGGCTTTGGGAACTTCATCTCGCATGGAGCTGCCGAGCCGACGGAAACGACCTGCGAATTCTGCGTTCGTCTGCGGCCATCTGCGGTTCAGCAGTTACGAAGCCCCGCCGCGATCCCGAAGCCTGGCCGCCAGAATCTGCACGCGCTCGTTGAGATGCGGGTGCGCCACCAGGTTGAAGTGCGTGAGCACCTTCGCGTCGGTGATGTCGCGGTCGGCGGCGAGGTCATCGGCAATCGCGCGCGCGAGCCTTGGCCATTCGTCGATGCGAATGGGGCCGGGCGGCCAGCCATGGTTGCGCGCGTGCACCCACCCGTCCCAGAAGGTGAGCGCAATGTGCAAGCGGCCCAGCTCCGGCTCCGTGCCGCGGGGGAAGCGGTGCTCCACGGCGTCGAAACGCCGGCCCACCGCGTCGTACTGCTCGGCGTCGTGCGCCGCGGCGTCCTGACGCAGCTGCGTCACGATCGCGTCTCGCGCTTCCTGGTAGGTCATCATCGTTATCGTCATACGACCTCTGGGCGGTCCTTGAGCGGGATACGTCTCCTTCAAGCTACTTCAGGTCGCGTCTGAGTACCTTTCATCATGACATTCGGAACACTCAAGCTCCATCCGGACCTCCTGAGGGGAGTCAAGGAGCTCGGCTTCGTCCGCCCGACTCCCATCCAGGCGGACGCCATTCCGCCCGCGGTCGCGGGGCGCGACGTGCTCGCGTGCGCCATGACCGGCAGCGGCAAGACGGCTGCATTTTTGTTGCCGGTGCTCAATCGTCTCCTGACGCGGCCGCGCGGGACCACACGGGCGTTGATCGTCACCCCAACGCGCGAGCTCGCCGCGCAGGTGCTGAAGGAGCTCGAGGATCTCGCCGTTCACACGCCGATCACGGCGGCGGCGATCTTCGGCGGTGTCGGAATGGGGCCGCAGGAGCACGCGTTCCGCAGCGGCGTCGACGTCATCGTCGCGACGCCGGGACGATTGCTCGATCATCTCACGCATCCATACGCCAAGCTCGACAAGATCGAGTTCCTGGTGCTCGATGAGGCGGACCGGATGCTCGACATGGGTTTCCTCCCCGACATTCGGCGACTGCTGCGCTATCTCCCGAAAAAGAAGCAGACGTTGTTCTTCAGCGCGACGATGCCCGATCCCATCCGCGCGCTCACGCGTGAGATGCTGCATGATCCAGCGACGATCAACCTCGACCGGAAGGCGGCGCCCGCCGTCGGCATCACGCAGGCGGTCTATCCGGTGGCGCAGGAGCTGAAGCCGCGACTTCTCCTCGAGCTGCTCCGGCGCGGCATCATGCGCGAGGCGCTCGTCTTCACGCGCACCAAGCATCGCGCCAACCGCCTCTGGGAATTCCTCGGCAAGCAGGGTATCTCCGTCGCGCGCATCCATGGCAACCGCTCGCAGGG
>DASTYE010000150.1:0-7565 GCA_035765135.1 Gemmatimonadaceae bacterium | reverse complement strand
CGCCTTTCCAGACCCTTGGCCCTTGGCCCCTGGCCCGTGACCCGTTTAGCGCGCCGTCTCCACCGCCACTTCCTCGAGCCGCGCGGGCAGCGACGCAAAGCATCGCGCCGCCAGGTCGCGAGAGGTGTACGTGCCGAAGTCGCGCCCATCGCGCCGCCAGCGCCACGTCTGCTCGGTGGCCGCGTCGGCGAGGAAGACATCCTCGCGAAGCAGCGTCGCCGGCGGAGCCACGGGACGCATCGGAAGACGCTCGGGCACCTGATCGGTGCCGCGCCGAACGAGGCCATCCCATTCCATGATCATGAGTCGGCCCTCGATCACCGCATCGGTGCGCGAGCGGATCCACGACATCGTCAGCGCGACCGGGCCGAGCTGAATGATGCAGCGTCCGGCGCCGCGTCTCACCTCGATCTCGCTCGCCCCTTCATCGCGCTGCATCGACTCCACGCGTTCCACGACGTCGTCGGTGAGTCGCTCGAGCTCCCGCGCGCAGGCCGGTCCCGACCGGTGCGAGGCGAGATAGGCGTCGCGATCGCGAACGCGACGCTCATCCTTCGCGACGCGAAGGATCTCTTCCTCGGCGACATCGGTGCGCACGCGACCACCGTTCTGGCGGATCGCTTCGAGCACGACCTCGATGCCGGCATCGATCGACTTCTTCCCCAGGTCCGGGATCTTTGCCTTGCGGGCCCAGGAGGGAAGAGGCGTGTCGTCGAGCGTGAGAAAGAACACCGAGCTCGCGCCAGTCCGCGCGAGGCGGGCTTCCACGGCGGTGCGATCGTCACTCGTTGACGGGGCGCGCCCCCACAACCGGTCGTGCAGCACGACCACCGTCCGGGCGCAGCCGCACGCTTCCTCGGCGCCCATGGACTCCGCGGCGTCGGTGACGCGGTCGCGCGTCCAGACGCCATTCGCTTCGGCGAGTCGCGCGCGGAGGCGCTCCGCGAGGAACCGCGCCGTATCGCTCTCGTACTCCGCACCGAGGATGGCCGTGTCGTACTTCGGCCGGGCGGAGCCCCGGATCATCGCTTCGACCTCGAACGCTCGCGGCGCCTCGCCGCTGCCGACTTGAGCTGGCGTGCCTCGCTCGGCTTCACGTAATGGCGACGGCTCCGGAGATCCTTGAGGATGCCGGACCGCATGACCTTTCGCTTGAATGCCTTGAGCGCCCACTCGATGCGGTCGCCCTCGGCGAGCTGAACTTCGACCATGTCTCCTCCCAAAAAGTTGACGCGTGTACGCACGAGAAAGCCGTTAGGCAGGCCCGGCAAACGCCGAGCCGACCTAACGGCTCCCCCTCAGCTGCGAGGCAACAGAATCAACGACCCAGCTTGACGACGTTCTCCGCCGCTGGTCCCTTCTGGCCCTGCACGATGTCGAACTCCACTTTCTCGCCCTCGGCGAGCGACTTGAAGCCGCTGCCCTGAATGGCCGAGTGATGGACGAAGCAGTCCTTCTGGCCGCCCTCCGGCGTGATAAAGCCGAAGCCCTTCGCGTCATTGAACCACTTCACTGTTCCGGTCGAACGCATACGATACTCCTCTGAATGTTGGGTCGGGGTCCGGAAGATGTACCGTACGTGCCGACTCATCTGACTCGTGGACAAGGCCCCCACGATGGGCTTTTCCCGTCTCACCGGAGGTAAATCCGGCCGGGAAAACGAACGGGGCTTCGCGAGAGCGAGGCCCCGTCTTCTCCTCGACGCCGCGCCCAATTCGCGCGATCGCCACTAGCACTCAACATAGCGCCGCGGCGGGCCGAAGTCAATGCGGGCGATGGGGTTCGGCACTAAATGCCCCCCTGCCTGCGTCACCCCGCCGTGACCCCCGCGCGGGATGTCGGGCGTCGCGCCCCGCTCACGCAGATGCTAATCGCGGTGCTCCACGTACATTAGGCCTTTCCCACCACGCAAAGGGGACTGAAAGCACATGACTTCCACGTCGCACGACCTGCTCGCCCCCGTGCGTGACCTCGACTGGACCCCCGAGCAGGCGGGGGAGCTCGGCGGCGAGGTGGTCGCACTTTGGACCGAATTTCTCTCGCGGCTGCGGGAGCGCCCCGTCGCGCACGCAAAATCGGCGGACGAGGTGCGCGCCGCCGTGACTCGTGACGTGCCCGACGAGCCAATGCCGGTCGCCGAGCTCGCCGAGTACCTGAGGACGCTCGTTTTCGACAACTCGACGCTGACTGGTCATCCAGGCTTCATGGCCTACATCAGCGGCGCCGGCACCGTCCCCGGCGCCGCCGCCGATCTCATCGCCGCCGCGATCAATCAGAACGTGGGCGGATGGCGTCTTTCCCCTGGTGCCACCGAGATCGAGCTGCATCTCATGCGCTGGTTCGCCGCGCGACTCGGCCTCCCCGCGACCGCCGGTGGCTTCGTCACCTCGGGCGGCGCGATGGCCGCGCTGTACGGTCTCGCCGTGGCGCGCGACCTTCGCGCCGGGTGGGACGTGCGCCAACAGGGCGTCGCGGCCGGCCCGCGACTCACCCTGTACGCATCCTCCGAAGTGCACACCGTGAACGCGCGCGCGTGCGACATTCTCGGGCTCGGCGCCGAGGCGCTGCGACTCATTCCGGTGGACGGCGCGCTGCGCATGCGCATGGACGCGCTGCGCGACGCGATCGCTCGCGACCGCGCGGCGGGTTCCCAGCCGCTCGCGGTCATTGCGACGGCGGGTACCGTTGCGACAGGCGCCATCGACCCCATTCACGCCATAGCGGAACTGTGCGATGAGCAGCGCCTCTGGCTTCACGTCGATGCGGCTTACGGTGGAATCGCCGCGCTGACGGACGAGCTGCACCCTCTCTTCGCGGGCATCGAGAGGGCGAATTCGGTCGCCCTCGACCCGCACAAGTGGCTGTACACGCCGCACTCCGGCGGCGCGATCATCGTGCGCGACCAACGCGACCTCGCCCGCGCATTCGGAGTCGATCCGTCGTACGTGCACGAGGACAAGGAATACACGCGGCGCGGGCTCGACTTCTACGCGCACGCGCCGACCTTCTCGCGTGGCTTTCATGCGCTCAAGGTCTGGGTTTCTCTCCTCGCGCACGGGTGGGCCGCGTATCAGCGCCGCATCGCGCACGACGTCGCGCTCGCGCGCTACCTGTTCGATCGCGCGGCCGAGCACGAGGAGCTCGAGACGGTCGGCCCGTCCCCCGAGCTCTCGATTGCATGTTTCCGCTACGTGCCGCCGGAGCTTCGAGGCGACCCCGCGGCCGAGCCGTATCTGAACGCGCTCAACGAGCGCCTGATGGCGGAGCTGCAGCTCGGGGGTCGAGTCTTCCCGTCGAACGCGGTGATCGATGGCCGGTTCGCCATCCGGGCCTGCGTCGTGAACTTCCGGACAGAGGTGGCGGACATGAACGAGCTGGTGGCCGAGGCCGTGGAGAAGGGGAGGCGAATCCACGCCGAGCGGGCGAGCCCTTGATATAGGGGGAGGGGGTATATATTATCCTCCGGAGTCGAGATTACCCGGAGGCCCCAATGGAATCGCTTCACCTGAAGATCAAAGGCATGTCGTGCGGCCACTGCGTCGCCCGTGTCTCGAAGAGCCTCGCCGCCGTGGAAGGGCTCGAGGTTGACACGGTGGGCATCGGCTCCGCCGACGTCCGATTCGATCCGAATCGACGGTCCGTCGAGGACATTCTCGAGGCAGTGCGTGACGCGGGGTATGAGCCCGCCGTCGCGACCTGACGAGGCCGGCATTCAATGAGCACGACGGCGGAACGGCCGGTGCGTCCGGCGGTTCGGGTCACCATTCCCGTCGGCGGCATGACGTGCGCCGCCTGCCAGGCGAGCGTGCAGCGTGCCCTGTCGAAGGAGCCGGGCGTCGTCGACGCCGCCGTCAATCTCATGACGGAGAGCGCCGCCATCACGTTCGATCCGGGCGTCACCACCCCCGAGGCGCTCGTCACCGCGATCGAGCGAACCGGCTACGAGGCCCGGCTCCCCGCGTCCGACCAGAACGCGATGGCCGAGCAGGACGCGCGCGACGCGGCGCATGCGATCGAATATCGCGCGCTGCGTCGCCGGGCGACCGTCAGTGGCATCATAGGCCTCATCGCGATGGTGGTGTCGATGCCGCTCATGGCCGCGTCCCCGTACGGGCATGCGGCCAGCGATCCGCTCTCGCAGTGGATCATGCGAGCGCTCATGCCGCCTCTTCGCGGCGCCGCGCCCTGGCTCTTCGCGATCGACCCGCGCGTGCTGTCGTGGACGCTGCTCGCGGTCACGGTCTTCGTGATGACGTGGGCCGGCCGACATTTCTACATCCGCGGATGGGCGGGGCTTCGTCGTCGGTCGCCAGACATGAACACGCTCATCGCCATCGGGACAGGCGCCGCGTTCCTCTATTCGGTGATCGCGACCGCGGCTCCCGGTCTCTTCGTACGGCACGGGATGGCGCCCGACGTCTACTACGAAGCGGTCATCATCATCATCGCCTTCATTCTCGCCGGGAACGCTCTGGAGGCACGGGCGAAGCGCAACACGAGCTCGGCGCTCCGTGCCCTGGCGAATCTGCAGCCAAGGACGGCGCGCCTCGAGCGCGCGGGCGGTGACGTCGACGTCCCGATCGAGCAGGTGCGACGCGGCGACATCGTCATTGTGCGTCCCGGCGAGCGCATTCCCGTCGATGGCGAGGTGGTCAGCGGCGAGAGCGCGGTCGATGAGTCGATGCTCACCGGCGAATGGCTGGCCGTGCCGAAGGCGCCCGGTGCACTGGTGACCGGCGGGACCATCAACCGCACTGGAGCGTTCCGCTATCGCGCCACGACGCTCGGCGACGACAGCGTGCTCGCGCGCATCGTCCGGGTGATGCGCGATGCGCAGGCGTCGCGCGCCCCCATTCAGGCGCTCGCCGACCGGATCAGCGCGATCTTCGTCCCAACCGTTTTGACGATCGCGGCCGCGACGTTCGTCATCTGGCTCGTCCTCGCCGGTGAGGGTGCGATGGCTCGCGCGCTCGCGGCGTCGGTCTCGGTGCTGATCATTGCCTGCCCGTGCGCCATGGGGCTCGCGGTCCCCACCGCTGTCATGGTGGCCACGGGGCGCGGCGCGCAGCTCGGAGTGCTCATCAAGGGGGGCGAGGCGCTCCAGCGCGCCGGTGATGTCACGCTCGTCGCGCTCGACAAGACGGGAACGGTAACCGAGGGACGGCCCACGGTCACCGACGTCATCGCTCTACCTAACGGTGCCGCGCGCGACGACAGTGAGCTCCTCCAGCTCGCGGCGTCGCTCGAATCGGTGAGCGAGCATCCGCTCGCGGAAGCCATCGTCAGGCACGCGCGGGGTCGCGGATTGCCGGTAGAGGCGCCGACCGAGTTCACCGCGTATCCCGGACGCGGCGTGCGCGCGACGGCCATGGGGCGGAAGGTCGCCATCGGCAACGCCGCGCTCATGACCGAGCTCGGCATCGATGTCAGCCGGCTCGACGGCCAGCTCGACGCGGTCGCGAGCGCCGGGAAGACGCCTGTCATGCTCGCCGTGGATGGAAGGCTGGCCGGCCTGCTCGCGATCACCGATCCGATCCGTCCGACGGCGGCTGAAACGGTGAAAGCGCTGCGCCAGCGTGGGCTCGGCGTCGTGCTCATCACCGGCGATCACGAACGAACCGCGCTCGCCATCGCTCGTCAGGCGGGGATCGACCAGGTGGTCGCCGGCGTATCGCCGGAAGGCAAAGTCGCGGAGATCGAACGGCTGCGCGCAGCCGGGAACATCGTCGCGATGGTAGGCGACGGGATCAACGATGCGCCGGCCCTCGCCAGCGCCGATGTCGGGATCGCGATCGGTACGGGTACGGACGTCGCGATCGAGGCGGCCGACGTCGCCCTCATGCGTGGAGATCCGCGCGGCATCGTCGATGCCATCGACCTGTCGCGGCGGACGATGCGCACGATGCGGCAGAATCTCTTCTGGGCGTTCGTCTACAACGTGATTGGCATTCCCATCGCGGCCGGTGCGCTCTATCCCGCGTTCGGCATCCTGCTCAATCCGATCTTCGCCAGCGCGGCGATGGCGTTCAGCTCCGTAAGCGTGGTGACGAACTCGCTCCGTCTTCGCGTCTAGCCACGCTTCGTTCCGCGCACGTCGATGCTGGGGGAGAGCCGTGGCGCCACCGCGCGCGCGGCGAGCGTCGGCGCGACCAGCCCGAGATCGAGCAGCTTCACGAATGGGTTGCTCATGATCCCGTGGCGTCGTGAAGCGCGAAGGAGCCGCTTGATGGCGCTGTTCGCCTCGATGGTGATGGAGTCGAGAACCGGAATCTCGACGCGCACATCGTGGAACCCGGCCTTTTCCAGCATCCGCGTGAGCGAGCGCCCGGAGAAAAAGTTCAGGTGCGTGGGATCCTCGAGATTCCACCACGCCTCGCGGAAGATCTCGAGCCCCATCGACTCGGCGTTCGGCGTCACGAAATAGAAGCGGCCGCCGGGGGCCAGGGCTGCCGCCAGCTTGTCGAAGACTCGCTGCGGGTCGTCGAGATGCTCGATCACGTGAATACCGTACACGAGATCGAAGTGGTCGCGCGGCAGGTCGATATGCTCGGCTCTGCCGAAGTGCAGCGTCGCTCGCTCGCGCACGACGGGATCGATGTCCACGTCGAGCATACCGGCCTCGATTCCGTGGACCTCATGTCCAGCCTCGAGGAACTGGCGCGCCATGAGGCCGCGGCCAAACCCCAGCTCGAGGATGCGCGCGCGTTTCCCGGTCGGCAGAAGCGGTCGCATGCGCTGCATGGTGAGCGCAATGCGAACCTTGTCGAATGCGGCGCTCCCGCCCCATGCGTGTCCGCGCACCGGCCCGCTCGAGTACCGGAGGTCGCGAACGATGTGACCGCAGCGGGGGCAGCGGGCAAGGAGTGTGTCGTCGCCGAGGTCCCACCACGCCGTGCGGGCGTCGCACGCGGGGCAGGTGGGCGCGTCGGCTGGCCGGGACGGTTGCGTCACGCTATTGGGCTGGAGGCGGGGTGGCGACGAGCCATGCGGTCATGAGGAGCACGACGAAGCCTAACAGGAGCTCGGTCGTCGCGGTTCGGCGAAGCGTGCCGATCTGGTCGCCGTCCAGCTTCGGCTTGAGGCGCAGCCAGTTGTACGCGCCGGCGGCGAGAACGAGCGTGATCGCGCCAAACTTGAAGAGCAGCACGCGCCCGTAGTCGGAGTCGATGAACGCGCTCCACGAGCCGAGCCGAAGCGTGGCGGCGATGACCCCCGTTACCGCCAGTGTCGCCGCGAAGGTGAGCGCCATCGGTGAAAAGACGTCCAGCATCTCACGCACGGCCGCGCGGCGGCCTAACGGGGCGATGGCAGCGACTGTCGGCAGTCCCGCCACGACGACGGCGAGCAAGGCACCCAGCCAGCCGGCGGCCGCGACGATGTGAATCGTGTCGCTGAAGATCGCCACGACGGTCCATCGGCCTGAAGCGGCGGCGTGTCCCGAGAGCGAGCTGGCGAGCGCGAGCCCGATCCCACCGAACGCGGCAATCCGCCACGCGGCACGTCGCGGGCGCCGGAGGGCGAGCACGAGCGTGATGATCGACGCCGCGGCGAGGAAGAAGCCCGCG
>DASTYE010000149.1:0-3230 GCA_035765135.1 Gemmatimonadaceae bacterium | reverse complement strand
TCGTGCTCGCAACCCAGGTGCGGCAGAAGGACAGCGTCTACTACTTCGTCGCCTATCCCGGCGACGACCTCCTCGACAAGGTGCAGTTCATCAGCCGCTACTACGGCGAAGGGGAGCAGATCGCCCCCGAGACACCCCCGGAGGGAGACGAGATCGCCGGCTTCATCGCTCGCATCGAGCGCTCGGACAAGGCGTTTCAGCGCCAGCTCTCCAGGGCGAAGGTTCGCGCGATCACGAACTTCTACGAGACCGCGGTGAGCCAGCCGCCGATTCCCGGTGCCGTCCTTCTCTTTACCAGCGAGCGTCTCGACTTCGAGCCCGTCGGGCGATTCGAGAACGTGGGCAATCTTCAGGAGCCGCGCGGGAAGTTCCTGATCATCGACGGCCAGCACCGTCTCGCCGCGCTGCACTTTTATCGGTCGGAGCGCCCGGAGGAAGCGGCGTCGATCCACGTGCCGTGCGTGATCTTCGATGGCAAGAGCGAGGACTTCGCCACCGAGATGTTCGTGATCATCAACTCGACGCCGACGCGCATCAACAGGAGCCATCTCGTCGACCTGTACGAGAAGGTGACGTGGGCGGCGGCAGACAAGAAGTTCGCCGCTCGCGTCGTCGATCTCCTGTACCGCGAGGGCGACTCTCCGCTCCGTTACCGGATCAACCGGTTAGGCGGGCGCAGCCGCCAGGAGAAGTGGATCCTCCAGGCCGAGCTGTTCAACGAGATCCATCGCTGGGTGACTGCCGACTGGAAGCGCATCGAGCGCGCGGGCACCGAGGCTCGGCACGCCGAGCGGTTCTATGGGGTCGTGCGCGACTTTCTCAAGGCGGCGGAGAAGGTGTGGGGTGATGCGTGGGGGGACCCGGGGTACTTCGTGACGAGCTCGGTGACGATCAAGGCGATGATCCGCGTCTGTGCCGACCTCGCCGCCGCCGATGCCGATCCGGCCGATGGGCGCGTTAGGCGCTGGGAGCGGCGGCTGTCGCCGTGGGGGGAGATCGTGCGCTCTTTCCGCGCGGACGGCTTCTACGAGCGATTCCCGGCGAAGGGCCAGGTGGAGCGCGTTGCCCGCATCCACAAGGAGCTCTCGCGCGCGGCTGAGATCGAGCCGGCGGTGCGCGGCGGCCGGCGGAAGGCCACGTAGCTTTTCTTGTTTTGCCGCAGAGGACGCAGCGCCCGCAGAGGAACTCCAACTGCGGGAGCCTTTGGAAAAGCTCTTGGCAGTTGAAGTCCTCTGCGTTCTTTGCGCCCTCTGCGGTAAAAAAGCAGTTAGGCTACTCCCCAGTGACGTCGCGGAAGTACGCTGGCAAATCGATGATGAGTGGCGGATTCGCGGGATCAGGCCGCCACTCGAGCTGCTCGGCGAGGATCTCAGGGCGTTCGTCTTCGGGGCGCCAACGCTCGATGAGCCGCGCGTCGACGTCGACGATCCAGTACTGCGGCACACGTTCGCGTTGATAGAGCCGTCGCTTGACGTGGCGATCGGCGCGCGCAGTGCTCGGCGACAGAATCTCAGCCGCCAGCAGCAGCTTCGCCGCTTCCTGCCACGTCACCGGCTTGCGTCCTTCAATCAAAGGGACGACGAACACATCGGGCTGGACCATGACGTGCTTTGCGGAGAGGACATCCGCCGGCGCGAGGAGAACATCGCCGACAGCGTGTGCCTTGACGTATCCCGACAAGAGCATGCCGAGGGCAAAGGCGGCGCGTTGGTGTAACAAGACGGGCGACGGCGTCACGAATAGCTCGCCGTCGATGACTTCGTAGCGGTTCCCGTCGTCCGGGAGCGCTCGAACCATGTCAGCCGTCCAGATGGTCGTCGCGGGCATGGCCATATGATGGGTCCTCGGCGGTCGCGGTGGCAACTCGGCATGCCCCAGAGTGCCAGGGCAGGTTGGGAGGGCCATCATCGGAGGACTGCGACCGTCATCGAGGCTCGCGGCACGCGTCAGAATGAACTCGCCGAATGGCCGCCCCCCGCCTGATCCGTCGCATGGAACGGTTGTCGATTTCCCGTCGTTTCGTTCGACGTAGAGATGAAAGCGGGTCACGATCAGCACAGCCATTCCGAACGCCGAGGAGGTTTCCAATGCCGCGATACCTGCTGTTCATCGAACACGGCGAAACCCGCCGCGAGGACCCCATTCCGGAGGCGTTGTTGGAGGCGATGGGGGAATTCGTGAACGAGCACCGGAAGAGCGGAGTGCTCGTCGATACCGCCGGACTTCGACCGACAGCCGAAGCCACGCGCATTCGTTCCTCGCGCGGGAAGCTCTCCGTCACCGACGGGCCGTTTACCGAGACCAAGGAAGTCGTCGGTGGGTACGCGCTGATCGATGTGGGATCCCGGGCCGAAGCGATCGAGCTCGCCACGAGGTTCATGGACATCCACGTGAGGCACTGGCCCCAGTTCGAATGTGCGTGCGAGGTCCGCGAAATCGAGTCGGAGCCGGCGCCGGCATCGGCGTCGGCAGCTGGCAGCAGCGGAGTCGACGAGGACTAGACCACGATTCGGACGAGCGTCACGATCCCGATAATGAGCGCTACAACGCCGATGATGTTGCGGTAGCGGCCGACCGATGTTCCCGCGCGCGCGAGGTCGTCGCCGACGCGCGGGACCGTTCGAAGCGAGGAGACCGAGAGGACGAGCCCGCCCAGAATCAGCGTGATGCCGAGGATGCTCAACAGGTTCAGCACGCCGAGGATGAGCGCGACAATGCCGACGACGACCTCGAATGGTCGGAGTGCGCCGATGACGCGAGTGCCGGCCTTTCCGCCGATGCGGTCATCGAGGAGGAGCAAACCGGCGACGATGGCGACGAGGGCGGCGAGCATGGTCGGCCTCCAGTGGGGGTTGGGCTCAACTTAGCCTTCAAGCCCGCAGGGCGCTCGTCTTTGGGGCGGCGCCTCTCCCGCTCGCGATGCACCGTCTCTATCATCGACGAGATGACCACAGCAGCTCGAGCGATCGCTCATCTTGCCGCGTGCGGTGCGCTGATGGGCGCCTTCCCCGCGCTGCTCGCGGCGCAGACTCCCGGCACGGGCGTCATCGCCGGCCGTGTCATGGCGGGCGCCGACAGTAGTATTGCGACGCCGGCGAGAGGCGCGACCGTCCTCATCGTCGGCACTGGGCTTCGCGCGACGACCGACGCCGATGGACGATTTCTTCTGGGCGGTGTGCCGGCCGGTCCAGCGATCCTCCGCGTACTCCTGCTCGGATATCGCGCGGCTG
>DASTYE010000148.1:0-9803 GCA_035765135.1 Gemmatimonadaceae bacterium | reverse complement strand
CGGCGACCCGGTCAGCGCGCGGGAGGTGTGCGCGACGCTCGAGTTAAGACCCGCGCTGCCCGCCAGTCGCACCATGTCATGCACGGGTGGACCGAAGAACGTTGCGATCGTTGGGGTCAGGCTCGGCTCGACCCACTTGCGCCACGAGCGCCTACCAATCGGCGCCAGCCGACCCCACGGTCGCTCCCCTCGCTGTCCTCCGCCGAAAGGCCGAACGGTGTCGCTCGCCGACGGTCGATCGCGTCCTGTAACGGTATGCGAAGCGCGGCGCGAGACATGCTCGCGCCGCGCTTTCATGATGCAGTACTCTGGTCATTCTACTTTACACTCGGCGCCGAGCGCCAGCGCCTCTCGGGCGAGCGTCACAGCGCTGTCCGGAGAGCCAACCTCAATCGTAACTGGGCGGCCCTCGAGTAGCTGATCGACTGCGGCCTTCGCCGTGGTTAGGCTCATACCGGCACGATCTTGCAGGAGCTTGTTCAACGACACCTTACGCAATCCGGGTCGCCAGTTCGTAAGTATCACGCGTGACATAGGTCGCTAATCAATGGGAATGACAATAGGCCGCGGTATTCTACCTGGGCGGGCGCCAGTCGTCCGTCGCGCTCCCTCAACGATTACCCGCTTGACGCCTTGCTGCCGGCCGAACGCTCGGCCGATCTCCATGAGTGCCCGAATGCCGACCGTGCCAGCGCCAGCACCTTCAATGTGCGCGCCGCGAAGCACGAGATCATCGCCATGTCGTAACATCTCGGCCATTACGCGGATCTGCGTCGCGCCCGACTGACCAAGAATCTCAACAATGGCACCTTCCTGCGCGACGATCTCTGCGCGAACAAGCGAATTGCCTGTGCCTGCGAGGAATCGCGCACCGAGTCCCTTGAAGAACCCCGTTGCAAACCCGGTCAAGAATGCAACCGGGTCAACGAGTGGCTGCTCTAACCCCGGAGGATTACGGAATTCATCATAACCAATGGACCCTTCAGGACAATCGCTCAGCACCTCGGTCTTCCCATCCCCACCCTTATCCTTGGGACACAGTCCAAAAGGATCGGAATACGTGATGGGGTCCCCATTGGCAAAGCCATACGAGTTCAATCCCCCCGCCAGCCCGATCGGGTCTTCCTGCGTGGAAGGGACCGGTTGGCGGCCCCGTCGTACTCAGCGACCTGCGAAGCTGATGAGGATTCTGGCTTTAGCTGCTGCTCCCGTTAGGCATGCGGTCATACTTGCTGGTTTTGCCTAGATGCGTGTTTTAGGGGTGGGGTGGGGCCGACGCGTGCGCGAGAGACTCTGGGCCGTTGCCCGCGCCCGGGTTTGCGTAACGCTCCGTTATTGTAAAGGCCTCAAAGAGGCCAAGCCGCGCGGGGCCGAGGGCGGGCGCATAATGCTGGCATTACGCGCAGCGAGCGTCAGCGAACGACGCGCCCGGTCTCGGCGGCAGCGTCTCCCAGCGCACGCCTATTCGGAGATGGCCGACGCCCAGCCCCCCGGGCTCGCCCCTCGTCGCGCTTGCGCGGGCGCTCAAGGTCTCAGCGACGAGCTCCTGGGACTCAAGCCGTTAACCGCGAAAACCTCCCTGAAAACAGCGCGGCTCCTGAAATGCCTGCGCCGTATCGAGGAACTTCCGCCCGCCGACCTCAAACTCATCGACGCGATGCTCGAAACCCGCCGACGGACTCGAAAAGCCAGCTGACCTACCACGGGACCTAACGCCTAACACGAAGCCCGGTCGACGAGGAACCGGGCTTCGACGGACCACCCCCCGCTAGTTATTTGGCACAGCGCGCTAGTCAGAGAGAAGCTCAACAGATCCAACCAGCTTTCCACCCTCGTAGAGATCGAAGGAGCGACCAGGACTTAACCGTTCCTGCGGCGCGTCGGGTGAAAGGAACTCCACCCAACCAAGGGACGGATTTCCCTGTTCGGAGGGCGGCTCGTCGAAGGCAAAGTAAACACTCCACGCAACCCGAGGCCATTCGGTGTCTTCAGGGAAGCGCGATACTGTTGAGTATCGGTCGCCGGTTAGGAGTGCAGTACGCCCCCCCTCCGTCGGCGACAGCCAATGCACTCGGGCCCTAAGTTTTGGATTAGTCATGGTATTAAGCGCGCGGCCGCACCAACAAGTTGCTGCGGGCTAGCGAAAACGGCCGGGCCGATTCCGTCGAGGCTGCCTGCGTACTGATACATCCTCGCGGCTGTTTCGGCAGAGAAAGTGCCTTCCGCAATCCGATAACCATTCGGGTACATCTTCTTCCCTAGCTCGGTTTCAGCAAACTTTACAGCGTCGTCGGCATTCCGCCAGAAGCCCTTACCTTCCATAGAATTCCCGACTATCCGAAAGATCCCCTTAGCAGCGATGTCGTCGGCCTCGCTGATTCCCACGGCCCGAAACAGCTTTACAGCGGCCTGAGCCTCAGCGCTCGTACCACCCGTCACAGCAGCCATGCCTAACGTAACTGCGGCTTCTTTCCCGGCCCATTTGACAAACGACTTCAAGTTGTTTCCAGCGTTGGCGAGCCACGCAATCGCCTCCCCTATCCGCTTATCCAGCTCCGCGCGCAGCTGGTCACCCGGGCATGGATCGTCCGGAGGGTCGCACGTTCTTAATCCAAAGGGATCTGAGAAGGATACCGGATTCCCATTCGCGAATCCGTATGTGTTGAGCCCACCCGCCAGCCCGATCGGATCCGGCTGCGTGAACCGCCCCGTCCGCGGATCGTAGTACCGATTCCGCATGTACTGCAACCCCGACCCATCAGTCTTCTGCGTGAGGAGATTCCCAAACCACGCCACCGACGCGGGCGTGCCCGTACGGTCCCCGTCTACGGTCGTCCGCGCCGCCGGCCAATCCACCGGACAACTCGGACTCGCGCACGCCGACCCATTCATGTGCGTGCCGCTGGCAAACTGGTCCTGCCAGTCGGTGTGGAGCGCTAGAATGAGATTCGTCCCACTCGCCAGCCCCATGCGCGCCATGAGCACCGGCTGGTCGATGCCTAACGCGTGCGTGTAGCCGATCCGCCCGAAACGATCCTCCTGCGCTGTCGTGCTCGCGACGTAGTCGTCCTCGAGCATGTACCCGGGCACGCTATCGGCCGCCAACCCGCGCACCTCGTAGAGGACCTGATCCCCGTCCCACACTGTCCGTTCGATGTAGCTCCTCAGACACTCCGCCGCGCACGAGGTCGGCCAATAGCGTGCACCGGGGCCCGTCGCGCGCGAGCGCACAAGCACGCGTCGCCCTAATGCGTCGTACCGATACTCCTCGAACACGCCGCCGGGATTCGACGTCGCCCACAGCCCGGTGTGGCGGTTCCGGACCCGGAGCGTCCCGTCCGCCCCGTAGTAGTTCTTCGCCTGGTCGTAATCCACGCTCGACCCGTCGCCGATCGTGCTGAAGCTCAGGTCGACGTTCCCCGCAAGGTCGTGCCAGTAGTCCTCGGCGAGCTCGAAGGTGTAGTTCGGGTTCGGCACCGAGCGGATGCTCACCAGCTTCTCGCCCGCAATGTCGAGCGTCCGCTCGCCGTTCCGGTCCTGCCCACTCGGATGCAGCATGTCCTGCCGCTGCCAGAGCCGGTTGCCGATCGCGTCGGTCGTGAATTCCTCCATCCCTGCACTACTCGAGGGCGTGCGCCCGCTTGCGGCAACCACCGCTCCCAGCCCCGAGTACCAAATGCCCACCGGCTGCTGAGCGGTGCCGAGCGTGGCCGCGATCACCCGCCCACGCACGTCGCGCGAATACTGGTCCGAGTTGCGCGCACGGAGACGCCCGTCGGCGTCATAGCCCCGCGTGTCGCCAACCGCGCCCGGGAACGTCGTCGTCGTGAGCCGCCCAGCCGAGTCGTACGCGAACGACACCTGATTGCCCAACACGTCCTTGACCCACGCCAGCTCTCCCGTCGTCGGGCTGTAGCCGTACGTCTGATCGAGCCATCCCGGCCGCAGCTGCGAGGGGTGCGTTACCGCCGTCCGTCGTCCTTCCAGATCGTACGTCATCCGTAGGGCGTAGATGTGCTGATCGAAATCGCTCAGCACGGGGGCTGGCCGATCGCCCTCCCGCACCGGCCCCTCGCATGCGGTCGCAAACGAGGAGTAGTAGGTGCGAACGCGCAAGGAGTCACGCTCGATGAGTCCGCTGGGGTAATACGTCCGCCGCACGCGCGCCGAGCCGTTGTCTGCGCGCAACAGGTTTCCCGCGGCGTCATACGCGAACCGAGCCGTATCGGCCGGAATGCACACCTGCGTCCCCACCGTAGGAAACGAGAAGCTGCACGTGCCGGCCTCGCGGAATCCCCAGCAGGGCTGGGAAGCGTACACGACCTCGGGCACTACGCGCCGCACGACTCGACCTAACGCGTCGTACACGGATGTGAGCGAGTGACCGCGAGCCGTGATCGTGCGAACGACGTTCCCCGCCGGGTCGTGCTCCAGACTGTCGGCGCCACTTGGCGAAAGATGCTTGGTCACGCGGCCCGCTCGATCGATGTGCCAGTCGTCCTGCAACAGTGTGAAGAACGACGTGCCAGGCTTGATGAACTTGCGCCGCGTCGTTACCCGGCCGCCCTCGTCGTCGTAGACGTGCTCGAGAATGACGCTGTCGCCGGGCACGACCCGCGTCGGCCCGTTGAGCGCCGTCGGGACCGTCCGCGGGGGGCCGAACGAAACCTCGCGCGTGAGCTGGTTCATCACATCGTAGCTGAGCCGCGTCCACCCGGCCGTGGACCGAACGCTGGCGCTGTCGAGCGATGTGGCGCTATCGATGGGCGCGTAGACCGTGGTGTCGCGCCCGATCGCATCGGCGAGCGCAAGGCTCACGAAGCCGATTGGACTCTTCGCGCGAGACACGTTACCGCGCGCGTCGTAATACACGGACTCGGCCGGCGCCATTGGGGACCTGAGCCAGCGCACGAGCCCCTTGGCCGCGCCTGACGAGTTGTAGCCAATGCGCACGCGGCGCGCAGCCCCGCCGGTCTCCGCCGAGTCCACGTTCCCTGTCGCACCGTCGTACCAGGCCAAGCTCACCACGCCCGTCGGGGACGTCGTCTGCGTCGGCGACTCCCAGACCGGGTGCCACTGGTAGGTGGTCTTGGCATTCTGCGTCCCGCCGAGTGGCTTCTCGATGATGACGCTATCGGGGAGTCCACGTGCGTTGAAGGCGGCACGCGTCACGAGGCCGCTCGCCGCCCGCACCCGCGTGGCGAGACCCGGAAACGCCACGCTCTGGTGCTCGATGGCCGTCGTGCGCCCGAGGGCGTTGAGGATCCGTATCGGCGCGCCGAGCGAGTTGAGCCAGAAGGCCGAGATGTCGGCGACGTCGGTGCGCGGCCCGTCGTGCCGAAAGTACGTCGAGTCCACGGAGGCGGGCGCGTCGCTCGGCCCAGCTCCGACACCGTTCGACGTTCGGAATGCGTGCTGGATGACCTGCCCGCTCTGCAGCGTCAAGCTGCTCGAGGCGAGCGTGGGTGACCCGGGTTCCCTCGTGAAGTCGATCTGCGCGCCGCGCCGATCCGTCCGCCGGTCCATCCACGAGCCTGGCGCTGCGTACCGAAAGCTCGCCTTCGTCGTGTCGGGGTCAATGATGGAGTCGATGCTCACGCTCCCGGGATAGACCGTCGTCACGCGGTCCGCTGTCGCGCCGGGTGACATGATGCTCGTGAGGCGCCAGAGGCCATCGTAGCCGAACCGATAGCTCAGACCCGATCCCTGTGGCGGCAACTCGATGCGGTCGAGCGCCTGCGCATTCTCCGTGCGGTAGATGAAGCGAGTCGAGTGGCCGAGGCGGTCGAACGTCTCATCGTGCCGGCCCGACGCGTCAAAGTACACCTTTACCCCATGGGGGTACGCGCCCACGTACCGGCCGCCCACGAGCTTGAGCGTGTCCGGCCGGTCCACGGACGTTGTGACCCACGCATTGGGCCCGGCCGCCGAATAGGCGCGCGTGCTGCCGTCGCCTCCGATCCACAGGATGCGGCCTCCCGGCTGCCCGAGCGCGAGGCGCTCCAGGCCGGCGACCCACCATCCGCGGCCGAAGACGCTCGCCGTGCGGTTGACGACGGCGACTTCGCCGGTGATTGGAGACGCCAGCGCGATACGGTTCCCCCCGCTGAAGCGATCGACCTGGATCCGCAGGCCGTAGAGTCCCGTTCCGCGGGCGAACAGCGAGTCGAGCCCGGCATTGAGCCGCATCGGCCGAAGCGCGACGAACGCCGAGCCCGCGTACACGCGACGCCAGATCACGGGGTAACCGGTGATGTCTTCACTGACGATGAGCTCGACAGAGTCCGCGGTGGTCCCGCTCGGAAAGGTGACATCGACGGGGAGGCGCGGCGGAAGCGTCTGGTCGGCGTAGTAGACCAGCGTGGGTGCGCGCGATTTGCCGACCGTCCGCACCGCCGGCATCCCGTGCGTGACGCGCAGGACGCCGCATTCGCTCGCGACGTCGGCCGCAAGCGAGAACAGGAGGCACTGATCCTTCTCGATCGTTGAACCTGAGAAGGTTGAGGCCAGGGCAACCGGCGGACGGACGGCCACGACACGGACGTCGGCCCACGCCGAGTCCGAAAGCCCGCTGCCTGCCGCTCGGAGCGCGACGGTGCCGATTACGCCCGCCGTAGCACTCGCGGTGTAGGACACGCTCACCGTGTCGCTTTGTCCGGCGGGGATCGTCCGCGACGTCGCCGATGGGATGCAGGTGGCGCCCGTCGCACCGCCGGTACAGCTCGCGGTAATCGAATAGGTGACGCCGGCCTCACCGCTGTTCCAGATTCGGAAGCGGTGAGTCGCTGGCGTGCTCACGACGACTCCGGCGGGCCCCACCTCGGCCGAGACTCGCAGCTCGTGCCGGATCGGCGGGCGCGCGTACGTGGCCGTGCCACCCGAGCTCATGTAGTTGTCGACCGTGAGGATGTACGCGTTGAGGTAGTTGCTGCCGGGAGCAAGGGGCACAGTACCCACCGACTGCTCCCAGCCGGCTTCGCACTCCGGATGGAGCCACCAGTCATCGGTGTTTGTCGTGAAATACTGTGCGACGCTCTGGTTGTTGAGCTTGATGTGCCGCTCCGCCTCGATGTTGCCGTCGTGAAAACACCATCCGAGCGTGATGGTGATCTGGGTCGCGGTCGTCGCCTGGGTGCCCGGCGTGACGTACACGTGCGGCGGGGTCATCTGCGCGAACGCTACCGCACTCGTCAGGCACGCGCTTGCCAGCGTCGCCAATGACACCGACAGCCGGCGCGCGAGCAAAAGGAGAGGCGACATTATTGGAGTCCTCAGTGTGTTCGAGTTCATGGAGTGTTGCCTCACGGCTGCAGCAGCTTTCGTGTGATCGCGATGATCCGATCGAGCACGCTGGGCCGTCGTTGGGATTCCGACGTGTTCGTCTCGAGGGAGCGTGCGACCGGTGGCACGAGCATCACCGTCGCGCTCGTCGTCCCGCAGGCGCCGCGGCTCGAGCAGATGCGCGCGGCGATCTGGTGCGGTCCCGGCGCGATGGCGTCGCCGCCGTCGTTGCGCACCGGCGCAAGCGGGCCCCACGCTTCGAGCGCTGCGACCTGGAAGAGGGCCGTGCGGTCCTGGCCATCCACCGCCACCGCGAAGCTGCGCGTGTCAATGGGATCGCTCGCCTCGCCCTGCGCGAAGCGGAACACCACCACCGGCCGATCCTGCTGGAGTGGTGCACCGCTCGTCGGCTGAACCAGGGCGATCATCGGCGAGCGATACGCCGGGAGTTGCGCCGCAGGCGCGGACGGCGGGGCTTGGCTTGCGGGAGGAACGGGCGGGGGCTGCTGCGCGCCAACACTCGAAGCGCTCGCCGCGCCTGACGCGAATGCAAGACCGAGCAGGAGCCGGTGCGCGTGGGTAGGGTCATTCACCGTAACCTCCGGTGAGGAGTTGAAGCGGGCCGAGAACCGCTCTCGATCCGCTACTCCCTAGACACCACCCTGTGACATCGACCGACGAGTCTGGATGCACGACGGGCCCGGCCGCCTAACGGCCGGGCCCGTGAGCAACTGGACAAGTCTTCTATGAATGGCGCTCGAGCGATTCCGCTGTCGGCGTGCAGTGGTCGCACCACCGCATGATCACGGTGCCAAGGACGCGTGATGATTCGCGAGGTATCGGGATCGACGCATAGTCCGGGTTGATCGATTCCAGCTCGACGCGCTCCCGCTCCGCACGCCCCACGCGCTTCACCACGTAGCCATCCTCGCTGCTACGCGCGACTACGAATGAGCCGCGCACGAGTTCCCCGCCAAGACGCACGACGATCACATCACCCGAATGGATTGCCGGCGCCATGCTGTCCCCGGCCACGCGGAGCGCGACGTAGCGACCCGGTGGCGTCCCCGGTGGCAGCGTCACCCAGCACTCGCACGGTTCCTCCCAGAGCGCGCGCCCAGCTCCAGCCGCGACGGCGAGGTCCCACTGCGGAGCGCATCCATGGCGCTGCGCCTCCTCGACGGCGACAAGCATCGGACTGTCCACGAGCGCTGGCCGCGCGACGGGCGACGGGCCCGCCCGCGCTATCCATCTCACGGCAATGCGCTCCCAGAGCAGGCGGGCCATCTCGTGGTTTTCCACAGCTTCACGGCGCCCCCCCGTGGCGCGGCGCGCTCTCATTTCGCGTCCGAGCCAGGCACTGAAGCGATCGTCCTCGTAGAACGGCGAGTCGGCGCGGCGCATCTCCATCCGCGCCGCAAGCTCCACCAGCCGGTCGCGCTCGAACTCGGCCTGCTCACGCTCCTCGATTCCGAGTCCGTCGAGATCGAGGTGGGGGAATGGCCCGGCCGCCGAGCGGGATGTTCGTCGATGTGCTCGCGAGCTGTGCTCGTCAGGCATCTCCCGAAACCCTCCGATCGCTCCTCCTCCCGATGTCATCAATCACGGCATCAAACCGTCGGAAGAATCGCAGCAGCTCGACACGCTCCTGGGGCGGGAGTGATTCGGCGTGCACCCTTGCTGCCGCCGCCAGCCGCCGACGTAACCGCTCGAGCTGCTTCCGCGCCGCGGCGTGGGTGACGCCAAGCCAGGCGGCAATCTCGCTCTGCGGGACGTACTCACTTACCCAGGCAAGGAGATGACGCTCCGCCTCGCTGAGACTCTCGTCGAGTATCACTGCAAGGCGCTCGAGCACGGGACTCAGGGCGGCTGGCTCCCATTCCGGACCTGCCGCCGAGCGCCGCATCGCCTGAGAACAAGCGCTGTTAGCTCCCGCGTTAGGCACACCATCCGCATCCGAGTCGGCTGTGCCAGGATCCGGATCGCCGCGCCGTGCCGCATCGCGCACCGAATTCAGGACGCGATTGCGAAAACACCGAACGACGTATCCATCCATTGACCGTGGCAGTAGAGCCGGATGCTCGATGAGCTCGATCGCCACGTCGTGCAACACCTCGGTCGCCACGGCTTGGGCATCCTCGACCGCGAGCCCAAACCTTTCTGCATGGCTCATGAGCAACCCACGGTGTCGCGCCACAAACTCCACCAGCGCGAAGTAGTCGCCGGCCCGAACCAGCTCGACGATCTGGCTGATCTCGAGCCGCCGATATCGCGCCGCACGGCGTATGTCGTCACCCCGTCCCCCCCGCTCCGCTGTCACGCTTCACGTTTCTCCTCGCCGGACCCGAGGCGCGCGCAGGATGGGCGACATCGCTTTCCCGTGCGCCTCCATACCCATAGACACCACCCTGTGACATCGGCCGGAGACCTTAGGCCGGAGCTACGTCGGTGTCGCGGTGCGGACGCAGAGCGGACCATCGCGTGCGGCGGGTTCCCACCCAGGCGCGAAGGCGCCGCGACCA
>DASTYE010000147.1:0-14310 GCA_035765135.1 Gemmatimonadaceae bacterium | reverse complement strand
GCCTCCTTCGATTCGGGCCGAATGACATCGGCGAGCGCGAACACAGCCAGCACCTGCCGATTGTCGGTCAGGTAGATGGAAGCTTGTCCGCGGCCTGCCGCGCGCTCGGTCGCCTCACGAAGGGCCTGCGGGATCTCGAGCGACAACGACTTCAGCAGCGCCGGGCCACCGATGTACAGCTCGCGGCCATCGACGCGCGCCTGCACTCCCTTGCCCGGCAGCGCCTGAAACGCCGATGCCGCGGTCACCGTGATGCCACGCTCCTTCGCGCTCCGCACAATTCCCTGCGCGATCGTGTGCTCCGAATCCGCCTCGATCGCGGCGGCCAGCCGCAGAGCCTCTTCCTGCGTGAGCGCGCCGTCGGTGACCACATCCACGACGCCGAACTCGCCTTTCGTCAGCGTTCCCGTCTTGTCGAAAACCACGGACGTGATGTTGCGCGCTTCCTCGAGGCCCCGGCGATCACGCACGAGCAGGCCGCCGCGGGCGCCGAGCGTCGTCGAGATGGCGATGACGAGGGGAATCGCCAGGCCTAACGCGTGCGGACAGGCGATCACGAGGACCGTGACGACTCGCTCCACCGCGAACGCGACATCATCCGGGCGAAGGATGAGCCACACGACGAGCGTAATGACACCCGCGACGAGAGCGGCGATCGTCAGAAAGAACGCCGCACGGTCAGCCAGCGCCTGAGCGCGCGATCGGGAGCTCTGTGCCTGCTCGACCAGCCGCATGATGCCCGCGAGGGCCGTGCGCTCACCCGTTCCGGTGACCTCGACTCGCAGTGAACCCGAGCCATTCACCGTTCCGGCGATCACCTTCGCGCCCTCGCTCTTCTCGACCGGGACGGACTCGCCCGTGATCATCGACTCGTTCACGGCGCTCTTCCCCTGCCTCACGAGTCCATCGGCGGGGATGCTCCCGCCGGGCCGCACCAGCACGAGATCTCCGTCGCGAAGCTGATCGATCGGCACCTCCTCGCTCTGCTCGCCGACGAGGCGCGTCGCCGTGCTCGGCAGGAGCTTGACCAGCTCCTTGAGCGCGCCCTGCGCCTGCGAGATCGATCGCATCTCGATCCAGTGACCGAGCAGCATGATCGTCACCAGCGTCGCCAATTCTTCCCAGAGCGGCATCCCCTGAAAGCCGAGCGTCACGGCGGCGCTGAAGACGAACGCGACGGTGATGGCGAGCGAGATGAGCGTCATCATCCCCGGGAGCCTGGCCTTCAATTCCCGGACAGCGCCCTGGATGAAGACCCATCCACCGTAGACGAACACCGCCGTCCCGAACAGCGGCGGAATCCAATGCGACCCGCGGAAATGCGGTGCCGTGTAGCCGAGGGCGTTCTGGAGCATGTGTCCCCAGACGAGCGTCGGCAGCGTCAGGAGCAGCGATATCCAGAATTTGTCACGGAACATCGCCACGCTGTGGCCAGCGTGCTTGTCATGACCATCGTGCGCCCCGTGTCCCTCGTGCGCCTCGTGTCCCTCGTGCGCCCGGTGTCCCTCGTGCGCATCCGGCTTCGTGGGCGCGGGACCGTGATGCCCCGCGTGCGACGCGTCGTGGCTCTGACTCGGGCCGCCGTGCGATCCGTGCCCGGCGTGATGTGCGTGATCAGCCATCGCTTGTACCGGAAGGCGCGGTCGAAACGGTCAGCCTCTGCGGTTGCGCGAAGACCAGTGAATGGCGCTGATCTTCCACCCGCCCGAGTCGCGTACCAGCACCATGAGCTCGGCGCCCACCGAGTTGATCGCCCTCCCGCGGAACTCGCCCTGTGCGACGCTCGTCGACGACGCCCACGCGACGTCACCCCGGACGACGACACGAATGGGGCTCCGTTCGGTCTTCACCGCCCGCGCGAACGCCACGTCGGCCTGCAGGTGGTGCGAGCGGTACTCGGCGCGCGTCTCGATGCCACCACTCTCGAGGATCACCGCATCGTCGGTGAGGAGTGCGAGAGCGGCGGCGCTGTCGCCCGAGGCAAGTGCGGCGTGATGTCGCGTGACGACCGCGGCGACATCGCTCGAATCGGTGAGCGCCCGAGCGGCGCGTTGACCATCGCCACTTTGGTCGGCGCGCGCGTCCGCCGACAGGTTCAGCGTGAGCAACGCCGCCGCGAGCGCGACGCCAAGGGTCATGATGCGCGCGGCCGGTTTCATCATTTTGCCTATCACAAATATGCCTCGAGGGCGGAGTGTGGAGTGCGCGGTTACGGCTTGGGCGGCGCGTGCCCACGATGAGGGTCAGCGGCCGAATCCTTGGGGGCCTCACGAGTTGGAGCTGGCGTGATGAGCGGCCGACTCCGGCGTGGGGCAGCACCCCCGTACTTGAAGCCGGTCATTTCGCCGGTGCGATCATCGTGCGTCATCACTGCCCCGTAGGTGACCGTGGGGGTCGGGAGCACCGGGAGAAAGTCCGTCGCCGGCCCACCCATGTTCTCGACGCCCATGTGATGCGCCATTGCCCGCCAGGCGTCGAGCGACATCACGTACGACGAGTCGTCGCGAAAGCGACGCGCCGCCATCAAGAGCTCCGCGCGCTTCCGCTCGCGCGGCACAGCGGGGTTCGCGAGAATGTCCGACACGACATCGTGCATCGAGTGCAGGTTGTCGAAGATCACGGCGGCGTCGGGGTAGCGCGCCGTAAAGGTCGGAGCGACCACCGAGGTCATTGGCATCACGTGAGGCATGGTGCGCGGCGGGTCCTCCAGCATCTGCCAGAACCGGGCGACCGTCGCGCGCACCCGCGACTGCCTCGCGTCGGAGGACGGACTCGTGAGGAGCGGCTCGTAAAGGCCAACCTGAAGCCAGTGATACGCCCAGATCAGCCCGTTGAATTTCGGATAGCGCTGACGAAAAGCGAGTGAATAGGGCTGCTCCTGCATCAGCGCCATCGACTTCGGGCGAGAGCTGAAGGCGAGGTCGTCGCGCGTCCGGTAGTAGGCGACGAGGCGGGTGATTTCCGCATCCTTCGCCGCCTGCGACAGCCGCTCGTCCGCCAGCACATCGTAGATCTGGCGATGGAGGATGTGCGCCCAATCGAACATTGCCTTCGCTTCCGGCGCTAGCTTCGCGTAGGCGATCTCGATCGCGGCTTCCTCGAGCGGAAGACGCGGCGGACGCACGAGGATCGACTCCGTCAACCGTCCGTACCACTTGGTCTCGAGCTCCGCGGCGTTCGCGTCGGGTTTGGTCCAGAGCGTTTCGTAAAGAATGGCGTGGCCGAAGTCGAACGCGTTGAAGAGCCGGTCCGCCGACTGATACCGATGCCTGAATTGCCAGTTGTGGCTGGCCTGGAGATAGAACTGGTCGTAGGTGGTCGACCATTGCGCGCACGACGATGCGAGTGATGCGCCCGCAACGACCAGTACGATGCCGACGCCGCGAAGGTACCAGCGGCGTGCGCGGGATCTGGGTGCGTTCATCGCCGGTGCCACGGAAGCCCGAACGCGTACGCCGTGCCGAACGTGAGGTACCAGGCGCGGTCGTCACCCGTTAGGTGCCGGCCGATTCCACCATCGATGTTGAAGCGCGTCGTGAGCTGGTACCGGAGCCCGACCGCCGTATCCCACTCCACGTCCACCTCGCTCACGATCGGCTCACGGGCGAACAGCTCGGCCCCGATGAGCAGCGAGTGCAACGGAAACGCACGATCCACCGCGATACCCGTCATCCATCGCGACAGCTCCGCTGCGCCAGCCGCCCCGGGCCGATCGGAGCCGAACGTGTACTCCGCGTTCACATGGAAACGCGCCCACGTGAACGTGCGCGTCATGATGCCCTTCACCGACGCATACGTCTCGTCGGGGCCGAGGTTGCCCACGGGCAGCAGAACATGCGCACCGATCGCGAACGCAGGTATGCTCGTTTCCGCGTTCAGGTTCCGCAGCGCGGAGAGCTCGAGACCGGAAAGGCCGCCTGTCTGAGCGTCGCCGGCGTCGATGAAGGCGAGCGGCGCGCTGACCTCGATCTGCGTGCGGGGCGCCACACCGAACGCGATCTCCGGTTCGATTCCCCACTCGTAGACCCCGCCGCGGCTCCGCGCCAACCGAAGCGGCGCCGCCTGCACCTCGAACCCGCGGCGCTCCACCGGATACGCATCCTCGACCTGGAGGGGGCGCCCGGCATCGGTGTTGTAGTAGTCGGTCTGCGCCCAAGCGGGAACCGCCGATACGAACAGCGCCCCCACTCCAGCGAAGCCGCGGAGGGTGCGCGCCCCAGCCCGAAAGCAATTCATCAACGGCAACCTCTTCGCGTAATGGTACAACCACTGGGGCGGGTGGATTCGAACCACCGGTCTCCGGATTAACAGTCCGGCGCTTTGCCAGCTCAGCTACGCCCCACCGTTGACCGAAAGCTAGTGACCCACCCGCCATCTGCCCATGAGAGGGCGTTCATTCGCCTTTCGGTGACACGCGCGAATTCGGCGCTCGCTCGGGTGACCGCGCTCGCGCCGCGCCCGTCTCATCAGGAAGGCTCACCTCGTCGTTTCCACAATCAGAATCAGGGCCGCGAGTGGCGAGTTCCCTCACTTCCCCACAGCACGGCAACGACTCGGGCGACGGCTGGCCGCGTGTGTGTCGCGCGGCGGCGCGGCTCTTCTGCGTGCCGGCATCTGGGCTCGTGCTCGGGGACGGGGACGCGTACGTCAGCGAGATGAACCTCGCTCCCGATGGTACGGTCACGCGACGCAGCCTCCGGCGTGCCCGGTCGACCTCTCGCACGGTGCTCGACACGAGACGCCCCGTCTTCGTCTCCGATCTGCGTCTCACGCACGCTCTTCACGAGACGAAAGTCCCGGACGGTGTGATCGCCTTCGGTGCGGTGGCCTTGGATGTTGCCGGCGCGCCAGGTGCGCTCTGGATCGGTGACACGGTGCCACGCACATGGACGGAGCGCGATCGCGAACGGCTCGCTGATTCCGCGCAGCTGCTCGGCGACATCCTTCCCGTCGTCACGTCTCCCGGTGCTGATCCGGCTCCGTCCTGGACTTCCGCCAGCGGTCTCTCGGCGACGATTCTCATCGTCGAAGACGATGCCGGCGTACGTGCCTTCACCCGTCGCGCGCTCGAGCGGCTCGGACACCGCGTGCTCGAGGCCGATAGTGCCGATGCGGCGTTCGGGGTGATCGAGGGAACGGGCGAGCCAATCCATCTCGTCATCACCGACATCGTGATGCCGGGAATGAGCGGACGTGAGCTCGCGATCCGGCTCTCGATCGAGCAGCCGAGCGTGCGTCTCCTGCTCATGTCGGGGCACGATGCGGTAGCCGACGAGGTGCAGCGCGAGGACGGACTCCCGTTTCTACAAAAGCCGTTCTCGATGGAGCATCTCGCGGCCAGCGTCGGGCGAGCGCTGGGGACTGCCGCCTGAACACTTCGGCTTTCGTGGGGCCCCGCCGGCCTCTGGCACCCCCTCCGTAAGCACAGTACCGTAGCCTCATGACGCGCCGCCTCGCTCTCCTCCTCACCCTCACCCCGCTCGCGCTCGAGGCACAGACCCCCGACATCGCGAAGCTCACCTTCGCCTGGCCCGAGAAGATGATGGCGCGCGTGGAGGCCCAGAAGTACCGCGAGCGAAACACCGGCACGAGATCCGACACCAGCAACGTCGAGATCTCGTACCGCATGACCGCGCAGCGAACGGGAAACGAATACATCATCGCGTTCGATGACTTTCAGACCCCCGAGGGAGCCCCGTTGTCGGCCCGTCAGGAGCTCGCATCGCTCACCGACCGGCTTGGCGCTCTCATCCCCGCCTATCGAGTGACAGCCGCCGGCGAGTTCGCTCGGCTCGAGTCGACGGCCACGTTGCGGGCGTTCATCGACAGCCTGGTGAAGACGGCCGTGGGCAGCGCCTCCGTGACACCCGAGGCGAGGCAGATGCTACAGGCTCTGGGCTCCGATGCGGTGCTCGCGTCCACCGTTGCACAGGAGTGGAACGCGCTCGTGGGAACCTGGGCAGGCGCCGAGCTCGAGGTGGGCGAGGCCTATGGGAGCGAAGGCGAGGAGCCGATCCCCATCCTGCAGGGCGCCACGATCAAGTTCCGGTACGAATTCGGCGTTGTCCGGCGCCTCTCCTGCGACTCGATTGCCGCGCCGAACGCTCGCGATTGCGTCGAGCTCCAAATGGTGTCGAAGCCGGACAGCGCGGCGTTACGTCAATTCCTCGACCGCTTCGTCGGCAGGCTGATGCCCGACGTCGCGAAGGAGCTCAACTTCGCCCAATTCGACATCGAGAACGTCATCTCACTGGTGGCGCGGCCGGAGACGCTGGTGCCGATGTCGCTCGTGATATCGAAGGAAGTCACCGCGAAAATGAAGGCCGACGGCGCCACGGAAGAGATGTACCAGTTCGACGTCAAAGCCTGGCGGTATAGCTACAAGCGATGAGGAACGAAGGCTGAGGACCGAGGAATTCGTTGGATGACCCCTTCAATCAAATTCCTCGGTCCTTCGTCCTCATTGAATCGTTGAGTCTTACGGTGTCGCCTCTCCCGTCTTCATGCCGGTGTTTGTGGCGGTAAACGCCCACTGATCCGCAAGCTCCGCGATGCGCTTGTCGGTCGGCCGATAGCCGTGGGAGGCCATCGTCTCGACGCGAAGCAAAATGGGCTTTTCGCATCCCTGCGCCGCCTGAAGCGTCGCCGCGAACTTGTACGAGTGACTCGGCACCACCCGGTCGTCGTGATCGGACGTCGTGATCAGAGTCGCTGGATAGCAGGCCCCCGCGCGCACGTTATGCAGCGGGGAGTAGGCGCGCAGATACCTGAACGCGGCAGAATCCGTGGGAGAGCCGTACTCGCTCACCCAGAGGGCGCCGCCGGTGAACTTGTCGTAGCGCAGCATGTCGAGCACGCCGACCGCCGGTAGTGCGACGGCGAACAGCTCGGGACGTTGCGTCATCGCCGCTCCCACCAGCAGGCCGCCGTTCGATCCGCCCATGATCGCGAGATGCTGAGGGGACGTGTAGCGCTCGCGAACGAGCGCTTCCGCGACGGCGATGAAATCGTCGAACACGTTCTGCTTTTTCTCGAGCATGCCGGCCTTGTGCCACGCCTCCCCGTACTCGCCGCCGCCGCGCATGTTCGCCGTCACGTAGACACCGCCTAACTCCAGCCACGCCGGCACGTCCGGGCGATACGACGGCGCGGTGGTGATCGAGAACCCACCGTACCCATAAAGCAAGGTCGGGTTGCCGCCATCGAGCGTGAGTCCCTTTCGCGCCGTGACGAAGAACGGAATTCGCGTCCCATCCTTCGACGTCGCCCATAGCTGCTTCGTCTCGTAGACGGCGGGGTCGAATTTGGGGCTCGCCGCCTCGAACGGAGTGCTCTTTTTCGTCAGCCGATCGTAGCGGAAAACCGTCGCCGGATAGAGCGGTGAGGTGAACCCGTAGAAAAGCTCCGGCGAATCGAAGCGCCCGGAGAGGCCGGCGACCGATCCGACGCTGGGAAGCGCGATGGTCTCCGTCTCTCTCCCGTTGAGATCGAACAGCTTCACCTCGCTCTGCACATCGACGAGATAGTGCACCGCGAGGCGGCCCCCGGTCATCGTCTGATCCTCGATGGCGTTCTTCGACTCCGGGATGATCGTCCGCCATTGCTCTGGCGCCGGATCGCGCACATCCAACGATATGATCTTGCGATTCGGCGCATCCTTGTCCGTGCGAATGAAAAACGTCGTCCCGGCATTCCCGACGTACGTGTACTCTGCGTCGTCGCTCTCTGACAGCGGCTTCACCGGCGCGCCGATGTTCGGCTCCATCGGGTCGCCGAGTGTCTTCACATAGAGCATGTTTCGTGGATCGGCGCCGCGGTACACGTAGATCACGAGATATCGGCCGTCTTCGGAGACGTCACCGATTGCGAGCCGGCCCGGCAGATCCTTCCGCTGGTAGATCAGCTGATCCTGCGACTGCGGCGTGCCGATACGATGGTAGTACAGCGCATGCCCGGTGAGCGCGGCTTCGAGCTTTTTCCCCTGTGGCGGTTCCGGGTACCGCGAGTAGAAGAAACCCTTGCCGTCCTTCGTCCACTCCACCGCGGAAAAGCGAACCCATCGCACGTTGTCTCGCAGGTCGGTCAGCTTCGTCAGGTCCCGCACGCGCAACGTCTGCCAGTCCGCGCCACCTTCCGAGACTGCGTACATCATCAGCTTTCCGTCGGGCGATGGTGCATAGGTGGCGAGCGCCGTCGATCCATCCGGGAACATCTTGTTCGGATCGAGAACCACCCGTGCCGGTCCATTCAGCGACCGCCGCATGAATAGCACGGACTGACGCTGGAGCCCGCTGTTCTTTCGATAGAAGAGACGTCCGGCTTCCCGGAAGGGCAGGGTAACCTTGGGGTAGTCCCAGAGCTCGGTGATGCGCTTCCTCAGCGCCTCACGATGCGGCAGCTTCTCGAGATACGAGCCGCTCACCGCGTTCTGCGCCTTGATCCAGGCAACGGTTTCGGCGCTGCCGAGGTTCTCCATCCATCGATAGGGATCGGGGACGGAGACATCCTGATATTGGTCTACGACATCGCCCTTTTTCGATTCGGGGTATTGGAGCTGCTGGGCCCCGAGGGTGGAGATAAAGGCGAGGCTGGAAGCGAGTATGAGGGTGGCGCGGAGTCGCATCTGGTTCTCCCGGGTTCGGCTTGTCTCTCTCGAAACTGCCGAGGGGTGAGGTTGGAGGGAAGAGAGAGAGGGGTGAGGGAAGAGTGAACGAGGTTGGAGCCACCCCAGGGAAGCGGAAAGCGGGAAGGGGGAAGAGGGTGTTGGTTGATGATCGCGGCGCTCGGACGATGAGGTCAATCCGGACGATGGATGCACGTTATGCCATGGCAAGGATACGGGACTATCGCGATCTCATCGTATGGCAACGGGCGATGCAGCTGGCCGAAGCCGCTCACACAATCGCCGCGACCTTTCCTCAGAGGGGGACCGCTGGTCTGGCGGATCAGCTCCGCCGCGCAGCGATGTCAATTCCGTCGAATATCGCGGAAGGAAACGGCCGCCGGCACCGCGGCGACTACCTCCGCCACCTCGCGGTCGCGAGAGGATCACTGATGGAAGTCCAGACCCACCTCGAGCTCGCCAGCCGCCTCGAGTTCGCCGACAACTCGCGAATCACCCACGCGCTGTCGTTATGCGATGAAATAAGCCGAATGTTAACGGTACTTCGCAGGCGTCTCGGAGGCTGAGGCGTCCCGCTTCCCTCTTCCCGTCTTCCCTCTTCCCTGAAGTGGCTCCAACCTCGTTCACTCTTCCCTCACCCCTCTCCCTCCTCCCTCAAACCTCAAACCTCAAACCTCAAACCCAGCAATGAGCCGATCGAGCTTCCGAGCCATCACCGGGAGCGTCTCTTCCCTCTCCCCTCCAACCTCCCCACTCGACGAGATCCTGGCAATCCGCGTGATCGCCTCCGCCACCTGAACACTCTGCGCCGACATTTCCTCCGCCGACGCCGCGCTCTGCTGCGCCACCGCCGCCACCGATTCCACCATCGACGCCACGCGGCCGACATCGTCCGTCACCAGATGCGCATGCTCGGCGATTCGCTGCAGCTCGCCGTTCGTCCCCTCGAGCGTCCTCAGGATTTCATCGAGGCTCTCCTCCGCCGCTCGCGCCTGCTGCGCTCCCTCGTCGGCGTTCGTCGTCCCCACCCGCATTGCCTCGATCACGTCGGCCATTCCAGCCTGCACCGCCGCGACCAGCTGGCCGATGCGCCCCGACGACGCCATCGACTCGTTCGCCAGATCGCGAATCTCCTCGGCGACGATGCGAAAGGCCGCGCCATGCTCGCCCGCCCGCGCCGCTTCGATGGAGGCATTCAGCGCCAGCAGGTTGCACTGGTCGGCGATCGACGAGACGGTTTTGTTGATGTCGCCGATTCTCGCCGAGTGCTCGGCCAGCTCCTTCACCCGGGCCGCGGCCTCGAGCACGGTCGTCCGGGTGGATTCCAGCCCCTGGATGGCCGAGCGGACCGTCTCGCTTCCGCGTCGCGCGACGTGAACGGTGTGGTTCCCGGCCTTGGCCATTTCCGCGGCCTGCTGCACGACGGCCTCGATCGACGCGGCCATCTGCTTCACGACGCCGACCGTCTCGTTGGTGACCGTCGCCTGCTCCTGCGCGCCGGCGCTGATCTGGTCGATCGCCTCGCCTAACGTCACCACCGCGCTCGACGACTCGTCCGCCGCGTTCGAGATCTCACCGCTGCTGGTGACCAGCCGCGTACTCGTCGACTTGATCTCGCCGATCATGCGGCGGAGGTCGCGCACCATCGCGTTGACCGACGCCGCCATACGGCCGGTCTCATCGTGTCCATCCACTTCCACCGCGCGCGTGAGGTTCCCGCGCGCGACCATGTCCATGAGATCGACGGCCTCTCGCAGCTTGGTGCCCATCTTCTGCGCGACACCGTACAGCGCCATCGAGACGACGATGACACCGATGACGAGCGCGATCGAGATGTAGACCAGCGCGCGGCGGTTCGCGGACGCCACACGCCGCGCCGCTTCCTCGGCATGCGCCTCGGCTACGTCGCCGAGCTGGCCGACGAGCGCCTCGTACTGAGCGCGAACCGGCTCGTACTCCTCGAAATACAGACGGGTAGCCGCCCGGGCGTCTCCCACTGCCGTGAGCTCCAGAATGCGCGTATCCATCGCGCGAAGCTGCTGCTCATCCACCTGCCGCATGTTGTTGGTGAGACGGCGAAGATCCGCCGACGTGGAGAGCGAGTCCATGCGCTTGAGGAGCGCGGTCGCTTGGTCGAAGGCCTCGACCTTCGCCACCCCTAACGAGTCCATGCGGGCGGGGTCGAGCAGCATTGCCTTGGACATGTCGTCCTGGGAGCGCAGGAGCGCCAGAGACAGGATCGCCATCTCCTTGACCCGGCGCGCGTCCACCAGCTCACGCGTGTGCCGCGCAATGCTCGCCCGCGTGCTTACCATCGTCATGCCGATCACCCCCGCGAGCGACAGCAGAAGCGCCGCCATCGTGAGGGAGAGCTTTGCGACGAGAGGGAGGTCGCGAAGTCGGTCTGCCGCCTTTACGGAAAAGGTGGCGTCGTGCGCCATCGTCGCCCTACTCGACGATGATTTTCATGCGCATGTCGCGATGGATCGCGCACCGCACTTCCGCCACGCCACGCTTGGCGAACCGAACCGCGCCCCCGGAGCCGGGCAGCAGACGCTTCAGGTTGAAGCGCAGCCCGTTCGAGCTCGAGAAGACCTGGTGCGGAACCGCGTCGTAATTCATGAAGACCACGGTATCCTGATAGGA
This sequence comes from Gemmatimonadaceae bacterium, assembly GCA_035765135.1. Lineage (GTDB taxonomy): Bacteria > Gemmatimonadota > Gemmatimonadetes > Gemmatimonadales > Gemmatimonadaceae > JAICNG01. The sequence goes on along the minus strand of DASTYE010000147.1, from coordinate 3,041 downwards.
GATTCGCATCTCAGTAGTGGAAAACTGCTTTCCATCCGCGGTCACGACCTGCTGCGCCTCGCTGACGTTGCTTCCTGCCGCGACGAACACGAGGGCCAGCAGAATGGGAGCGAACAGGCGGTTCATTTGCGGGAAGTCCTTTTGTTATCAGCGGATAGCCTCACGGGGCAGCATTGGCCATTTTTCCGGAGGCACTCGGCCACAGTCTCCAGACGCACCCCCGCCGGGGGTCGTCACGTTTGCTAAGGGATTGGAGTCCCTTCATTTGCGCCGTCTCATGGGCGACATCACCGGCTGTGGCGTCGATGCAGCGGTACCAACAAGCATCTGTGCTCGTAATCGTGCGTTTTCTGCACTGACGGGTGGTCAAACCGGCAAATTCTTGGCCTGGATTTCGCTAACTAGCCGTGTAAATTGCTGAATTCGCACGACCCTCCGCCTCAACCTGAACCGGAGCCCCAAGTCAAATGCCCCCGTCCGTTGCCACCTCTCGCCGCACTATCCTTCAGGAGATCGCGGGGCGCACCGCCCGCACCACCGCCTCACCTAACGGCACGGCTCAAACGAACGGCGCTCATTTACCGACCTCGGCCTTCTTCGGGTGCAATACCTTCGGTGCCCGGCAGATGCGTGACAAGCTGCCCAGTCACGTCTATCAGAAGCTCCTTGCATCCGTCCGTCTCGGAAAGAAGCTCGACCTCGAGATCGCCCCAGTCGTCGCCCAGGTCATCAAGCAGTGGGCGGTCACTCACGGCGTAACGCACTTCACGCACTGGTTTCAGCCGCAGACCGGCCTCACTGCCGAGAAGCACGACGCCTTCCTCTCGTTCGATGAGAACCAGCAGCCCATGGAGTCGTTCTCGGCGTCGCAGCTCATCCAGAGCGAGCCCGACGCGTCGAGCTTCCCATCGGGCGGGCTTCGCGCGACCTGGGAGGCCCGCGGCTACACCGCGTGGAATCCGGCGAGCCCCGTCTTTATTCACGAGATCGGCGGCGTCCGCACGCTGTGCATCCCGTCGGTATTCATCGGATACAACGGCGAGGCGCTCGACGAGATGACGCCGTTGCTCCGCAGCTCCGACGTGCTTTCCGATCGCGCCATCGAGCTGCTGGAGATGTTAGGCGACAAGGGGGTGCAGCGTGTCTACACCACGCTCGGTCCCGAGCAGGAGTATTTCCTGATCGACCGGAGCTATGTCGCGATGCGTCCCGATCTCGTGATGGCGGGGCGCACGCTCATTGGTGCGCCCCCGCCGCGCGGCCAGCAGCTCGAGGACCACTACTTCGGCGGGATCCCGGAGCGCATCCAGGCGTGCATTGCCGAGGTGGAGAACGAGCTGTACAAGCTCGGCGTACCGATCGTGACGCGGCATAACGAGGTCGCGCCATCGCAGTTCGAGATGGCGCCGCGCTTCGAGGAGACCGACCTCGGCGTCGACCACAACCAGATGGTCATGGCGACGCTGCGTCGCGTCGCGCTTCGTCACGGGCTCCAGGCGCTCCTCCACGAGAAGCCGTTCGCCGGCATCAACGGATCGGGCAAGCACTGCAACTGGTCGATGTCGATCACCGCGGACAACGAGCTCGACGGCCTCAACCTGCTCAAGCCCGGGAAGACACCGCATCAGAACGTCCGCTTCCTCGTCTTCCTGGCGGCGGTGCTGCGCGGCGTGCACAAGCACAGTGGCCTGCTTCGCGCCGGCATCGGGACATCGGGCAACGAGCATCGCCTCGGCGCGAACGAAGCGCCGCCCGCGATCATCTCGGTGTTCATGGGCGACATGCTGACGACGCTCATCGACAACATCATTGCCGGCAAGGAAGCGAGCCGCGGTGCCGAGCAGCAGCTCATCAAGCTCGGCGTGGCCAAGCTGCCCGACATCGAGAAGGACAACACCGATCGCAATCGGACGTCGCCCTTCGCGTTCACCGGAAACAAGTTCGAGTTCCGCGCCGTGGGCTCGTCGCAGTCGATCGCGTTCCCGGTCACGCTGCTCAACGCCGCCGTCGCGGACGGGTTGGGCGAGATCACCGAGGCGCTCAAGGCCGAGCTCAAGAAGACGAAGTCCGTGGACGATGCGGTGCTCAAGGTCGTGAAGGAGTCGTTCAAGGAATCGACGCCGGTTCGCTTCGAGGGGAACAACTATTCCGAGGAGTGGGTGAAGGAGGCCGAGAAGCGCGGGCTGCCGAACTACCGCCGCACGCCGGAAGCGCTCGCTCAGCTGGTGACGCGGCAGTCCCGCTCGCTGCTGACGAAGCTCGGTGTTCTGACGAAGGAGGAGCTCGAGTCGCGCTATCACGTGCGCATGGAGCGGTACATCAAGGACATGCTGATCGAGATGCACACGCTCCTCGAGATGGTCGATACGCTGGTGCTGCCGGCGGCGTTCACGTACTCCGGTCAGCTGGCGGCGAGTGCGGCGCAGGCGAAGACCGCGGGCATTCGCATGATCCCGCAGATCGAGGCCGCGAACGAGGTCGGAGAGCTCATCGAGGAGCTGCGCGCGGAGCGGCAGAAGCTCGCCGAGATGATCGAGACGGCCGAGCACATGCACGACGATCTCGAGAAGTGCGCCAAGATGTTGACCTCGTCAGGCGCCGACGCGATGGCTGGGGTTCGCGCGGCGTGCGACAAGCTCGAGCTCGTCGTCGCGGATGAGGTCTGGCCGCTGCCGAAGTACCGGGAGATGCTGTTCCCCGTCTGAGGGAACGCGGTCGCTCTCGTTGGTTCAAGGCTCCCCTGCGCGAGTTCGCGCAGGGGAGCCTTCGTATCTGATCCCCGTGGGCCGGACATTACGATGCCTGCCTCCCTATGACTTGTCGAGAACCGGACGCCGATACTTGACGAGCGTACAATCGTAAGGCAGATACATGAGTGTTGTCGCAACCCAAGTTAGGCATGCGATAATCCGCCGCGACTGCAGAGGCTCGCTAAGAGCATTGCTTGCAGTCGACCCAGGTTCATGCGCGTACATCTTCGACCACGACCTACCGCGAAATGAAAACAGTCGGCGTATTCGTAGGGCTGAGTCGTCAGGCCG
>DASTYE010000146.1:0-2346 GCA_035765135.1 Gemmatimonadaceae bacterium | reverse complement strand
GCTGGGATGAGTTGGAACGGCAGGGGGCCGGCTCGGTCGGCGATGCCCTGCGCAAGGTGCGGGGCGTGCGCATCAAATGCGACCAGCAGACCTTCGAATGCTTCGCGTACATGTCGCGAACGCCCACCTGTCAGCCCGCGTGGTGGATCGATGGCGTGGAGGTCCGGTCCTTCCATGAGAACACGCCGATCCGCGATGTGTACGGAGTCGAGATCTACCGCGGCGCTGGAGAGGTCCCCGGTGAGTTCTCCGGATCGAACGCCGCCTGCGGGGTCATCGTGATCTGGACCAAATCCCGCCCATTCAAATAGCGGGCGCGGGCGCATGCGTCGACATAAGTGAACCTTCGGCAGCTTCCTTCGCTCCTCGCGCTCTGCATCGCGTGCGGGCGCGCCGAGGGCGCCCGCGAGGTGACGATCCGATTCTGGGCGATGGGCGCGGAGGGCGAGCAGGTCGCCAAGCTCATCCCGCAGTTCGAGCGTGAAAATCCGGGGATTCGCGTCCGCGTCCAGCAGATCCCCTGGTCCGCGGCGCACGAGAAGCTCCTCACCGCCCACGTCGGCAAGTCTACGCCCGACGTAGCACAGTTAGGCAATACCTGGATCCCGGAGTTCGAGGCGCTCGAGGCGCTCATCCCGCTCAACGAGCTGATCGGGCGGTCGAACGTGATCCGCGAGGCGTCGTTCTTCCAGGGCATATGGGCCACGAACGTCGTCGACGACACCGTCTTCGGCGTTCCGTGGTACGTCGACACGCGCGTCCTCTTCTATCGAAAGGACCTCCTCGCGCGCGCTGGATGGCGCGAGGTGCCGACGACCTGGGCGGATTGGCGCCGCGCGATGCTGGACGTCAAACGCATACTCGGCGAAGACAGCTGGCCGGCCTTTCTCCCCACGAACGAGTGGGCGCAGCCGGCGATATTCGGCATGCAGGCGGGGTCGCCGCTGCTGAAGGATGGCGGCCGGTACGGCGCGTTTTCCGATCCGGAGTTCATGCGCGCGTTTCTCTTCTACCTCAGCCTCTATCGCGAGGGGCTCGCGCCCGTCTACGGCAACACCGACGTCGCCAACGTCTTTCAGGAATTCGAGCGCGGGCGCTTCGTCTTCTACATCACCGGACCGTGGAACATCGGTGAGTTCGGGCGGCGTCTTCCTGCCGACATGCAGGATGACTGGGCCACGGCACCGCTCCCCGGACCGAGCGGCCCGGTGAGCGGGATCTCGACCGCTGGAGGCGCGAGCCTCGTCCTCTTCCGCGAGTCGGACCATCCCACGGAATCGTGGAAGCTCATCGAGTACCTCTCCCGTCCCGAAATCCAGGTGCAGTTCTATCAGTTGACGGGTGACCTCCCACCACGCCTCGAGGCGTGGCAGGACACGATACTTTCGCGCAACGACAAGGCGCTCGCCTTTCGACAGCAGCTCGATCGCGTGCGTCCTGTTCCCCTCGTTCCGGAGATCGAGTCGATCATGTTCAAGCTGATCGACTACGCGGAGCAGTCGATCCGCGGCGGCGTGCCACCGCAGGAGGCGATGCGGCGACTGGACGCCGAGGTGAATCAGATGCTCGAGAAGCGGCGGTGGATTCTCGAGCGACGAACGGCGAGCGCCCGGTGAGAGCGGTCTCCATCGAGCGGCAGGTGGCGCGAGCGGGCTGGCTCTTCCTCGCGCCCGCGCTCCTGCTGATCGGTTTCTTCTTCTTTCTCCCCGCCGCCGCCGCGCTGCTCCTCAGCCTCACCGATTTCGACATCTACGCGCTCGCGACGCTCGACAACGCGCGGTTCGTCGGAACGAGCAACTATGCGCGGCTGCTCGATCACCCGCTGTTCTGGACGTCGCTCAAGAACACCTTCTACTTCGCGTTAGGCTGCGGGCCGCTGACGGTCCTGGTGGCGCTCGTGGCGGCGCTGCTCGTCAACGCGCCGCTCGCGCGCTTCCGCACGTTCTTCCGCACGGCGTACTTCGTCCCGTTCGTGACGACACTCGTCGCGGTCGCCATCGTCTGGCGCTACCTCTACCATCCGACGTACGGTCTCCTGAACTACACGCTCGGTGTCGTCGGGATCGCGCCGGTGAACTGGTTAGGCGACCCGAAGTGGGCGATGCCGGCCATCATTCTCATGGCGGTGTGGAAGAACTTCGGCTACTACATGCTCATCTTCATCGCCGGCCTGCAGGCGATTCCGCGCGAGCTGTACGAGGCGGCGGAGCTCGATGGCGCGGGCGCCTGGCGGCGCTTCATCAGCGTGACCGTCCCGCAGCTCGGGCCGACGCTCGTCTTCGTCGGTGTGGTCGTGATGATCGGATACTTCCAGCTGTTCGCCGAGCCGTACGTGATGACGCAGGG
>DASTYE010000145.1:0-10833 GCA_035765135.1 Gemmatimonadaceae bacterium | reverse complement strand
GTCCTCTGCGGTAAAACAAGACAACCCCTCCTACAAGCGATTGGCCATTCGGCGAATCCCATCCTTGAGATGGGGGACGTTGAAGTTGAGCAGCAACCCAACCTTGTAGCCGCCAAGCTTCAAATACGAGAGCAGCTGTGCGTTGTGAATCGGTGCCAGCTTGCCGACGGATTTCACCTCTACGACCAATCCGCCATCGACGAGCAGGTCGATGCGGTACCCGAGATCGATACAGATCCCGTCATAGAGTACCGGCAGAGAAAGCTGCTGCACCACGAGGTGGCCGCGCTTTCGAAGCTCATGAACGAGGCATCCCTCGTAGGCGCCTTCGAGCAAGCCGGGCCCGAGTGCCGTGTGCACCTTGATGGCAGCATCGACGACGGCACCGCTCGAGTCGTTGAGGCTCATGCCGCGAAGGCTGGCTCCGCGGTGCGTTTTGAGCCTCATCATTTTTTTGCCGCAGAGGACGCAGAGAACGCAGAGGAACTTCAACTGCAAATGCTTTTGGAAAAGCTCCTGCAGTTGACGTTTCTCTGCGTCCTCTGCGTCCTCTGCGGTAAAAAAACAGCTCACGCCCGCGCTATCATATCCCGGGCGAGCGCCGCCGCCCGCGCTCGGCTCCCCGCACCGAGCTTTTGTAGAAGCGCCGAGACGTGGTGATCCACCGTGCGTGTCGACAGGAAGAGACGCTTGCCGATCTCCCGATTCGACAGCCCCTCCGCCAGCAGCTCGAGCACCTCCATCTGCCGGTTGGTCAGACCGGCAGGATTCGCCCGCGTGCTGCGCCGCGGTCCACGCGCGAGGCCACGGACCCCGCGGCTCTGCAGCTGACGTCGCACGATCGCGGCCGCCGGCGCCGCACCCAATCCCTCGAGGATCTGGAGAGCAGCTCGCTGCGCTTCCTCATCGCCCTCGCTGAGGGCGAGCGCCTGCTCGTACGGACAGCCCGCTCGTTCCCACGCCTGTGCCGCCTCGCGCCAGCGTCCAGCGAGCTCCAGGGCGAATGGTTGGGCCAGGTCCACTGGCATCTCGCCTAACGCGCTCACGCGCCTGAGCCAGAGCGCGATCCGCCCGATGTCCCAGCGACTACCAGCTTCCATCGCCATGGAATACGCACGCATGGCTTCGCCACGCACACCATCGAGATCCCCGCGGAGCCACGCCGCCTCCGCCCTCGCCGCCGCGACGGGGGCGATGCGCTGCAGCTCTCCCGTCGACAGCGCGCGCTCCAGCGCCTCGTCGAGGATGGCCTGCGCGCGCCGATCGCCGCGGCGAGTGTACACCGTGCCCAACGCGGCCAGGGAGGGTAGGCGAACGACGGCCGGGGCGTCGTCGCGCCGCAGCACGTCGGTAGCATCAGCTTCCGCCTCGTCGAGGCGCCCCAGCTCGGCATTCATCCGAGCTCGCCACCCGCGCAGATAGAACGAGAAGCTGTCGATGTCGCGCGATTCGGCGTACTCGATCGCCTCGGCCAGGAAACCCTCCGCGGCGACGTACTCCAGCTCGACGATCGAGTCGCAGATGAGCCAGGCGAAGGCGCGCATCGCGTGCTCGTGAAGACCATGCTGCTGGGCCAACCTGACTGCCCGCACCTGCGTCTCCCGGAAGCTCCCTGGTTCCAGGCACGCCGCATTGGTGAGCGCATGGACCAAGGCCTCGGGATCGCCAAGTGCCTCGGCCATCGCGACGGCGCGATCTCCCCACTGCGGAGCGAGCTTCCGTTCCTCGGCGAGGATGTGGAGCTGCGCCCGCGTGCTGTACGCCATTGCCAGCTCATGGCTGGGACCTAACGGCTCGAGGAGGACGATCGCCTGCTCGGCACATTGGGCCGCATCCACACGGCGCGCCTCGTACCACGCGAGTCGCGAGAGCCAGCGAAAGTCGTCTCCCTCTCGGCGACGGTCACCGACCTGCCGCCACAGCTTTAGGGCCTCCTCGCGCGCCCGAACCGCATCCGCGATCCGCCCATTCAGGTGGACCTCGTAGGACCAGGCGTCCAGCAGCGCCGCACGCTCCGCTGGCGGTAAACGGTCTGCATAACGAAGCGCGCTCCCGAAATGCGCGGCCGCCTCCCGGTGAGCGCCAAGTGATGCTGCCTCCCGCCCGGCGGCCGGCGCGAGACGCAGGACGGTATCGGCGTCGCCAGCTCGGTCGGCGTGGTGGACCAGGCGCGGGAGCATGGTCGCGCCGCCATCGTGGGATTCGATGGCCTGGATCATCCGTCTGTGCAGCTCGGCCGCGTGCGCGGGCTCGAGGGAGTCCTCCCACACTCGCCGCGCCAGCTCGTGCCGGAAGCCCACGGCATCGCGGGTGGCGCGCAGGATACCCGCGTCGACGCCCTCCTGCACCGCGCGCGCAGGCTCATCGAGCATTCGATCGAGGAGCCACCGTTCGATGCGGCCCGGCACGATCGAGACGACGTGCAGCACCGCGGTTGCTGCCGGCGTTAGGCGCGCTGCCCGCGCGAGCACGGCGTCCCTCACCGATGCGGGAATCCCGCCGCCATCCGTGCCCAACACCTCGGTGACGTAGAACGGGTTGCCCCCGGTAATGCTGTGAAGGTCCTCCGCTCGGCGGCCCGCCGCCGTCGCCAGACGCGCCACCGCGTTTTCCGAGAGCGGCGGCAGCTTGAGGCGCCGAGCGGATCGGGCTGGAAGCTCGCCGAGTACCCTGCGGAGCGGGTGTGTCGCGTCCACCTCGTCATCGCGGAAGCTGAGAACCAGCAGGCTCCGTGTCTTGCCGATCCGTCGCACCAGGAACTTGAGCAGGTCGAGCGTCGCTTCGTCCGCCCAGTGCACGTCCTCGAAGATGGCGAGCGTCGGCGGTGACGGGCGCGACAGCTCATCGAGCACGCTCAGGAAGATCCGCTCGCGGTCGATGGTGTCGCGCGTCACCTCGCGCAGCACACCCGGCGCCTGCCTCGCCATGTCGAGCAGTGGACCCAGCGGCCGCGGCGTGAACAGCGCGTCACAGGCGCCCCAGAGAACTCGCGTGCGACCGTCGGCCGTCTGAAGACGATCGGCGAAGTGCTCGAGCAGCGTCGTCTTTCCGATCCCCGCCTCACCACTCACGAGCACGGCACACCCGCGCCCGCCGGCAGCGCCGGCGAGTGCAACATCCAGCTCGGTCAGAAAGGCGTCGCGCTCCAGGAACATGAGCTAATATGGGCAGTCGCGTTTGCCCGTCCAGAGACGTTCACGTGAGAAGCAGCACGATCCCGGACACGGCGAGGGCGATCGACCAGACCAGGTCGGTATCGACCCATATCCGGCGGAGCGCACCGACGCCCGTTAGGTGGAACGCCACCAGGGCGGCGGTGGTCATCGCGAGCAGCATCGCCGTGCTGTGAACGAGGAGTACTGCGATACCCGCGGGCGGAGCTCCATGGTGCTCATGTGTCGCCCCGAACAAAGCAGGAAGCAGCATGAGCCCCGCGCCGTGCGACGATGCCATCACGAACGACCACGCGACCAATCCACCGGGCCCAAGCCGCATTCCCCCGCCCCGTGGATGCGCACGACGTCGAAAAACGAGCGCCGAGGAGCCGAGGAGCACCGCCGCGCCGATCCATCGGAGCGTGTCGGCGGGTAGGAGTGAGCCCGCGAGCGCGGCGGCGGAGATGACCACCGCCACCGACGCCGCGTGACCCAGGAAGATCGGCGGCAGCGCCTGCATAACGGCGGTCGCGCGCCGCTCCTGCAACCCGAGCGCGGTCGCGAGCAACCACCCCATGGCCGGGTTCAGCCCGTGATAGGTGCCGAGCAGTCCGATGACTACCCAGCTCATCACTTCCTCAGGGAAAACAGAAGGAATCGGAGGACGCATCGCCTCCCTTGAGACGCACCTGGTGCGGGCGCATGTCGCCAAAGTCCATGAAGAAATCGGGCGACGGCGTGAGGCCGCCGTCCGCATCCACGTCGAGTCGAGCGAGCCAGCCTCGAATGCCTCGCGGATAGAACTGCGCGTCCCACGCGAGATAGAGCGAGTTGGTCACATAGACGCGACGGCCATCGCGACTCAGCTCGATCATCTGCGGCCCGCCGTCGAGCGGCCGATTGGGTTCCGACGGGTGGGCCGTCCGGCGCACGATCCCGCCGAGGTGGACCGAGGAGACGAGCTGCGGCGCCAGTGGATCCGTGACGTCGTAGCGTCGGAGCTCGCCCGTTCCCCAGCACGCGACGTAGAGGAACCGGTCGTCGAGGGAGAGCGCGATGTCGCTCACCAGCGGCGGGACCGCGCCGAAGGGCACGAGCGCCGGCGGCAAGACCTCTGCGTCGGCCGGCTCGGCGGGGATGTCGATCACCTTTTTCGCCTGCCACTCTCCGCCATCGTGGTACCAGGTCCAGATGGAGCTGGAGAGATCCGTGAGGTTGAGCACGACGTTGACGAAGCCGTGGCGCTTCGTCGGGTCGTGCGCCGGACGCAGCTCGAGCACCATCTGGTTGTCGTCGCCGAGCATGAGCGACTGCACGTGCCGCCGCGCACGCAGATCCCAGAAGTGCAGCCGCCGGCCGTATTCCTTCGCCATGAGCAGCTCCGGCTGAACGCCATGCTCGACCTGCGCCGGCGTCCCCCATTCGCTCGTGACCATCGTGTCCCATCCGAGGTGCCACCAGAAGTCGTACGCCAGCCGCTGCGGTCCGCGCTCGATCTCCCACGGGCCAAGCGGCTCGAAGGTGTCGTGGTCGAGGACGAAGATTCCGCCCGGCGCACCGCCGGTCGCGTTGCCGATGGCGCTGACGTAGATGCCGTCGGGACCGCAATGCACCGTATGCGGGCGCGAGTAGCCCGTTCTCGCGGCTAGCTCCTCCGGCTCGATCACCTTCACCACGCGCGGCTTCGCCGGATCGGGCTCGGTGTCGACGACGTAGATCCGCGACGAGCGCAGCCCCGGGACGATGAGATAGCGCCGGCGAACGTGCGGGTGCGGCGCGTACGGGCAGAGCGCGGCGCTGCACGCATTCCAGCCGAAGTGATGCAGCTCATCGCCCGCGTGCGGCAGATCGAGCCGGCCGATCGTCGTGCCTAACCGCTCGGAGTCGCGGTCGCAGTCCACGACGGCGATCGCGTCGGGGCGGCCGTCGCCCGGTGTGGGGTTTATCAGTGCGACGTACGCCATCGTCTCGGCTGGCGCTTCCATCGCCGCCCGCGGTGATGCGTAGAACGTCGGGTCGGGGAGCAGGCGACGCATCGTGTCGCTAAGCAGTGTGGCCATGCGTGACTCCATTGCAGGGAAAGTGTTTCGTTTTCTACCGCAGAGGACGCAGAGGACGCAGAGGGAACTGCAACTGCCAAGAGCTTTTCCAAAAGCGTTTGCAGCTCGAGGTTCCTCTGCGTCCTCTGCGTCCTCTGCGGTAAAACAAGGTCTTCAACGGAACTCGAACGTCAGACTCGCCCGCCCACTTGGCAGCTTCTCGGGGATCAAGCGCCGCAGATGCTGAGGTTGCGCCTGCGGATCGAGGAGACCATCGCCGACGAAATCGACGAGCCATTGGATCTCCTCCTCGGTCAGTCGCGTCGGCATGCGCAGCATGGGGTCCAGCCTCGCCAACACCGGCGATATCGGCCCGAGCGGGCCCTGGAGATCGCCCGGCAAGCGCGTCGTCGCGTAGGTCGCCGCCCCGCGCTGCGCGTCCAGGTGATACCGGATCGCATCCTCCAGCCGAGCGAAGGCGCCGTTGTGCATGAAGGCCGGCTGGAGCGCCACGTTGCGGAGCGGCGACGTGCGAAATGCGTAGCGGTCCTCCGGGTTTCCCGTCACCTGCTCGAGCCCGAAGTCCTCGTTCGCCCCGGGTCCGTCGAATGTCATGTTGCTGAACGACGGCGCGATCTGTGGAATCCCCGCGACGTGCTGCTTGAAGTCGCTGAACATCTCGTTCGATGCACCCGCCACGGCATGGCACTGAACGCAACCGGCCTTGCCGAAGAAGAGCACCGCGCCGCGCTTCTGCGCCGGAGTCATTGCGTTGAGCTTCCCACGTGCATAACGATCGATGGGGGCGTCAGCGAAGACGAGCGTGAACTCGAACTCGGCGATCGCGCGCGCGAAGTCGTCGTACGTGATCGGATTGCCCGCCTTCACGTGCGAAAACACCTTCGCAAAGCCCTGGCGATAGTTGGGGGTCTCGTTCAGACGCCTGACCACTTCGGCGCGGATCTCGTCGTTGTTCCCGGGGAAGTGGAATCCGGCCGCTTCCACGCGCTCGGTCGGCGGAATGAACGCCTGCGCCGTGAGCAGGTGCGGCAGGTACGACAGGCTGGTGCCCTCCGGAGCGGGAAAGACGAAGCCGCCGCTATTGTCGAACGGATCGACCGACGGCGCGTGAAAGCGCGAGTTCCACATCAGCGCCGGGTAGAAGACGTTGTTGATGACCATCGGCGTTCGCCGCTGATTGCGCGGTCCTCTTCGGCCCGGCCCGACGATGCGATTGTTGTCGATCCCGATCGCGATCGGCTGCGTGTCCCCGAAGCCGTGCGTCGGCGAATGACAGCCGCCGCACGCGTTGTCATCGTTGAGGCCCTGAATCGGGTCGAACCAGAGATGACGGCCGACATCGGCGAGCTGCCGATCGATGCGGCGGCCGAGGCGCCACTCGAGTGTGCCCGCCACGCGACCGGTGAAGCCGTGGTGCGCGAGATATCGACGCAACACGTCGTCCAGATCGCCGCCGTCGATCGCCGAGGCCGAAAGGGTCGCGGGGCTCACCGCGCGGGTGGGCTCCAGATCGGAGCAGGCACCTAACGCGAGCGCCGCGATCGAGATTCCGAGGAGGGGCCGCATTGTCGCTACTCGGCACCACAGGAAACGCGAGGATTCGATTCCGCGAACAAGCCCTCCGGGTTCTGCCGCCACAGCCAGACGTGAAGACCCCACACTCCGAACTCGTCCTCGGGCTGGAAGGTGGCGCCCAGGAACCCGGGCGGCTCCGCGTTCGTCCACGCCACGTACGGAATCACCAGCTCGACGCCCACCAACCGCGAGTGCCCATTCTCGCCGGGTTCGTAGATCAGCGCTTCCGGCTCGCGCGGATCGATGACGCCGTCCAGTCGGCTCGGATGCACGTATACGGCTCCAACCGGGCCTTCCTCCGGCCGGCTCTCGCAGCCGTGGAGAAACACAAAGCCGTCGTCGGTCGCCGCTTTCAGATCATGGTAGCGGGCGGTGGCGGCGCGGAGCGTAGCGAGGACGCTGGCTTCCCCTATATCAATACTTGTATTGGCCGTTCGAAGCGCCAAGGTCTGTGGCCCGAGTGGTGACTCCGCGGCGCATGCGGCTACCAGTGTCGCAATTACGACGGCGGCGAACCGTGTGTGGCGGCGCGAGGTGGACGTGAGCATGTCGATTCTCCTGAGATTGGTGCGTTCGCATGTGAGCGTCGCGACCAACCTGCGAAGACACCGCTGTCCAGCGCATCGGCGGGCCTGCCTATTTGTTGAATGGAGGTGCCTATTTTACGCGCGAACATTTCGACAGAGCGCCCGGCTCTCATCAATTGCGGGACGTAGCCGTTCGCCTTGCACCGCCGTATGTTCGACACCCGCTTCCACTCGGCCCCGATCTGATGCAGCAACCATTACCGTTTGACGTCGGCCTCTTCCACCGGTAGGGTGCTAAAGATCCTCGCCGGGTTCGCCTCGGCCCTGCTCATCGCCTGTGCCGCGCAGGCCGCGGCACAGTCGGACTCCACTACCTCGACCCATCGGCTCGACGCGACCGTCGTCGTCGCGCACCGCATCCCACTCGACCTGCGGGGGTCCACGGCCGCCGTCAGCGTCATCACCCGCGCCGACCTCGACCGCACCCAGGCGCGCACCCTTCCCGACGCGCTTCGCTACCTCCCAGGTCTCTTCTTCACGAGCCGCGACGGTGGCGGCGCACTTCCCGTCGCCATGGCGCGCGGCTTCTTCGGCGGCGGAGAGAACGAGTACGTCCTCCTCCTGGTCGATGGCGTCCCAGTCAACACCACCCGCACGACACTCGTGGAGTGGACGAGTATCCCGGTGGCCGTCATCGAGCGCATCGAGGTGTTCCGCGGATCCGGCTCGGTCCTCTACGGCGACGCCGCGATCGGTGGCGTCATCAACGTCATCACCCGCGCGCCGACGACGAACGGCTCCCGCGCAGAGCTCGGCGTCGCCGAGCGCGAAGCACGGGAGGCCACGATTCAGCTCACGCGGAAGCTCGGGGACACGTGGGGTACCGTCGGAACGGTGTCCCACGCCGAGGGCCCGGGCAACCGCGAGCACACGTTTTCCCGCCGCATCTCCACGTCCACCGCGATCGAGAGAACACTCCCCGCGCAGCGAACACGACTCGCGCTCGAGTACAATCGGTTGGCCGACGAGGATCCGGGCCCTCTCGATGAAACAGCTGCCACCACGGATCCCCGCCGCGCGAACGAGCTGTTCCACGCCGACGAGCGCACACGCGATGCCGCCGAGCTCGTCGGCATCCTCGATCGCCCACTCGGCCCCTCGCAGATGCTCCGCGTCGCCGCACGCGTGCACGGCGCCAGGCAAGGACGCACGCGCACCCTCCTGCTCACACCATCGTTTGGCGATACGCAGTTTCACCACGAAACCGATCAGGGGTTCTGGGTCCGGGCCCAGGCCGACCAGTTAGGCAGCGCGTCGAAGTTCGTCACCGGAGTGGAGGTCGGCCGCGCCGGCTACGAAAGCTCTTACCGGAGCCCCGCGACGGGTGACGAGCTCAGCAACTCGTCAGGCAGCCGCCTGGCGCTTGCCCTCTATGCCGAGGGACACCGCGAGCTCGCCGCTCGGCTCCGCGCGTCGGCGGGCGCACGGTACGATCGCATCACCCCGAGCGCCACGCTCGAGGATCGCGATGAAGAGGCGAAGTTCAGCGCGGTGTCGGGGCGCGTCGGCATCAACTACGGCTACCGGGACGGCGGCAACCTTTACCTGGTTGGATCGACGAGCTTCAAGACGCCGACACTCGACCAGCTCTACGACAGCCGCCGCACTCCGGTCGGCGACGACGTCTTCATCACGATCTCGAATCCGTCGCTCGAGCCTCAGCGGGCACGCGAGATCGAGGCGGGCGTCTTTCAGCGCGTTCCGATGGGGCGCTCATCGATCGAGATTTCATTGTCGGCATATCGCCGGGAGCTCGAGGATGAGATCGACTTCGATCTCGCGACGTTCCGATACGGAAACATCAAGCGCAGCCGGCACGAATCGCTCGAGGTGCTCACCCTCGGTCATCTCTGGCGCGACATCGAGCTGCGGAACGCCCTGACACTCGGGCGGGCCACGTTCCGAAGCGGGCCGTACCAGGGAAATCAGCTCAAGAGTCTTCCGCGCTTCGCGACCCAGAGCGCGCTCTCCGTGCCGGTGCGCCGCGACGTCGCGCTTACGTTCGCGCATCGCTCCACATCGAGGACGTATCTCGACGACGAGAACACGACGACCATTCCCGGCATTCACATGTTCGACGTCGGCCTGCGCGTCGGCGGCGGCTCGCTCGAGACCTCGATTCGCATCGAAAATCTCGCCGACGAACGCAGAGCCGGGTTTGGCTTCCTCCTGTTCGACCCGGGCTCGATGCGCAACGTCCCCATGCTCTATCCGCAGGGCGGGCGTACGATTCGCTTCGCGATCAAGGTAGAATGACGGGCGCTGGAACGGGCGTAGGCGGCCTGCGATGAGAGCTCCACGCGCCTACGCGCCTACCGCTGCCTAACGAACCGCGCGACCCCGCCGGCAGCACGGTACCTGCCGATGATCGTGTCGCCGCGCATCTCGCCAATCAGCACGTCAGCCGTGTCGTTGGCAAACCAGTCGCTCAGCAGCGCGAGCTCGATGCGGCCGCCGCGGATCGTCCCGAGCACCCCGCACATGCCACATCCGGGCTCACCGATCAGCAACCGCCTCTGGTAACGCCCACTCAGCGCGTCCGCCTGATCATCGCGCGCCGCCCGCGACTCGACGTAGAGCTCGAGAGTCAGGTATCGCGCCCCCGCCACCTCGTCGGGGGTGCCGGTGAAGTGAAACGTCCCCGACTCCGGATCGCTCTGCGGCGCCACCACCCGGAAGTCCTCGAAGCGGAGCCGGACGATCGCACCGAACACGCCGAGCCCGCCGTCAACGCGATTGACCAGGCCCCGCCCGGAGAGCTCGTCGTTATGCGTGCGGAACCAGTCGTAGAAATTCGAGTCGACCGCCGAGACCGTCACGGCCTGGGGGAAGCCAGGCATGAAGACGCGCGGCAGTCCCGCGACCTCGATGTTGCGCACATCGCCGGTCAGCCTTACGCGGGTATCGTTGGTGAAGAACGATCGCGGCCCGAACGGGGTCTCGATCCGCACGAAGTAGCTGCGCGCTCCGGCTACCGCCGGCCACTCGATGACGACCGTGTCGCTCGCCCGGTCGAAGACACGTGGAGAGGCGACGCCGGCCACCGTCCCCTCGGGGACCGAGGTCTCGGCCCGCAGCGCCTCACCTCGAGTCGTGAGCACGAAGAGAGAGTACGTCCCTCCTCTCGCGAGCGCCGAGCCGGGGAGGGCGAACCGGTAGATGCCGGCGCCCTTCCCATCTCCCCTCACGAACAGATCCTCCTGCGCCGACAGCGTCTCCCCGCTGGGCGTTGTCAGGCTCACGATCGCGCCGCTCTCCGCGATCCCCTCATCGCTCCCAATGGGGTCGGCGAGATCGAATGGCGGCGTGAGAAGTGCCACCGATCCGTTTCGCGTGCGCTCGAGCAGCACCACCTGCGTCGCGGCGCTGGCGCTCAGCACCGAATGCATGGCGAGCCGCGCCTCGGTACGCGGAATGGCGACCTTCTCGATCTCGCAGGCGGCGAGAAAGACGAGC
>DASTYE010000144.1:0-4453 GCA_035765135.1 Gemmatimonadaceae bacterium | reverse complement strand
GCGCTCGCGCTCGCGGACGGCACGCAGCTGGAGTGTGACCGCATCTTTTTCTCGATTGGCCATTACCCGGCGGATGATCTTGGCGTGCAGCTGGGGTGCAAGCGGGATGAAGAGGGCCTGATCGTCGTCGACGACAAGTGCCACACATCGGTGCGGAACGTGTTCGCCGCCGGGGACATCACGCCCGGTCCACATCTCGCGATCGCGGCCGCCGGCGGGGGCGCGATCGCGGCGCTCGCGATCCATGCGTCGCTGGTGCCGCCCGGGAGAAGGCTGGGAGCGAAAAGAAAAGGGCGGTGAGTGCGCCGACGTCGCCACCGCCCTTCGGTCTCTTCGATCCTCGGCCTACCACTTCAACGTGACGACCTTCCGCTCACCTTTGCGCAGCAGCTCGAGACGCACCTCAGAGTCGTCCGCTCGACCGACCGCGCGAATGAGGCTCGGAACCGAACGCAGCTCCTGCCCGTCCACGCTCAGCAGAATGTCACCCTTCTGAACGCCCGCGAGCGCGGCGGGTGTGCGCGGTCCGACCTCGACGACCAACAGCCCATGATCGGTGCCGTAGGGCTCGCCGAGCGTTCTGTCGAGGGCGACCATCTCGGCGCCTACGGTGTATCGCACACGGTCGGGACCTGGCCAACCGGGGGCGAGGGCCGGAGTCGGTGGCTCGGGAACGCGTGGAAGGGACCAGAATGTCCCCGCCTCAGGAGCCTCCACGATGACGTCGGGACGCACCTCGACACTGACCTTTGGCCGCGGCGCCCTCGCGATCGCCCTCGGACGCTCCTCGACCTGAACGTTCACGGAGCGCGGCCGATCGTCGCGCGTGAGCCGGACGGCGACCGTCTTTCCGGGACGCAACACCGCGTTCATTGGAATCCGCCCCGCCTTCAGATCCTTCCCGTCAAACGCCAGGATCATGTCGCCGCTCTGAATTCCGGCGCGCTCCGCCGGAGATTCGCGCTCGACCGCTTCGACGTGCGGATACTCGTAAAAGGTCCAGAGCGCTTCGCCCGTCTTGGGCTTTTCGATGTGAACCTTCGCCGACCACAGCACGCCGATGTAGCCGTCGATCTCGTTGGTCGTCCAGTGCGAGCCACGCGGGGCAGCGGCGACCATCGTGCGCTGTTTTCCGCTGAGCGATGCCAACTGCGCGGCCTGTCGCATATGCACGCTCGACAGCTGCTCGATCGTGCGCCGCAGCCGCTCGTTGAGACGCCGCATGGTTGCCGTGTCCAGCGCGGACTCCGTGGACGTGAGCTGCCGCTGGATGACGTCGATCTCGCGACTGACGCGCTGGATTTCCTGCTGATAGCGGCGAAGCACTCGGTCTCGCTCCTCCGCCTCGCAGGAGTTACAGGTGCTCTGCTGCGCGCGCGCGATGGTGGGCGCGAACATCGCCCCGGTAATCCCCGCGATCGCGATCAGCCAAATTGCATTCCGTGTCATCACTTCATGATCCTCAGAAGCCCAGGAGCTGGACGTTTTTCGGGAGTCTCTCTCCAAGCTGCCGGAGCGTCGCGTCCCGCGCGCCAACCGCGTTCAGGTAGTATCGGTTCATGACAGGATCCTGCGGCGCCTCTCGCACGGCGTCGAGCGTGACGTCGGCTATCGCGTCGAACGCCGCGAGACGCGCGCGATAAATCGCCGGATCGTCCGCCACCCGCGTCACGCTATCCTGCCCCGACAGGAAAATCATCGCCATTCGATACTCGCGCTCGGCGCGCTGCAGAACGGAGATCGCCTCCGCGGTGGAGCGGAAGGTCAGAATCGTGTCGGCGCTCGAGACGAGCTGCGCGCCGGACGGCGAGGCAGCTACCCCCGAGCCCGCGGTCGTGTTTCCGACGAGCACCGGCAGCGACATCCGTCCAATCGCCATTCCCCCCGCGAGAATCACCACCGCGGCCGCGGCCTGCAGCCACCACGGCGACCGCGCCGCTGTCGAACGCGCCATGCGGTCGTCACGAATCAGTCCTTCCTCGCGCGCCGCGGCGGCGATGGTGTCCCAATTCACGGCGGGAGTGGACAGTCGATCCCGCTCCTGCCATGCGAGCATGAGCAGGCGACGGTGTGCGGCAATCTCGCGCGCGCACGCCAGACAGGACGAAAGGTGTGCAGCCTCGGCCGCCGTCGGCTCGCCATCGGCGAGCGCGGCCAGGCGTTCAGGATGCGGGTGCGACATGGGCTCTACTCGCTGCCGGCAGGTGATCGACCAGGTGCGCGAGCAGCCGGCGGAGCTTCGCGCGTGCCTTGAACAGTTGGGATTTCGATGCGCCGGGCGTGATTCCGAGCTCGCGCGCGATGTCCTCGTGCGTATATCCCTCGACGTCGTGCAAGAGGAAAACCGTCCGCGCCCCATCAGGAAGCTTGCGTGCCGCCTCCTCGATCGAGGCCGCGACGAACGCCCGGTCCGAATCCATCTCGACCGACACGCTGTCCTCCTCGATGTCCAGCTCGACCTTCGCCAAGCGCCGTACCTTCCGTAATGCGTTGAGTGTTCGATTGACGGCGATGCGATGCGCCCAGGTCGCGAACTGCGCATCACCACGGTACGTCTTCAGCGCGCGAAAGATCTGGATCCACACGTCCTGCGCGATGTCCGCGGCGAGGTCCGGATCCCCGGCGAGGCGCTTCACGACGGCATCGATGCGCGGCGCATACTGCGACCATAGCTGTCGCAGTGCCCGCTCGTCGCCATCGATGGCGCGCCTGATCAGCAGTTGATCCGATTCCATGCCGTCATCTCTGCGGGATGAGTCACGAGTGGGTGGTACGAGGGTTGCCTTTTCTCGAACGCGAAGATGTTCGCGGGGCTGTGATGGGGAGGAACGAGGGGTCATTCTGTTGCATGTTGCGGGGTGACCGCAACATAGGTCGCTCGTCTCTCGAATGAGTCGCACACCGGTTTCCCAGTGTAGCGGCTTCCCTTCGGTCGTCCGGTTCGCCCACGGATCGCCTGCCACCGGAACATTTGGATGTGGCTCGCTGTATCTCCCGTAAGATCAAGCGGATAGGGTGCTACCCGACAAGGGCCGGCAAGCCTCCGCTCGAGTCTCGTATCCTACGGAGCTAAGACGTGCTGGTTTCCCTCATTGCGGCGATCGCGATCAGTGTTGGCGACGGCGGACTTCCCGGCAAGAAGCCCGCTGCCGTAGGCATGTCCGCCAAGCGCCTCACGGCGATCGATCGCGTCGTCAGCCGCGGGATTCGCGCGGGTGGGTTTCCAGGCGCGTCGGTGATCGTGGGCCGGCGCGGCGCCGCCGTCTTCTCCAAGGGGTACGGTCGTCTGAGCTGGTCGAAGGACGCCTCTCGCGTCGATCCCGACGTCACGATCTACGATCTCGCGTCGCTGACGAAGGTCGTCGGCACGACGACGGCGATCATGTTGCTCTACGACGAGGGGCGCATCTCGCTCGATGCGCGCGTCGTCCAGTATCTGCCGGCGTTCACCGGTGGCTGGAAGGACTCGATCACCGTTCGTCAGCTGCTCACGCACCGGTCAGGGCTCCCGGCGAGCCGTGACCTGTGGAAGCTGGCGACGAATCCGCAGGAAGCGCGGCTCGGCGTCATCGACGCGGTGCTGCAGTGCCGTCCTGGCGTGTGCTTCGAGTACTCCGACCTCGGTATGGTGTTGCTCGGCATGGTCGTCGAGAACATTACCGGCATCGGGCTCGACCGATTTCTCCACGAGCGTGTCTTCGAGCCGCTCGGGATGACCTCGACGCACTTCCGCCCGGAGGCATCGCTGCGCGCGCGCATTGCGCCAACGGACGTCTCACCGCCGCGCGGCTACCCGCTGCGCGGTGAGGTCGCCGACGAAAACGCCTACGCGCTCGGCGGAATCGCCGGGCACGCGGGACTGTTCTCGACGGCGGGCGACATCTCCGTGTTCGCGCAGATGCTGCTCAACGGCGGCGAGTTCAACGGCGTCCGGATCATCACCGACACGACGATCGCGCGGTTCACCCGTCGCACGGCGGGGACGCGCGCGTTAGGCTGGGACACGGCTGATGGTGACGGCGGCTCGGGGAGCTATCTGAGCGCCAACGCCTATGGCCACACCGGCTACACGGGAACGTCGCTCTGGATCGACCCCGACCGCGAGATGTTCGTCGTCCTGCTCACGAACCGTGTGCACGCCGCGCGAGCGCGTCGCCCGGCGAAGGTGATCTCGGACGTGCGCGCCGACGTCTCGGACCTGGCGGCGCTGTCGGTCACCGACGATCCTCAGCATGTGCTGGCGATGCCGCGCTCGTTCCGCGCCGACAAGGCGTCCGGCTGGAATCGTCCCACGCGGATTCAGCGGTCGAGGTCTTCGAAGAATCGCCGCGGTGCTCGCCGCGTGACGACGAAGAAGGTCGTCAAACCGCCTGCCAAGAAGCCCGCGGCGAAATCCAGCTCCAACTAAGCGGCTCGCGAGAGACGAACCCGCTTGCTCGTTCCCTGACGGGTT
>DASTYE010000143.1:0-15235 GCA_035765135.1 Gemmatimonadaceae bacterium | reverse complement strand
GTGGTCTGGCCGTTGAGAAACGGCAGGGCGACCGTAGGCAGCAGCGGCGACATGAAGACTTCATAGTGGGTGAGGTTGGGAAGGATCGCGAGCCGGTTCTTCGACATGTGCTCGCGCATCCAGCCCGCGTCCTTGAGTCCGCCGCCAAGGAGCTGATAGGAGCGCACGATGTGCTCCGGGCGAATCATATCGGCGTCACCGTAGATCAGCATCACCGGCATCTGGAGCTTCTTTACGTCCTCCGACCAGTCGTACGGCTTGCGCATGAACTCACCCATCCGATCGAGCAGCCGCGGAAAATCCTGAGGCCGGGGAGCGACCGCCGCATAGGAGATGTACATCGGCGTCTGCTTCATCTGCTCGGCCATTGCCCCACTGACCGCTGCCTGCTGCGGCAGCATCTCGGGGAAAAAGCCGTCCTGAGCGAACGGCGCGGACGCCACCGCTAGCCGGCGAACCAGCGTGGGATGCTGGACCGCAAGTCGAAATCCCGCACCCCCGCCAAACGAGTAGCCAAGCACGTCCACCTTCTCGTATCCCAGCTGCTTGAGCACGATCGCCAGGTCGTTGCCGATGTCGATGAGGCTGATTGGCCGTTCGCCGAGTGCGGTCCGTCCGTGTCCGTGGAGATCGACCGCGATTACCTGACGCTCTTTCGCGAACGCCGGCAGGATGGGCGCGAACATGTCGATCGAGCCAAGTCCGCCGTGCAGGAGAAGAAGCGGCTCGCCGCGCCCGTGAATCTCGTAGTAGTAGTTGACGCCGTTGGCGAGGACGTGGCCCTTCTTCGTCGGCGTCGGTTTCGCAGTCGGCGCGCCCTGAGCTTCGGAGGCCGTCGGCGTCATGAGCACCGCCGCACTCGCCAGGGTCAAGGCAACCACCGCAATTCGCCTATTGAACATTTGCATCTCTCCTCTGTGATTGATCGAGTCTGGGTCAAAACCGCCGGGGGAACCATGAGTCCTTCTATTGGGACGTCGAACGAGAACCGGCAGAATCGACATGCGACCTTGGCGTCATTCGAAGAACCTGCGTCTTGCCCAGAGCGAGACGTACACCAGGCCAATGAGCGCCGGCACCTCGATCAGCGGACCAACGACCGCGGCCAACGCCTCGCCCGAGGCAATGCCGAACGTTGCCACGGCCACAGCGATCGCCAGCTCGAAATTGTTCCCGGCGGCGGTGAACGACAGCGACGCGGTCTCCTCGTAGCCGAAGCCGAGCTTCTTCGAGAGGACGAAGGCCAGCCCGAACATCACGCCGAAGTAGACGAGCAGCGGGAGCGCGATCCGCAGGACGTGGAGCGGCAGCTCGAGGATGCGATCGCCCTGCATCGCGAACATGAGGACGATGGTGTACAGCAGTCCGATGAGCGCGGTCGGTCCGAGCCGTCGCATGAACGTATTCGTGTACCAGTCCTCGCCTCGTCGTCTCACGAGGATGCGCCGCGTGAGATAGCCGGCGACGAGCGGGATGCCCAGGAACATCAGCACACTCTTCGCGATCGACCACATGGACACGCGCACGACCGCCGACTCGGCGCCAAGCCATGCCGGTACGACGGTGAGGAAGAACCAGCCCATCACACTGTACGTGAGGATCTGGAAGACGGAGTTGAGCGCGACCAGCACCGCCGCCAGCTCGTTCGAGCCGCGAGCCAGTGAGTTCCAGATGAGCACCATCGCGATGCAGCGCGCGAGCCCGATGAGGATGAGGCCGTTGCGATACGCCGGCAGATCGGGAAGAAGGATCCAGGCGACGGCAAACATCACGATCGGGCCGAGCACCCAGTTCAGGAACAGTGACGTGCCGAGAAGCCTGGTATTGGCGATGCCACGGCCGATCGCCTCGTAGCGGACTTTCGCGAGCACCGGATACATCATCCAGAGCAGCCCGATGCCGATCGGGACGGAGACGCCGGCGACCTTCACCCGATCGAGCGCGGCGCCGAGCCCCGGAAACGCGCGCCCGAGCAAAAGGCCGAGCGCCATCGCGGAGAAGATCCAGAGCGGGAGGAACCGGTCGAGCGCCGATAGGCGCTTGACGACGGAGGCCGGCAGCGCCGGGGCGACCGTTCGAGGGGGTGCGACAGTCATTTCAGAGGGTCATCCTAATGGATGGATCAGCGGCGGAGGCGAACGGGGCCGGGCGCCTCGACCGCCCAATCTTGCCCCGCCGCGTACCCGCTGCGAAGTTGCGGTAACGGACCAGGACAATGCTGGACATTCTACTCGAGTCAGCCCCGCGCGCGCCGCGGCCCAATCGGGCCACGGTGTTCAGCGTCATCATGCACCTGGCGCTGATCCTGGCGTTCGCCCTGGGTCGGGAGCCATCGCGGCCCGAGACAGATAACGTCACGATGGAGAAAGTGAGTTATCTCATCCCCTTTGACAGGATCAAGGGCCCCCCGCCGCTGGAAGTGCGAACCCACTGGCACGGCCTCGGGCGCTTGGGGGATGGAACCGGCTTCGACGCGCGACCGAGAGAACCGGGCGTCCTAACGGGTCCGCCTGAATCGGGACGGAAGTCCGTCGCCAACGCGACCGTTCCTGCGCCTCAGGAATTTCTGTATGACACGGTCGCCACCGCGGTCGACGTAGATTCGGCGGCTCGAGTCGTGGAAAGTGCGGTCCCGGCGTATCCGCCAACGCTGTTAGCGAGGAACGTCGAGGGCAGAGCGGTCGTGCAATTCGTCGTCGATACGCTGGGCCGGGTGGAGACCATGTCATTCGCGGTCATCGAGACCACGCATGACGAGTTCGCGGAGGCCGTTCGCGCGGTGCTTCCGGACATGCGCTTCACGCCGGCCGTTGTGTCGTCGCGGAAGGTGAGGCAACTCGTCCAGCAGCCTTTCCTGTTCAAGATCCTTCCGCCCCAAACGGCTGCGAGGCCGGATTCAGTGTCCTGAGGCGACGAACAGAGTGGCCGGTTCATGCCGCGGACTAGGCGCGCACGAGCCTCTTGTACGCCACCCGATGCGGCTGGTCGGCGTCGATTCCCTTCCGCTTGCGCAGGTCTTCCTTGTAGGCCCCGTAGTTCCCCTCGAACCAGACCACCTCCGAGTTGCCCTCGAAGGCGAGGATATGCGTCGCGATGCGGTCGAGGAACCAGCGATCGTGGGAGATGACGACCGCGCACCCCGCGAAATCGACGAGCGCGTCCTCGAGCGCGCGCAGCGTGTCCACGTCGAGATCGTTCGTCGGCTCGTCGAGCAGGAGCAGGTTGCCGCCCGACATCAGCGTCTTCGCGAGATGCAGTCGGTTGCGCTCACCGCCCGCCAGGTCACCGACTCTTTTCTGCTGATCGGCGCCGCGGAAGTTGAAGCTCGCGAGATACGCGCGTGAGTTGATCTCCTTCTTGCCGACCATGATCATCTCCTGGCCGCCGGAGATCTCGTCCCACACGGTCTTCTTCGCATCGAGCGTTCGCGTCTGATCGGCGTACGCGAGCTGCACGGTTTCGCCCACCTTGAGCGTGCCGGCGTCCGGCGTTTCCTGGCCGGTGATCATGCGGAAGAGCGTCGTCTTCCCCGCGCCGTTCGGCCCAATGACCCCGACGATCCCGCCGCGCGGCAGCGAAAACGAAAGTCCCTCGAAGAGCAGGGTGTCACCGTACGCCTTACGCAAGTCCTTGGCGATGACGACGTCGTTGCCGAGGCGCGGCGCAGGTGGGATGACGATCTCGTTTTGTGCGATGCGCTCGAGCTGCTTCTCGCTCGCCAGCTCCTCGTACTTCTGGATGCGGGCCTTGGACTTTGCCTGACGAGCCCGCGGTGCCAGGCGCACCCACTCCAGCTCGCGCTCGAGCGTGCGCTGCCGCGCGCTGACCGACTTCTCCTCCTGAGCGAGACGCGTGCGCTTCTGCTCCAGCCACGCCGAGTAGTTCCCCTCGTATGGAATCCCGCGACCGCGGTCGAGCTCGAGGATCCACTTCGCGACGTTGTCGAGGAAGTAGCGGTCGTGCGTGATGGCGACCACTGTCCCCGGAAATTGCTCGAGGTGCTTCTCGAGCCACGCGACGCTTTCGGCGTCCAGGTGGTTCGTCGGCTCGTCGAGCAGGAGCAGGTCGGGCTCCTCGAGCAGCACACGGCAGAGCGCGACGCGACGCTTCTCGCCGCCGCTGAGCCTGCCGACATCCGCATCCGCCGGCGGGAGCCTGAGCGCATCCATCGCGATCTCGATCTTGTTGTCGAGATTCCAGAGATCGTGCGCGTCGATGTACTCCTGCAGCCGCCCCTGCTCCTCCAGCAGCTTGTTCATCGCGTCGTCGTCCATCGGCTCGGCGAACTTCATCGCGATCTCGTTGAAGCGCTCGAGCGCGTTGCGCTGGTCCTTGAGCGCCACTTCGACGTTGCCACGGACATCCTTGGATGCATCGAGCTGCGGCTCCTGCGAGAGGTAGCCGATCTTCGTCCCCTTGGCTGCCCACGCTTCGCCCTGAATGTCGTGGTCGATGCCAGCCATGATGCGAAGCAGCGACGACTTCCCCGCGCCGTTGGGCCCGAGGACGCCGATCTTCGCGCCGGGATAGAACGAGAGCCAGATGTCGTCGAGGATCACACGCGAAGGTGGAACCACCTTGCGCAGGGCCTTCATGACGTAGATGAACTGGGGAGCCACTGTGAGACCGATGAGGAACGAGGTGTGGAAGGACCGAGGAAATTAGCCTCTAAATCTGACTGAGGGACGCCCCTCGTTCCAGTCGCACGTTCACTCCGTCCCGAGCAAGGCCTCACGTGCGGCGGTGGCGATTCGCTCCTCGAGCGTCCCAAGCGACGTGCAGAGAACGCGGCTCGCGCCACCGGGGCCCATGGACGGATCCGCCGCCGACCCGCTCACCTCGGTCTTTAGTGACACGCTGCCCGAGTCGATCGGCACGACCGTCGTCGCAACCCGGAGCCACACCGTATACGTGTCCGCATTCGGGCCGGCGACGGTGCGGCCACAATCGACATATCGCGACACCGGCTCCCCGCCCAGTCGCCGCCGCACAGGAAACCCATCCGCGGCGATCGAGCGAGTCGTTGGGTCGAAGCGCGATACGGGGAGCCCCGATCGCTGATAGACGTCCTTCATGACGTTCCAGACGTCAGCCGGCGGGCGCATGATCGAATGCGCATAGGCGACACGCTGGCTGAGAACGTCGACATCAAGGTTTCCCTCATCGCGCGCTCGCGTGCGCGTGACGTCGACCGATTCATCGCCGGACGTTTGTGTCGCCTGCGCGCACGCCAGCATGACGAACGGTGCGATTACCATGACGATTCTTCGCATCGGAACTTCACTCCTACGGAGACAGATCGGCCGAGTAGCCGTTGACGAACTGAAGAAAGCGCGAGACCTCGACGATGTCACGTCCGACGAACCGAATACCGTGCGCCGTGGTCCGCTCGACGTTCGGGAGATACGCGAGCAGCTCGGCAGGCCGGTAGTTCTTGAACGTCAGGTCGAGGCGTATCGGCGTCGTCAGGTGGTAGGGGCGATATCGGGACCGATTCGCCACCGCCGCGCGAGCGCGTTCCCGAATGTACTGCTGCCCCGTCTCCGGCGTCATGGTTGCGGCCGAGTGAAAGCTGATGTGTCGCTTGACGATCGCGCCCTCGATCTGGCCTACCACCCGCCCCACCTCCTCGACCGCCGCGTCATCCCCCGAGACCATCACCACCGGAACGCCGTAGTGGCCCGCGATCGCGGCGTTCACTCCTCCCTCGGGCACGTCCGTACCGTTGAGCGCGACGCCGGCGAGCGTCGCACTGGAAAACGTGTGGGCGCGAACGCCGGTCGGGTTCGTCGTCGAAGCGTGGTAGCCGATGAAGATGGCGGCGGCGAACGTCGAGTCGACGCCCTGCATCATGCCTAACGGGCGCGGCCAGGAGCGGATGATGGTGACGTCCCGGGGCAGGCGCTCGATGAGCAGGTTCTGCCCATTGCCGTGCGCGTCGGCGACGACGAACTGCGTCGCGCCCGCCTCGCGCGCTCCCTCGATCGCCGCCAGCACCTCGGCGGTCATGAACTCGCGGAACCGCTGATACTCGAAGCCCGCCGGCCCGAGTTGCTGATCGCTGACGACGCCAGTGATCCCCTCCATGTCGGCGGAGATGAAGACCTTCACCGGGCGCTGCGCGCCGAGCGGCGAGGAGAGAAGGGCGAAAACGACAGGGAGCGAGAGGATCGAGCGCATTTTTTCAGGCACTCCTGAATTGCAGTTCAGTTCATCCCAAGGAGCAGTGGCGAACCTGGAGAATCTCCCTAACTTCCCCCACGCACCCACACAAGGAGACCGCCGTGCTGTCGAGCTCCGGTCCGTATACGGGCCATCGCGCGCTCACCCTCGCCGGATTCCTCACCATCGCCGTCGGCGCGGCGCACCTCGGCATCACCGTCCTGGCCTACCGTCCGGTCTTCAGGCTCACCGCGCTCTGGTTCGCGGGAACGGGCGTGGCGATCATGCTCATCGGCGTCGTGACTCTGTTCGCGCGCCGCGCGCCGGCGGGATCGAGCGAGCGATGGATCGCCCTCGCGGCGAACGTCGCCGGACTCGTGATCGCGGTCGCCTACGAGGTGCTCAACGGATGGAGCGAGCCACGGGGTTACATCGAGATCGCCATGTTCATTACCGGTGCGCAGGCGGCGGCGTTTGGTGGGAAGCCGGTTGCTCCGGCTTTCGACGCGGCGGCGCGTCCGGCATAGCCTGGCGCATGGCGGGGCCGCGGCGGGCATGCTACCGCTCCGTCACTCTCGTGAGGCGCACGTGCTCGATGAGCGCGGTATTCACCGCTCCATTCATGTTGCGGTCGGCCGGCGTGTAGGTCATCGCGAGGACGTGTGTTCCCGCTGAGAGAGACACCACGAGCGCGCTGCTGTGACCCCAATCGCTCCACAGCTCGGCCCCGCGTTGTGGCATCACCACCGAGCCGACGCGCACGCCGTCAACGAGAATCGACCGAATTGCCGCCTTGTCGCCGGTGTTGACCGGCCCGCTTCCATTCGCGTAGCGCGCCTCGATCGCGTACGTACCGCTCACCGCAACCTCAACAGTGAACTGTACTGAGGCGTTGGTATCGATGGCGGTCCGGACGTAGCGGCCCTGCTTGCCACTCTCCGCCGTCCAGGCAGCCGAATCCGCCGTGGTTGCAATGATCACCGCCTCCGGCGATGACACGCGTATCGGCTCGCTCAGAAACGACTCTTCCCCCGTCCCATCCATCGCCATCACCTGATACTCGCTCAGCGCCCCATCGGCCTCGACACGCAGCTGCGTCGCCGTCGTCACCGCGTGACGCTCGGCGTTGCGATAGACGACGTATGTCACCGCCCGCGGAACCGCACGCCACATGAGGCGACCCCCGCGCAGCGCCACTTGGGGCGTTGCCGGGGCCGCACGATTCTCGACGACCGTGATCGACGACGGCGGCATCGCGCCGTTCATCGTCAGCTCGATCGTGTGCGCGCCCGTTAGGCCCGCCGGCACCTCGGCGCTCGCGACCGGGACTCCGTCGAGCGTGGCCGACGCGAGCGCATTGCCGAACCCCCGGATGGTGATGGTCAACGTCGCCCCGCGATAGCGGAAGTTGCGCAACGTGCGCTCGCCGCCATACGCGCGGGGGACGAACGGGCGGAATCTCAGGCGGTCGTGCTCGAACCGCATGCCAAAGAGCACGCGATAAACCGTCGCCAGATTGGCGCCTACGCTGCCGATCAGGCGATCCGAGTTCAGCTCGGTTCCCTCGAAGTGGCCCGTCGAGGCAACCATGTTTTCCTTGTTCGTGAGGAAGAGCGCAGCCGCCCGATAGATCGAGCCGAGCCCATGCTCGACCGCGGCTCCATTCGCCGCCTCGGCCGCCGCCCACGCCCAGAATCCCACGACCTGCGGCCAGATGGCTGCGTTATGGTACGGCGGCTGATCGTCGATGTACGGCCAGAAGCTCGGCACGCCGAAAGGGACGACGGGCATCGCTTCAGCGAGCATTTCGCGCTGCTCGCGATCGGCGACGCCGTAGATGACCGACAGCGCTTCGCCGAGCCCTTCGGAGCGCGGTGACAGCGCCAGGTTCGACCGCCCGTAACGGAATTGCGCGTAGTACCCGCGATCGGCCATCCAGAGGTGCGTATTCATCCCCTCGCGGACGCGCGCCGCCATCGCGTCCCAACGTGCCGAGGAATCGCCTAACGCGCCGGCCATGCGCGCGAGCACGCGATAGGCACCGTAGTGCACCGCGTTGGTGCCGAGGTTGTGCGACTGGTAGATATCCCTGGCATCCATCCAGGATGGGTAGCTCTGCTCCCGCCAGTCGAGGAACGACGACTCGCCTCGAAAGAGCCCAGTCGGCTCATCGAAGGCAACCGCGAGATCGGCGTTCGCCGATCGGCGGATGACATCGTACGCCTGTCGCAGCCACGCCTTGTCGCCGGTCACGCAGTAGAGCTCCCATGCCGCAAGCGCCCACGCCATTCTGTCGGTCGACACGGGCCACGAGCCGCCGGTTCCGGTATCCTGAATGATGCGGCCGGTCGAATCGACCTTCACCATCAGGCTGCGCCGGACCTCGTCAGGCGCGATGGCCGCGATGCCGAGCATCGCACCCCAGGAAACGTCGCGCGTCCAGACCCCTTCCCACTTTGCGCCGCCCATCAGGGCACCGTCGTCACGACGGAGAGCGACCAGCTCCTCGAGCGACATGCGGTACAGCGCATCGATGAGCCGCTGTGATGACACGAGTTCGGGAAACCGCGCGATGTTGCGCTTGCGAACCCACACGGCTCGGCCGCTGTCATCGGCCGGCCGCGTGTACATCGTCTCGAACGGAAGCGTGACGGTGTAGATCCCGTCGCGGTTGGGATCGGTGAGCTCGAATCGCGATCCAGGCTGGAGCGCCGTGAAATCCCACGTCAGCGGCTCGCCGTTGCCGACGATGTACACACCCTTGAAGTCTCTCGCGCGAATCGACGGGCCGTTCGGCGGATCGTACACGCCGCGTGCGCGGAGGCTGGCGAGCACATGGCGCATGTCGAGCCGGAACGTCACCTCCGCCGTGCCGTCCTCGCTCGGCGGCGCATCTTCCGGCGACGGTCTGCGCGGCGCGTCGACGCGGCCGAACACGTAGACCGGCGTGGTGATCTTCCCCGCCTTCGGACGCACGTAGATCACGTGATCGGTGCCCGGCGGGAGCTCGTTATCCACGCCGTTGATGCTGAACTTGAACATCACCTCGCGCGGCGCGCGCGGATAATTCGTCTCGATGCGATCGCGCGTCACCGCCACCGCGGTGAATTTTCCCTGAACGACCGATGTATCGGTGATCGTGTAGAGCGGGGATTGCTGCGCGAGGGCGCCGTCGACGAACGACGACGCGCACGCGAGCAGCACGGCGCCGAGGACGGATGCGGCGTGGCCGTGCTCACGCATGGTCCCGCGGTCGTATCAGGGACTCTTCCGGCCTCCGGCGAGCTTCGCCATGCCCTCGAGCTTCTCCATCCAGCGCTTCTCTTCGTCGGGCGGAATGGCGGCACGCCCGGCGCGCCGCACGACCTGGACCTTGGCCGCCGTCGTGTCGGAGAGCAGCGAGAGGAGCAGCAGGACGTCCTCCGACAGCCCACTGCCCTTCACCTTGCGGATCTTCACGCCCGAGTCCCCGTACGCGAACGGCGTCATCGCCTTCGTCATGCGATAGGCGTCGTCTTCCGACATGGCAAGGCTGAACGCGCCGTACAGCTCCGCCGCGCTGAACATGGCCGAATCCCGTGCCACGGTGGAATCCGGCTGTTGCGCGGCTGCTGAGGCGCTCAACGCCAGGGCGAATAGGCCGACAATGAGGGTCCGCATCGCCAGCGACAGTTTGCAATCGGCACGCCATCTCGGCCGTTCGACCGGGCATCACGGCGTCAGGAGAAGTACAACCAGACAGCCCCCACGCACAGCACGAGGAGCACGCTCAGGATCAAGTCCGTGCGCCTCCAGCCGGGCCCACGCGATCCTTCCTCGAGCGACCGGTCCGCCGTCGCAAACGTGATCCCCGCGACCTTCTCCGGTGCCGGTGGCGCGGTGACCAGGCTGACGGCGATCAGGATCACCGTGCAGATCACGAACAGCAGGATCGCGAAGTGCAGAAAGTTGATCGTTGCATAGCTGTGCAACCATCCGGTGAGCGCATCCCTGTTCAGCTCGGCAATGAGCCGGGCGACACCGAGCACGAAACCGGTGATGAGGGCCGCCATTGCTCCCTGCGAGTTCACCCGCCGCCACAGCACGCCTAACAGGAATACCGCCGCGATCGGGGGCGAGATGTACGCCTGCACGCTCTGGAGGTACTGATAGAGCTGGCCGGAGATGAGCCTCATCAGCGGAATCCACAGCAGACCGAGGCCGACGAGAATCGCCGTCGAAGCCTGCCCGATGACCACCAGCCGCCGCTCCGACGCGGCGGGATGGAGCTTCTTGTAGACGTCCCACGTGATCAGCGTCGAGCACGAGTTGAACACCGCTGAGAGCGAGCTCATGAGCGCCGCGAGCAGTCCGGCGACGACGATGCCGCGGAGTCCGGCCGGCATCAGCGCCGCGACAAGTGTGGGCAGGGCCTGGTCCGGACGCTCGAGCGTGATCAGCCCTCGCTGGGCAAGCGCGTACGCGACGACGCCTGGCACGACGAAGATGAACAGGGGAAGAAGCTTCAGGTAGCCCGCAAAGATGGTTCCGCGGCGCGCATCGTCCTGGTTCTTCGCCGACAGCACGCGCTGCACGATGAACTGATCGGTGCACCAGTACCACACACCGAGGATCGGAGCACCGAACAGGATTCCCGTCCACGGGAAGTTCGGATCGCTCACCGGCTTCCACATGTCGAGGAAGCCTGGGCCGGCGGTGCTCACCATCTCCCCCCAGCCGCCGAGCGCGTCCAATCCGACGAGCGTGACGACGACCGCGCCGCCGATGAGCACGAACATCTGGATCATGTCGGTATAGAGCACCGCGCGCAGGCCGCCGAACACCGTGTAGATGCCCGTCGCGACGACGACGATCATCGCGCCAGTCCAGAAGTCGATGCCCATGAGCGCCTCGAACACGATGGCGCCGGCGGCGATCGTCACGGAGATCTTCGTCAGCACGTAGGCGATGATCGACACGATCGCGAGGTACCATCGGGCGCCTGACGAGTACCGCCGCTCGAGAAACTCCGGCATGGTGAACACGCCGCTCTTCAGGTAGAACGGCACGAACACCCAGCCGAGGATCAGCAGAATGAGCGAGGCGAGGACCTCGAACTGCCCCACCGCCATCCCGCTCGCGGCGCCGGTGCCTGCCAGGCCGACGAGATGCTCGGACCCGATGTTCGACGCGAACAGCGATGCGCCGACGATGAACCACCCGATGTTGCGTCCCGCCAGGAAGTAATCGGTCGACGTGTCCCGCGACTTCTCTCGAACCGTGACCCACACCGCGATGATGAACGTCAGGGCGAAGTACGCGGCGATGACGATCCAGTCGAGCGTGGCGAGACGTTCCACGGAGTCGCTCCGATGCTAGGGGTCGGGATGGCTGCAAGGCGGAATGCAGATAGCGGCAACGGCAACTGCGAACTGCAACTGCGACGCAACATCAACTGCAACAGCTTGAACCACAGAGAGCACAGAGAACTGCCACAGAGAACTTCAACTGCAGGACCTTTTTCTTGACAAGCCCGCGGTTGAAGTCCTCTGTGGCAGTTTCTCTGTGCTCTCTGTGCTCTCTGTGGTTCAAGCAGTTCCGGCTCGTTGCGCCGGGACTCCGACTGCCACACCACGAACGCTGGGCTACCGCCCGCATTGCACCACCGTCGCCCGACTCTTCATCGGCCAGGTGAACCTCGGCACTTCGCGCCTCAGCACGAGCTTCGCGCACCGCCGCGGATCGACCAGCTCGAAGCGCGCCTCCTCCACGCGCTCGGAGCTCGTTCCCACGAACACGCGGTAGAATCCGCGCTCGACCACCAGATCGAGATCGGCATCGTGGAAGGCGAGATCCTTCGCGCCCAGCGTGAACGAGACGGTCTGAGACTCTCCCGGCCGCAGCGAGATGCGCCGGAACCCGCGCAGCTCCTTGACGGGTCGTGTGATGCTTCCGACCTCGTCGCGAACGTAGAGCTGCACGATCTCGTCACCCGCCCGATCGCCCGTATTCGTGACCTCGACGGTGACGACCAGCGTGTCCGACGGACGCATCGTCGCCCGGCTGAGCCGGAGGTTCCGATACGCGAACGTCGTGTAGCTGAGCCCGTGGCCAAACGGATACAGAGGCGTCCACGGTACATCGATGTATTTGGACGTGTACTTCTGGTCGGCGACTGGCGGCCGCCCGGTATTCTTGTGGTTGTAGTACAGCGGAACCTGCCCGACGGTGCGCGGAACACTCACGGGAAGCTTTCCCGATGGGTTTGCGTCACCGAACAACACATCGGCAACCGCGTTCCCCATCTCCGTCCCGAGGTACCAGGCGTGCATGATCGCGGGCACCTGCTCCGCGAGCACCGGGATCGCGAGCGGGCGGCCCCCCATCAACACGATGACCACCGGCTTCCCGGTCGCCAACACTGCCCGCGCCAGGCCGATCTGCGCACCGGGAAGTCCGAGGAACGCGCGGTTGTTTGCCTCCGCGCTTTGTTCCTGGTGCTCGCCAACCACCAGCACGACCGCGTCCGCTTCGCGCGCGACGCGCACGGCTTCGGCGAATCCACTCGTGTCCGCCGTCGCGGAGTCGGCGCCGCGAGCGTACAACACGCGCGCCGTCGCGGGCATCGCGCGGCGGATGCCATCGAGCACGGTGACGCCCTCCTCGGGACGCCCAGCCGCCGCCCAGTTGCCGATCGTGGAGCGGGCATCGGTGGCGAGCGAGCCGATCACGGCGATCGTACCTAACGACTTCGACAGCGGGAGCGTTCGATTCTCGTTCTTGAGCAGGACAATCGCCTTGCGCGCCAGGTCCCGGGCCGCCGCCCGATGCTCGGCGGCGAGCAAGCTCCGCCGCTCACGAGCCGTGTCGCTGTAACGGAATGGATCGTCGAAGAGGCCGAGCTCGTATTTCGCGATGAGAACGCGCCGCACGGCCGCGTTGACGTCGCGCATCGGCACACGCCCCGAGCGCACCAGCGGGGCAAGCCTGGTGAAGTAGATCCGGCTCACCATGTCCACATCGACGCCGGCACGAAGCGCAAGCTCGCCGGCACGTACGGAATCGGCGGCGACGCCGTGAGGAATGAGCTCCAGGACTCCGGTCCAGTCGCTCACCAGCAGCCCGTTCCACCTCCACTCGGTGCGCAGGAGCCCGTCGATCAGCCGCTCGCTGGCGTGCACCGGAACACCGGCAATCTCGTTGAACGAGGCCATCACCGAGCGGGCGCCGGCTTCCACCGCTGCATGGAAGGGTGGGAGATAGATGTCGCGCAGCGTGATCTCTGAAACGTCGGCGACGTTGTAATCGCGACCACCTTCCGCCGCCCCATAGGCGACGAAGTGCTTGGCCGTCGCCATCATGGTGTTGGGCGCGCTCAGATCCGTCCCCTGGAACCCGCGCACGCGGGCGGCGGCCATGATCGATCCGAGGTACGGATCCTCTCCCGCCCCCTCGACGATGCGACCCCAGCGGGCATCGCGCGCAATGTCCACCATTGGCGCGAACGTCCAATGAAGACCCGCCGATGTCGCCTCGATCGCCGCAATGCGCGCCGAGCGCTCCACCGCGTCCGGATCCCACGACGCTGCCTCGGCGAGCGAGACGGGGAAGATCGTGCGGAACCCGTGGATCACATCGTGCGCGAACAGAAGCGGGATCTTGAGACGCGATTGCATCGCGATCTCCTGAAAGCGCCGCGTGGCCGCCGCGCCGTGCACGCCCAGGAACGACCCGACGTGGCCGCTGCGAATCTCGTTCTCGCCACCCTGAGACACCGTCGGACCGGTGTTCCCCCATTGCCCGGGCAGCTGTGTGAGTTGCCCGAGCTTCTCCTCGACGGTCATCCGCGCGAGCAGCGAATCGACGAAGCGCTCGCCGCGACTCGCCGCGCGTTGCGCCTCGGCGGGAGTGCATAACGCGGCGAGAAGCAACGCGCTCAATGCGCCGGTTCCGCGCGGCAACCAGCGCGGATGACTCGCGGTGTACATGGTGACCCCTCGGCCCAAAGGCGCTAGCTTATCCCTCTCGCCGTCCGGTTCGCCAGCCCGGCAGCCGGTGCCGACACAGAGGGATAGGGGCGTTTATGGAACAGCGGTTGAGCCTGGTGACGCTCGGGGTAGCCGATCTTCGGCGCGCGCGGCGGTTCTACGAAAACGGACTGGGGTGGAAGCCTGGCTTCGCCAACGACGATGTCGTCTTCTACGAGACAGCCGGCCCGATCGTCGCGCTGTGGAAGCGCCGAGACCTCGCGGCCGACGCACGGATCGACGATGACGATTCGACGTTCGGCGGCATGGCGCTCGCGCACAACGCCCGCTCGCGCGAGGAGGTGGATGCCGTGCTGGGCGAAGCGGCGGCGGCCGGCGCGGTAATCCTCAAGCCCGCCGAAGACACCTCGTGGGGCGGCTACTCGGGCTATTTCGCCGACCCGGACGGTCATCTCTGGGAGGTCGCCTACAACCCCGCCTGGCCAATCGATGAGGCTGGCTTCGTGCGGATGAAGTGATGTCCTTAAGAGCTTCGGAACCGCAGATGGCCGCAGCATTCATCAGCCGCAGCTGTTCGGCCAAATCTGCGTATTCTGCGTTCATCGGCGACGCGCAAGCACGGCTGCGGTCGCTGCGGCCATCTGCGGTTTCTAGGGCGGTCGCCGATCAGCCGGTAGCCGCAACAACCGGGCAGCGCGAGTCCAGTACTCGCCCTCGAGGCCGAGCGCCTGCTTGACGAGAGCATCGCGCTTCATCCAGTTGCGCTCACTCATGAGCGAGAGGCCCCGACGCAGACCCACGCGTCCGAATGGAGGCAACGGCAGAATCGGCCAGTCGCTTCCATGCACGAGCTTCGCTCGCACGACGTCGTCCTCGAGCAAGCGCGGCCAGCCATACGACCGCGTCGGGAGATTCAGGGCCGACGTGTCTCCGTAGCAGCGCTCGTACTCGTGCGCCATGCGCATGAACGACGCGACGTGGCAGCTCTCGCCATAGAACGAGCGCGTGCCGCAGTGCGCCATAATGACCGTGACACCGCGCTTGAGCGCCGGCGCGAGGAGGGCCGGGTCCGCCACTCGGTCGTTCGCCGTCGGCAGCGTGCGCTC
>DASTYE010000142.1:0-6293 GCA_035765135.1 Gemmatimonadaceae bacterium | reverse complement strand
CGCGATCAATCCCACGAGCGTGATCAGGCCAACCTGCGAGTAGATGTTGATCGTCGTCAGATCGAGGAAGCTGAAGATCAGCGCCCCGGAGATCGCGAGCGGCACGGAGCCTAGCAGCACGATCAGCGGATCGCGGAAGCTGTGGAACTGCGCCGCGAGCACCAGATAGATCAGGATCACCGCGAACCCGAGTGTCACCGTCAACGCCGTGCCCTCACGGCGGATCTGGCGCGACTCACCGGCGTGGTCGAGCGACATTCCCGGGCCGGCGGCCTGCAGCGCCGCCTGCTCGAGCACCGCGAGGCCTTCCTCCTTGGTGACGCCCGGGTTCACCGCGCCGAAGATTCTCACCGCGTTGCGCTGCTGAAAGCGGTTCAGCGCGCGCGGCGCTGTCGTCGATTCGATCCTCGTGAACGACGAGACCGGCACCAGCTCCCCGCTCGGCGTCTTGATCTTGAGGTCGAGCAGCGGCGCCGCCGTCGCCCGATCGGCATCCCCAATCTGCGGGATGACCTTGTAGCTCCGGTCGTAATAGTTGAACCGGTTGACGTAGCCGCCGCCGAGCAGCGTGCCTAACTCCTGGCCGACGCTGGCGAGGTCGAGACCGAGATCGGCCACCTGCTCGCGGTCGATCACGACGCGCGCCTCGGGGAGATCGATCTTGAGGTCGGTATCCACGTACAGGAACTTGCCGCTCTGCCATCCGGCGCCGACGATCGCACCTGCCGTCTGCAGCATCTGCTCGGGCGGCACGTCACTCTGAAGCACCAGCTCGACGTCGTACTGACCGGGCGTCGGCAGCGGCGGATCGAGGCGCGGGAAGACCTGAAGACCAGGCACCTGCGACACGACGCCGTACACCTCGCCGAACATCTCCTGCGTCGAGCGCTCGCGCTCCTTCCAGTCCTTCGTCACCATTCCGCCGAACGCGCCCCACGAGGCCGTCAGCGACCACATGAACTTCGCTTCCGGGAACGCGGTGATGCGCTTCACCACATCGAGCGACGCACGATTGTTCGCCGCCAGCGACGCATCCGGTGGCGCCTGCATGAACATGAAGATGTGGCTCTGATCCTCGACCGGGGCGAGCTCACGCTTGGAGAAGGTGTACAGCGGCCACGCGGCGAGCATGATCACCGCCGACGCCCCGACGACGGCCCACCGCATGCCAAGCGCGCCATCGAGCAGCCGCGAATAGGCTTCGCGCACCCGGTCGAAGCCGCGGTTCACCAGCGACGTCAGGCGGCCTTCCTTGCCGTGCTCGTGCACGAGCCGCGAGCTCATCATCGGCGACAACGTCACCGCGACGACCCCCGACAGCACCACCGTGGCGGCGAGCGTGATCGCGAACTCGAGGAAGAGCGATCCAGTCAGCCCGCCCTGGAATCCGATGGGCGTGTAGACCGCGGCGAGGGTGATCGTCATCGCGATGATCGGACCCACCAGCTCGCGGGCGCCGACGATTGCCGCCTGGATGCGCGTCTTCCCCATCCGGATGTGTCGCTCGACGTTCTCGACGACGACGATCGCGTCATCGACGACCAGTCCCACCGACAGCACGATCGCGAGAATCGTCAGCAGATTCAGGCTGAAGCCGAACGCGTACATGATGATGCCCGCGCCCACGAGCGAGATCGGCATCGCCACCAGCGGAACGATCGCGGTGCGCACCGAGCCCATGAACAGGAACACGACGATGCCGACGATCAGGATCGTCTCCGAGAGCGTCTTCGTGATCTCGGCGAGGGCATCCTCCATGAAAACGGTCGCGTCGTACGCGAGCTGCATGTCGATGTCGGCGGGCAGCGACGGACGGATGCGCTCCATCTCGTCGCGCAACGCGTGGGCGACGTCGATCTCGTTCACGCCCGGCAGCGGCCAGACGCCAAGATAGACCGCCTCCTTCTCGCTGAACTTCGCGACCATGTCGGCTTCTTCGGCGCCGAGCTCCACGCGCGCGACATCGCTCAACCGCACGATGGCGCCGTCCCGCTCGGCGACGATGAGATCCTCGAACTCCTCGGGCGAGCGAAGGTCGGTATTCGCGAGCAGGCTCACCTGCACGAGGTTGCCCTTCGTCTGGCCGACCGCGGCGAGATAGTTGTTGCGCTGCAGCGCCGCGTGCACATCACCAGGCGCGAGATTCACCGCCGCCAGCCGCTCCGGATCGATCCACACCCGCATCGCGATCTGGCGGCCGCCCTCGACCGTCACGCGCTGCACGCCCTGCAGCGTGGAGAGCTGCGGCTGCATGGAGCGGACGAGCCAGTCCGTCACCTGCGGAACGTCGCGCTCCGTCGAGGTGAAGCTCAGGTAGAACGATGCATATGGCCGATCGGCGCGCTGAATCTCGACCGCGGGAGGCTCGGCCTCCGACGGCAGCTCCGAGCGCACCTGCTGCAATCGTGCGGTCACCTCGGCCAACGCGGTCGTCGCGCTGTGGTTGAGCTTGAGGCGAACCGTCACCGTGCTCACGCCGGCGCGACTGGTCGACTCGACGTAATCGACGCCACTGATGGCCGACACGGCTCGCTCGATAGGCGTCGTCAGAAATCCACGGACGGTTTCGGCGCTCGCGCCGAAGTACACCGTCGAGATCACCACCGACGAGCTCTCGATCTTTGGATATTGCTGCACGGGCAGGCTGGTCAGCGCTCGCCATCCCACGAGCAGGATGACGAGGTTGACGACAATCGCCAGGACCCGGTGCTTGATGAAGATATCAGTGAACGAGCGCATCAC
The DNA here is from genome assembly GCA_035765135.1 of Gemmatimonadaceae bacterium. GTDB lineage: Bacteria > Gemmatimonadota > Gemmatimonadetes > Gemmatimonadales > Gemmatimonadaceae > JAICNG01. The sequence continues at coordinate 3,551 of DASTYE010000142.1, read as the reverse complement.
TCTACCATGCTCATTGGAGGATTTCGTGAGACAACGCGACCGGACGAGGAACGGTGAACGAGGACTGAGGAATTCACATTGACAAACAACAGTTGATGGAATTCCTCAGTCCTTGGTCCTTATTCCTCATTGCTCAACGGGTGTACCGACGGTCGAGTCCGAAGCGATGGCGACAAGCGCCCCTTCGCGAAGCTTGAACGACCCCGACGACGCCACCTGCTCGCCGGCGGCAAGTCCCGAAAGGATGAAGACCTCGTCACCCACGACGGGCCCGGCCTTCACCGGACGCACCTGCGAGCGCGGCTTGCCTGCGTCGTCTGGCGCTATCACGAACACGTGATCACCACCGGGTCCCTTGCGAAGTGCGCTCACGGGGACGACGACGGCGGATGTGGCGGGGCCATTGGGAACGGTGACGCGAACCGACGCGCCCGGAGCGGGGGCGTGGGCCGAGCCAGCGATCCGTGCCCGCACCATCGCGTTGCGGGTGGTGGGATCGACGCGGGCGTCGACGGCGACGATTGTGGCTTGTACGACTGGTGCTCCCGGACGCGCGACAACGCCGACGCGGTCGCCGCGACGCAGCTCGGCGGCTACGCGCTGCGCGACCGCGAAGTCGACGTGCGAGTCCTCCTCTATGCCCTGCAGCGTCGTCAGCACTGTGCCCTGGCTCAGATACTGACCAGGGTGCACGTCGGCGATCCCGACGCGCGCGCGGAACGGCGCACGAATAGTCTTGCGAGCGATGACTGCCTTGATACGCGCGATCTCGGCGAGCGCGACATCACGCTCCGCGCGCGCGCGGTCGAGCGCCGCCTGCGACGTGGCGCGCTCATCCCACAGGCGCTGCACGCGGGCGAGATTCGTCTCCGCGAGCGCGGCCTGCGCTTCGGCCGCCCGCAGCTCCGCGTTCTCGACGGAGACGTCGAGCGCGACGAGTACAGCTCCCTGCTGGACGATCTGTCCGGGGGCGAACGCCACGTGCCGAACCGTCCCCGCTACTTCGTTCCGAAGCTCCACCGAGCGCAGCGCGAGGACGGTCCCGATCGATGTCGCGGTCTCGCGGTGCGTGCGTTCCTGCGCGACGGCCGTCGTTACGACTTCCATCGGTTCTGGTTGACTCGCGGCCGCGGCCTCGGCCGCCTGAAGCGACTGATGCTTCCACACGGCGAGGGCCAGCGCGGTCACGACGATGGTCCCGATCAGAACACCGGACGCGATCCAGCCGCGCCTGTTCATGAACTGCAAATTCCGATGAGAACGGCCGTTTCCGGACTGGTGCGATGTGTGCTCGTGCATGATTCCATCCTTAACCGGGGAACACTTGCTTCCTTGTGAGAAGGCACTTACGACAGGTAAGCTTCCAGCCATGCCGAGAAGTTCCCGGAAAGATTTCTGCCCCGAGTTCCATCACGCCGTCGAGCTGATCGGTCGCCGGTGGACGGGAGTCATCCTCCGGGCGATGCTGGACGGCGCCACGCACTTCGGCGAGATCGCGGTCGCGGTGCCGAAGCTGAGCGACCGGATGCTGGCCGCGCGATTAAAGGAATTGGAGGCGCACGGTGTGATCTCGCGCACGGTCGTGGATGCGACGCCGGTGCGCGTGGAGTACGCGCTCACTCAGAAGGGGCGAGCGCTGGAGCCGGTGGTGAAAGCCCTCGACGTGTGGGCGAACCGATGGGTTCCGGAATGTCCGGTGACGGGCGTGTCCCACCGCCTCACGAGGAAGGCGGCGCGGCGGACGCTCGGCGCTCGGCGAGGACGGCCTTAAAGGCCGCCAGCCCGCAGACGATACTGCCTTGGGCTGACCCCAAACTCGCTCCGGAACGCGCGAGTGAAGTTCGACACATCGCCAAAGCCGCTGTCAAACGCGATGTCGATGACCTTGTCGGGGTCGGCGGCCAACCGCATCGCCGCGCGGCGGAGCCGTACACGACGAAGGTATTGATGCGGCGTGACGCCCGTTAGGCGCTCGAACGTTCGGAGGAAGTGATACGAGCTGAGGCCGGCTTCCTGGGCCATGCGGCGCAAGCTGAGCGGCCCCTCCGCCCCCCGCTCGATCGCCCGCACTACCCGGGTTACTCGCGCCAGCGCCGCCGGAGCGACATCGCTCGCTCGGGGCACGACACCGCCGACGACCCTGACGACGTCTGCCGCCAGTCGCACGCTGAGCTCCTCCCACGACACGGCGTCGCCGTCGAGCAAGCCGCTGCACGCTCGAGTGATGATCGGCGAGAGGTCCCGGATCGGCGGGAGCCGCGAGGCGCGGAATGGTCTGTCGGCGCGCGCGGCTCCCGCCTCCTCGGCGAGGCGATCGAAGGCGTCGATGGTATATCGAAAGGAGATGCACCGGTCTCCTCTCCCGTGCTCGTGCCCACACTCGAAGCCCTGGCCGTCGTACCCAAGCAGGAGCGAGCCCGGAGTCATCAGCTCACGAGCCGACGCGGACCGGTATTGAAATGTGCCGGCGACGACGATCGCGATGGCGACGCCCGAGTGCTCCTCCTCGAACCGGCGGTCGCCCGGACCCGAGGTGCAGATGAGATCCTGGATCGTCCAGCCCTCGCCGCGCGCAAGCAACCGTCCGGCGATCCCTCCCGCCGTCCCGTGTCTCGCGCGGTGCTCGAGTGCTCGTTCGAGATCGATCGCAATTTTTGCCAAGACTTCCTCTCCGCAAACGTCTATCGTGCCTGGACCGATTGACCAATCACCAGGGGAGAAGGATGAGCACCGCTACCATCATCAAGACAGCGACTCCAGCCGGACTCGATCAGCACGTCCTCGCGCGAATCATCGACGAAGGATACGGCCCGGGAGCGTGGCACGGCCCGGACCTGAAGGCCGCGCTCGACGACGTGACGCCATCGCTCGCGTTCTGGAGACCAGGTCCGGACCGTCACAACATCGCCGAGATTGCGCTCCACCACGCCTACTTCATCCGGTCCGTGCGCGGGCAGCTTTCGGGCACGACACCGGAGCCGTTCGTACTCGAGGGTGAGGACTGGTTCGCCGTGTCCGACGAGTCCACGATCACGTGGCCCAGAATTCGATCGCTCGTGGAGGTCGAGCAGCGCGGTCTCGCGTCGGTGGCTGCTGACATCGCTGCCGGCCGCCTGCGCTCGCCACTCGGCGATCAGGAGCGCTTCGACCTCGCTCTGGGCATCACGTGCCATGCCATCTATCACGCGGGACAGGTGCAACTGGTCAAACGCCTCCACGAGACCGGCAAGTGACATAACACGCGCCGATCGAGATTCGTTTCTCGTTCGTCCCAGGCAACTCGCTACCGACCCGTGGCCGCCATCAGAGCGGCCACGGGTTTCTGCGCGCTGGCATCTGGCCGATTTGCCTCCCACCACGCCGCCGCCGCCGCGGGTGTCCACGGCGTCTCGAACGGCACCGCCGCCAGTCCTGACGCGAGCGCCTCCGCGCTCTGCGGCCGCGCGGCGGGGTCCTTGGCGAGGCATTCGATCACCAGCCGATCCAACTCGTCAGGCACGCGGCCGGTGGCGAGCTGGCTGGGACGGCGCGGTACTTCGCGCGCATGCGCG
>DASTYE010000141.1:0-12725 GCA_035765135.1 Gemmatimonadaceae bacterium | reverse complement strand
CCCAGCCGGCGAAGACGCCCGCGCTGGAGTTCTCCGGAATCTTCTACGCGAACTGGGCGTACCGCACCGACCGCGACGCGCGCGCGCAAAACCGCTTCGACCTCGAGCGCGCCTATCTCACGTTCCGCATGCCGGTCGGCGAGCGCGCCCGGGTGCGCGTCACCGCCGACGTCTATCAAAACACGTCGGATGCTGGCGACGATTTCTACCGCGGCTGGGCGTTTCGCGCGAAGTACGCGTACTTGCAGTACGACGCCGTGCGAGACTGGCACGGCTTCACGACGCGGGCACGGCTGGGAATGCTCCAGACCGTCGTCATCGACCAGATCGAGGGCTTCTGGCCGCGGTGGATCTCGAAGAGCGCGCTCGAGCTCGCTGGATTCTTTCTGACCGCCGACCTCGGAATCGCCGCGGAAGTGGGTCTGCCGAACCAGCTCGGTGAGATCTACGCGACGGTCACCAACGGACCAGGTTACACGTCGCGCGAGACCGACCGCTTCAAGGACGCCGCGATGCGACTGACGCTGACGCCGTTGGCCCGCACGTCCGGTTTTTTCCAGAGCACCGGTGTCACGCTCTGGGGCTACAAGGGCGCCGTTGCGTCGCGGTTCGTGAATGGCGGCGTCGGACAGGTCGGTGCCGTCGGTGAGGGCCTTCAGCGCGACCGGTGGGGCGCGTTCATCGGAACGGGCAATCGCCGCCTAACGCTTGGCGCCGAAATCGCGCAGCGGATCGAAGAGGGAGAGCTGGGCAACAATACGCCGGTGAGCCCGCGCGCCGTCATCGACAGCACGAGCACCCTCGTGTCGGCGTTCGCGATCGTGCGCCCACTCGAGCTCATCGCTCCAGAAACGCGCAGCCCGCTGGCCGCGGTCGCCCGGTACGATCGCGCGCGGCTCAACGATGACGCGGGACCGGCGACGCGCCTCATCATCGCTGGCCTCATCTGGGACGTCAACTCGCGTCTGTCGATGGCCGCCGACTATCAGCAGCTCCTTCCTCGCGACGGCGCCCTCGGCTCCGACACGAAAACGTGGTTCGCGCACTTCGTGGCCAGCTTCTAGCGGAGCGGTCGTGACAAACCCGTTACCTCCCCACGCGCCCCGGTAAGGACCGCCGAGCGTACGTTTCCCGGCGTAGCCAACATCCTCAGGGAGCTCGACACGTGAACCGATATCTGTTGCTCGCCGCGCTGCCAGGGCTCGTGGCGTGCGCACCATCTGACCGACAAACGAGCGATACCGCGGCGGGCGGCGTCGCCTCCTCCTCCGGTGTCGCGCTGACCGGCGCAGGGGCGACGTTCCCCTATCCGATCTACTCGAAATGGTTCAGTGATTACGCGGCGCGCACGGGCGTGAAGATCAACTATCAATCGATCGGTTCGGGCGGAGGCATTCGCCAGCTCGCGGAGGGCACCGTCGATTTCGGAGCGACGGACAGCCCCATGAAAGACACAGAAATGGCGAGCGCGAAAGGCGGCCCCATTCTGCACGTCCCGACCGTCATGGGCGCGGTGGTGGCGACGTACAACGTCCCCGGCGTGTCGCAGCCCCTCAAGCTCACCGGCGAAGTGCTCGCCGACATCTTCCTCGGCCGCATTCGCCAATGGGATGACGCGCGTCTCGCCGCGCTCAATCCGGAGCTCACGCTGCCGAACCGCGAGATCCTCGTCATCCACCGTTCGGATGGCAGCGGGACCACCTACATTTTCACCGACTACCTCAGCGCCGTGAGTCCCGGGTGGAAGAGCGGTCCGGGCACGGGGAAGGAAGTTCAGTGGCCCGCGGGTCTCGGCGCGAAGGGGAACGAAGGCGTGGCCGGCCAGGTGAAGCAGACGCCCGGATCGATCGGCTACGTCGAGCTCGCGTACGCGAAGCAGAATGGGCTCCCCTTCGCGAGCATGCGCAACGCGGCCGGCGAATACGTGCAGCCAACGATCGAGTCGGTGACGGCGGCCGCCGCCGGCGTCGCGCAGCAGCTGCCCGAGAACACGGACTATCGCATCTCGATCGTGAACGCCCCCGGGAAGGGAGCGTACCCCATCGCGTCCTTCACCTGGATCATTCTCTACCAGAACCAGCCTGACGCCGAGAAGGGACAGAAGCTCATCGACTTTCTCCGTTGGGCCCTTCGCGACGGAGGCGCGTCGGCGGCCGCGCTCGACTATGCTCCGCTTCCCACGGAGATGGTCACGCGTCTCGAGCAGCGCCTGGGCACGGTCACGTTAGGCACGCGCGCATGATCCCGGCTCCAGCTGCCGAACCCGCCGAGCCGTCGGGAGGCATCGCGGCTCGGCTGTCGGGGGCAGGGGTCGGTGATGGCGCATACCGAATCGCGATTACGTTCTTCGCGGTTTGCATCCCGATCCTGCTCCTGCTGATCGCGTGGGAGGTCGGGTTGGCCGGATGGCCCGCATTCCGGGAGTTTGGTCTCGGATTTCTCGCCTCGAGCACGTGGGATCCGGTGCACGGCGTATTCGGGGCGGCGCCCGCGATCTACGGCACCGTCGTCTCGTCGATCCTCGCCCTGGTCATCGCGACGCCGCTCGCACTCGGCGTCGCGCTTTTCCTTTCGGAATTCGCGCCACCGTGGCTCCGCCAGCCGGTCGCGTTCCTCGTCGATCTGCTCGCGGCGGTCCCCAGCGTGGTGTACGGGCTCTGGGGCATCTTCGTGCTCCTCCCCGTGCTGCGCGAGCACGTCATTCCGTTCCTGCGCGACACGCTTCACCTCGGCGCCACCCCGCTCTTCAGTGGCCCAGCGTATGGGCCGAGCATGCTCGCGGCGGGAGTGATTCTGGCGATCATGGTGCTGCCGTACATCTCGTCGGTTTCTCGCGAGGTGCTGCTGGCCGTGCCGCGCTCCCAGCGCGAGGCGGCGTTGGCGCTCGGCGCCACGCGGTGGGAGGCGATTCGCGGCGCCGTGCTCCCGTACGCGCGCTCGGGCATTCTCGGTGGCGTCATTCTGGGTCTCGGTCGCGCGCTCGGCGAGACGATGGCGGTGACGATGCTCATCGGGAACACGCATCAGATCAGCTCGTCGCTGCTCGCGCCGAGCTATACGATGGCCTCGCTCATCGCCAACGAGTTCGCGGAGGCGACCGGCGACCTGCACGTCTCGGCGCTCATGGCCGTGGGCTTTACGCTGTTCTGCCTGACGCTCGTCGTGAACGCCCTCGCGCGGTGGCTGGTGTGGCGGGTGACGCGGGGCGCCGGAGCCGTGCGATGAGCGCGACACTCGCTCCACCGCCCCGACCGCCGCGACCCAGCCAGCGACAGCGCGTTTTCGCCGAGCGCACGAGGAGGCGCGTGCAGCGTCGTCACTGGGCGAACCGAGTCATGGTCGTCGTTCTCACCCTCGCGGCGGTCGTCGCGACGCTCCCGCTGCTCCTCATCCTCGGTCACCTGATCCGCGAGGGGGCGAGCGCGCTGTCGCTCGACTTCTTCACGCAGATGCCGAAGCCGGTGGGAGAAGCGGGCGGCGGGCTGGCGAACGCGATCGTCGGGACGCTGATCCTCGTTGGCATCGCGATGGCCATCGGCCTCCCGGTCGGAGTCGGGGCCGGACTGTACCTCGCCGAGTATCGCGCATCGCCATTGGCGACGGTAGTGCGGTTCCTCTCCGACGTACTCAATGGCCTGCCATCGATCGTGATGGGCATCTTCGCCTGGCAGTTCCTCGTCAGGCCGCTTGGCCACTTTTCGGCGCTCGCCGGCGGCGTCGCGCTGGCGGCGATGATGGTTCCAATGGTGACGCGCACCACCGAGGAAATGGTTCGCATCGTACCTGTCGCCTTACGCGAGGCCGCTCTTGCGTTAGGCTATCCGCGCTGGCGCACCTCGCTGACGATCGTGCTCCGGACCGCTACTGCCGGCATCGTGACGGGCGCGCTGGTGGCGGTCGCCCGCATCGCCGGTGAAACCGCTCCCCTGCTCTTCACGGCCTTCGGGAACCAGTTCTGGTCGGTGAAACTGAACGAGCCCGTCGCCGCTCTCCCGCTTCAGATCTTCAACTATGCGGTCAGTCCCTATGACGAATGGCACGACCTCGCCTGGGCGGGGTCGCTCGTCCTCATCCTCATCGTCTTCCTCATCAGTCTCGCCGCCCGCTTCGCGACCCGGTCGCGGTTCGGTGGGATGGGTGACTGACGACGTCCGCATGTCGGCTCCCGCGCTGACGTCCGCTGCCCACCCAGCGGTCAGTGGACGCGTGCGTGTCGACGCGCGGAACGTGAACGCCTTCTTCGGCGCGGTGCACGCCATCCGCGACGTGTCGCTGGCGTTTCGCGACCACACCGTCACGGCGATCATCGGGCCGTCGGGATGCGGAAAATCGACGTTCCTCCGGTGCCTGAACCGCATGCACGAGACGGTACCGGGCGCCCGCGTCACAGGGACCGTGATGCTCGATGGCACCGACATCTACGCGAAGGGATCGAGCCCGATTCGGGTGCGCCGACACATCGGCATGGTGTTTCAACGCCCGACACCCTTCCCGACGATGTCTGTCCGCGACAACGTCGCCGCCGGCCTGCGGACGCTCGGAGATGCGCGGCCATCACGATCGGAGACCAACGCGATCGTGGAGCGCGCGCTGCGCCGGGCCGCGCTCTGGGACGAGGTCGCCGATCGGCTGAGCGCGAGCGCACTCGCCCTGTCTGGCGGGCAGCAGCAACGTCTCTGCATCGCACGAGCCCTGGCGACGGAACCGGGGATCCTCCTGCTCGATGAGCCCACGGCGTCGCTCGATCCGCTGAGCGCGCAGCGCGTGGAGGAGCTGATATACGAGCTGCGCAAGGACATGACGGTTGTCATCGTCACGCACAACATGCAGCAGGCCGCGCGTGTCTCGGAGACGACGGCGTTCTTCCTGAACGGCGAGCTCATCGAGGCGGCTCCGACGCGGATGATGTTCACGACTCCGTCCGATTCGCGGACGGAGGCGTATATCACCGGACGGTTTGGATGACGACCACGGAACGCGGAATGCGGATGGTGGTCGAACAGCCGACACGGAGTCCGGCGGCGCCGTCGTCGCATCCGGGCGGTGTCGCGGCCCGCTCCTTTTCGTTCTGGTATGGAGAGAAACAGGCGCTGAAGGGGATCACGCTCTCGATCGCGCCACGCGCCATCACGGCGCTGATCGGCCCGTCCGGGTGCGGCAAATCGACCTTCCTCCGCTCGATCAATCGCCTGAACGAGCTCATCCCCGGCGTGCGGGCCGACGGCGAGATCGCGCTCGACGGGGAGAACATCTACGCTCCCGGCACGGACCTCGTCTCGTTGCGCCAGCGTGTCGGAATGGTCTTCCAGAGGTGGAACCCGTTTCCCAAGTCGATCTACGACAACGTTGCCTACGGTCCGCGCATCAACGATGCCCCCTCCCGGGCAGAGCTCGACGAGATCGTCGAAAGCTCCCTCCGGCGTGCCGCGCTCTGGGACGAGGTCAAGGATCGTCTGCGCCAGAGCGCGCTCAGCCTGTCCGGGGGACAGCAGCAGCGCCTCTGCATCGCGCGGGCATTGGCGAACGAGCCACAGGTACTGCTGCTCGACGAGCCGGCGAGCGCGCTCGATCCGATCGCGACGCAGCACATCGAGGAGCTGCTGTACGACCTCAAGAACGAGCTCACCGTCGTCATCGTGACGCACAATCTGCAGCAGGCCGCTCGCGTGTCCGATTATACTGCGTTCTTCTACATCGGCGAACTCATCGAGGCTGACGTGACCAACCGCATATTCACGAGTCCCCGCGAAGCGCGGACGGAAGCATATATCACCGGGAGATTCGGATGAGTCGCGATACCGGCTATCGCCACTTTCACGACCAGCTGGATGCGCTGAAGCAGCAGCTGATCGACATGTCGCAGCACGCCGAGCAGCTCGTCGAGATGGCGGTCGAGGCGCTGCTCCAGCACGATGCGGACAAGGCGCAGGCGGTAATCAAGGGGGACCACGCGGTGGACGCGCTGGAGATCGACATTGAGCAGGCCGCGATCGCGCTGCTGGCCCTGCAACAGCCGCTCGCGCGCGACCTGCGATACATCATCAGCGCCATCAAGGTCTCCGGCGATCTCGAGCGCGTCGGGGATCATGGCGTCAACATTGCCGAGTCGGCGCTTCGCCTGGCGCGCATGAAGTCGAGAGTCCCACCCGGTCGAGAGATTCAGGAGATGGCGACGCGAGCTCGAAACATGCTCCGCGACGCGCTCGATGCGTTCGTGCGCGCCGACGGCTCACTCGGGCGCGCCGTGTGCCGCGCCGACGATGCGGTCGACACGCTCCACGACTCGGCGTTCGCCACGCTCCTGACGCAGATGCGTGAAAGCCCGGAGAGCGTTCCCCAGGCGCTGGAGCTCCTGCTGGTAAGCCGCAATCTCGAACGCGTCGCCGACCTCGCGACCAACATTGGCGAGGACGCGGTGTACCTCGCCGAGGGGAAACAGATCAAGCACCACTTCGAGGAGAGGAGCCCGACACCTGCCGCCTGAGACCACCACCACCCCCGGCGCCGCAGCGGCGAAGCGAGGCTCGAACGGCGGAACGCCCGAGCCTCGCGCGGAGCGCGTCGCGGCGATCGACATCGGGTCCAACTCCGTGCGACAGATCGTCGCCGACGTCACACCGGACGGGGCCATCAAGGTCGTCGATGAGATGCGCGCGCATCCGCGGTTAGGCGCGGGTCTCGATGAGGGCGGCGCATTGACCGAGCCCGCGATCCGCGCCGCGACTGACGCGGTGCATCACATGGTCACGCTGGCGCGCCAGATCGGCGCCGCCCGCATCGAGGCGGTGGCGACGAGCGCGGTGCGCGATGCATCGAACGCGGACAGCTTCCTCGATCTCGTCCGGGAAGAGACAGGGCTTCGCATTCGTGTCCTCACCGGCGAAGAAGAGGCACTCCTCGGCTTCCGCAGCGCGCTCGCGCACTTCGATCTCGCCCACGGTCGGGCAGCCGTGATGGATATCGGCGGTGGCTCGATGGAGCTGGCGTTGTCAGTCGACGGACTGCTGGAGCGCCTCGAGTCATTCCCGTTCGGAGCCTTACGGCTCACCGAGCGCTACCTCGGCGAGCGCGTGCGCTCCAAACGAGTCCGTGCGCTGCGAAAGGAAGTTCGAGAGGCGCTGCGCACCCGGCTGCGCGCGCGGCAATGGCGCGGTGCCCGCCTCATCGGCTCGGGCGGCACCTTCACCAGCCTTGCGGGGATGGTGCTCGCGCGTCAGGAGATGACCGTCGCGCAGACGGTGCACGGAACGGCGGTGCCCCGGAGCGAGATCGAGCACATCCTCGAGGCGCTCGAGGACATGACCCTCGACGAGCGGCGAGAAGTGCCCGGGCTCAGCGCCGCCCGCGCGGACATCATCATCGCTGGACTGGCCGTCGCGGCGGAGGTGATGGCGCGGCTCGATGCGCCCGAGCTCCTCGTGTCCGCCTATGGGATTCGCGAGGGACTTCTGCTCGAGACAGCGCGTGTCACACCGGCGGCCGCCGTCGCCGGCGATGCGCGCGCGCGCTCCGTACAGCGGCTGGCCGATGCCTGCCAGTTCGAGGAGCGGCACTCCCGCCACGTCCAGACGCTCGCGCTGCAACTGTTCGACGCCATCGGTGCACGACTCGGGGCGGCGCCTGACGAGCGGGAGCTCCTGTCGGATGCGGCGCTCCTGCACGACATTGGCTATCACATCAGCTACGATCGGCACCACAAGCACTCGTACTATCTCATTCTGCACGCCGAGCTGCTGGGCATGTCCCCGGCCGATCAGGTGGTGGTCGCCAACGTCGCGCGGTATCACCGCGGCAAGCTCCCGCGCAAGAAGCAGCGGAGCTTCGGCGTGCTGGACACGGAGATTCGCGCCCGCATCAAGCGCCTGGCGGCTATTCTCCGCGTGGCCGATGGCTTCGACCGCGGTCACATCGGCGCCGTCGAGCGGATCAAATCCCGATGGATGGAGCGCGCCCTGCGTCTCACACCGGTGGCGTCACCATCGGCGCGCTCGCTGCGGCTCGAGTTGTGGGGCGCAAGCCGGAAAAGCGACCTCCTCGCGAAGGTGGCCGGCGTCCCAGTCGAGATCGTGGCGCCGGATGGATCGATCTCGAACTGGCGCGACGGCGATGAGCCGGACTAGGGCGAGGTCGTCGAGGTCGTCGAGGTCGTCAAGGTGACTTCATCGCGACGAAGTCACCTCGACCTCCTCGACGACCTTGACGACCTCGACGACCTTTGCCGTTAGGCCCCACGCATCGCCCATGAACACGACGTGCGCGCTGACCTCGGGCTCCGCGCCCGCCGCGCGCTTCTCGTACGTGCCGTCCTCACGGAGCCGCCACGCCTGACGGTTGTCGGCGAGGCACGTCTCGAGCATGCGACGCATGCGCACGTGCAACGACGGATCCTCGATCGGCACAACCGCCTCCACCCGCCGATCGAAATTGCGCGGCATCCAGTCGGCCGAGCCGACGTAGTACTCGGGACTCCCGCCATTCTCGAACATCCACGCCCGCGAATGCTCGAGAAAGCGCCCGACGATGCTCGTGACGCGAATGTGATCGCTGACGCCGGGGATTCCGGGGCGCAGGCAGCAGATGCCGCGCACGATGAGATCGATCTCGACCCCGGCACGCGACGCGCGATACAACGCGCGGATCGTCTCCGGATCGACCAGTGCGTTCATCTTTCCGATCAGCCGCGCCGGGCGGCCGGCTCGGGCATGCTCGGCCTCGCGGTCGATGAGCTCGATGAATCGGTCGCGCATGTTCCCCGGCGCGACGAGGAGCTTGCGATACAACCGCTGCCGCGAGAACCCGGTGAGATAGTTGAACAGGTCGCTCACATCCGCGCCGATCGACGGGCTCGAGGTGAGCAAGCCGAGATCCGTGTAGATGCGCGCCGTCTTCGAGTTGTAGTTGCCCGTGCCGAGGTGCACGTACCGGCGAATGCCGTCGGCCTCCCGACGCACGACGAGCGCGGTCTTGGCGTGCGTCTTCAGACGCACGTGACCGTACACCACGTGGACACCGGCCCGTTCGAGGGTGCGCGACCAGGCGATGTTGTTCGCCTCGTCGAACCGCGCCTTCAGCTCCATTACCACGACGACCTGCTTTCCACGCTGCGCTGCTTCGACGAGCGCGCGCACGATCGCGGTGTCGCCCGACGTGCGATAGAGCGTGAGCTTGATGGCGAGGACATCGGGATCGCCCGCCGCCTCTTCGAGGAACCGCTCGACCGACGTCGTGAACGAGTCGTACGGGTGATGCACGAGCAGGTCGCGCTCTCGCACCGTGTCGAACACCGGGCGGTTGTCGTCACGCAACACCGGCTGCGTCACCGGCGCGAACGGCGTGTCGCGAAGACCGGGAATGTCGAGCTGCGACAGCACCAGCAGGTCGCCAAGGTCGAGCAGCGGGCCGGCCTCCTGAACGTCCCGGTCTGAGAGCATGCTGCCTTCCGGGGTGTCGTCGCGGAGCTCGTCGAGCAGCAGTGTGCGCAGAGCGCCCGGCATCCCCTGCTGCACCTCGAGGCGCACCACTTCACCCAATCGACGTTGAAAGACCTGTTCCTCGATAGTCGCGAGGAGATCCTCCGGCTCCTCCGCATCGGCCAGATCGATGTCCGAGTAGCGCGTGATGCGGAAGGTGAACCACCGCACGACGTCCATCCCGGGAAAGAGGGCGCCGAGGTTTGCCCCGATGACTTCCTCGAGCGGGATGAAATGCCCGGGACGTCCGAAGGACACCCATCGCGGCAGGCTCTTCGGGACCTTCACGCGGGCGAAGTGCACCGTGTCGCGCACGGTGTCCCTGATCTCGACAGCGAGCGACAGCGACAGGTTCGAGATGTACGGGAAGCGGTGGGCGGGATCGACGGCGAGCGGCGTCAGCACCGGGAAGACCTGCCCTTCGAAGAACTGATCGACGATCGCCCACTCCGTGGGCGCAAGCTCCGTCATCCCCACCAGTCGAACGCCCTGCGCCGCGAGGGCGGGAAGCACCACGTCGTGCAGACACGCGCGCTGTCGCTCGACCAGCGATCTGACCCTGGCGTCGATCGCGTCGAGCTGGTCCTGCGGCGTCATCCCGTCGGGTGTCGTCTGCGCGACGCCCGCGGCGACCTGTCGCCGGAGTCCGGCCACGCGGACCATGTAGAACTCGTCGAGATTCGTGCTGACGATGGAGAGGAACTTCAGCCGCTCGAGGAGCGGCGTCCTCGCATCGAGCGCCTCGTGCAGCACGCGTTCGTTGAACGCGAGCCAGCTCAGCTCCCGATTGAGGAGCAGACGAGGGTCGAGGAGGGATTCGTCGAGCATGGGGAGGGATCACGACCGCCGGGGTTCTTCAACATACCCTGCCCCGGCGCCCTCCGCCTTCCCCGAAACTTCCCCGATGAACGGGGAAGCGACGCAATTAACCCCCTCAAATCGCCATGAACCGGCGAAGCAGCAGCAAGGAGATCGCGCCGATCCCGGCCGCCGCCGGGATGGTGAGAATCCATGCCCACACGATCCGCCCCGCCACGCCCCAGCGAACGGCCGAGAGCCGATTGGTGGCCCCCACGCCGACGATCGCGCCGGTAATCGTGTGCGTCGTGCTGACCGGGATTCCGAAGCCGGTCGCGAAGAGAATGCTCATGGCGCCCGCCGTCTCCGCGCAAAACCCCCCGACCGGGCGCAGCCTGGTGATCCGGCTGCCCATCGTGTGCACGATCCGCCAGCCGCCGAACAGCGTGCCTAACGCGATGGCGGTATACGCGCCGATCTCGATCCAGAACGGAATCGTGTCGGCGCTCTGGAGGTGGAGATGGCGCAGAATTCCGGTCTGCGAGGCGAAGTACGCCTGGGCCGATACCAGCAGTCCGACGATGATCCCCATGGTCTTCTGCGCATCGTTGGCCCCGTGCGCCAGCGAGAAGAAGGCCGCCGAGAGCAGCTGGGCGCGACGGAAGAACCCGTCGACCCGGTGCGGCGACACCCGCTGAAAAATCCAGTAGACCGCGACCATTAGCAGGTAGCCGAGCATCATCCCGATGAGCGGCGACAGCACGATGAAGATGAGGGTCTTCGTCCACCCCGAGAGGATGATCGCCTTGAACCCCGCCTTCGCCACCGCCGCGCCCGCGTATCCCCCGATCAACGCATGCGAGGAGCTCGACGGAAGACCGTAATACCAGGTGATGAGATTCCAGATGATCGCGCCGAGCAGTCCGGCGAGAATGACGTTCGGATCGACGACGGCAATGTCGATCATCCCGGCGCCGACCGTCTTCGCGACCGCGGTCCCGACGGTGAAGGCCGCCACGAAGTTGAAGAACGCCGCCCACACGACGGCGGCGAGCGGGCTGAGGACGCGGGTGCCCACGACCGTCGCGATGGAATTCGCGGAGTCGTGAAACCCGTTGATGAAATCGAAAATGAACGCGACCGCGACGATCGCGACGACGTACGTGACCACGCGCTACGCGTTCTTGAGGGAGATACTCTCGAGCACGTTCGCGACGTCCTCACACTGGTCGAGCGCGCGCTCGAGCGTGTCGTACAGCTCC
The DNA here is from genome assembly GCA_035765135.1 of Gemmatimonadaceae bacterium. Classification (GTDB taxonomy): domain Bacteria; phylum Gemmatimonadota; class Gemmatimonadetes; order Gemmatimonadales; family Gemmatimonadaceae; genus JAICNG01. Next base: position 1,195 of record DASTYE010000141.1, on the reverse strand, counting down.
TTCCACTTGATGATCTCGAGCGGATCGGGATTCTCGGCGTCGAAGAGCGCGCCGACCGCGAGGTGATAGATCGCGTCGCCCTCCTCTTCGAGCGATTTGATGTTGCGCGCCTTCTCGATCACGATGCTGCTCTTCTTCATCCCGATCACGGCTTCCTCGATGCATCCTGTCGCTCGCACGAGCACCCCCGCGAGCATTTGCGCGGGCTCCCGCGTCTCCTTGATCCGGAACATCGCCGCGCGCCGGGCCGTGCCATCGAGCAGGTCAATGACATCATCGAGCCGCGAGGCAAGCATATGGATGTCCTCGCGATCGAACGGCGTGACGAACGTCTTGTCAATCCGGGCGATCACGTCGTGCGTGAGCTCGTCGGCCTCGTGCTCGACATCCTTGATCTCGCTCACGTACTTCTGGAGCTCTTCTGGATTCTTGAAGATCTGATGGGTGATCTTCGCCGCCGCGGTCAGACGCCGCGCGAGCTCGGCGAACATCGTGAAGAACTCCTGGTCCCGCGGGATCAGTCGCACGAAATGCTCCGGTTGCGGGAATGCCGATCAGAGGGTCAGTAGGGACGGGCGGGAAATAGAGCGCGGCCGGCGGCAGAAGGCAATTCCTTCATACGAACGAGGACGAAGGATCGAGGAATCCGATTGGTAGTTCCACGCAATCGAATTCCTCGGTCCTTCGTCCTCGTTCTCTTTTGGGCTCAGGCTCGCTCGGCACCCGGCCCGGGCATCGGACCGACGAACATTCCGGCGACGAGCAGGAGCAGCCCCGGCACACCGGCAGCCAGCATCGCTGTGGCATCGACCACCGTGAAGGCGAAGAGGCCGATCAGCGCGACGACGCCCGCCAACATGACGATCACCCGCCCCGCTCCTCGCGCCCGCTGCGCCACGAAGATGCCGATGACGCCGAGCAGCCCGGCGACAATGCTGCTCGCCCGCGCCAGACCGAGGTTCCCCACCTCGGCCATCGCTTCACTGTCCCCGGCGAGAATTCCGCCCCACACCGAGTATCCGAAGAGCACCACACTCGCGAGAATGGCGACGATGTCGGCCCATCGGCGGCCACGCTCCGTGCTCACCACGGTTGTCATGCGCGCTCCGCGAAAATGACGACCCGTGGCCCTGCAACGAGTACGCCGCGGTCAGCGCCAGCGCGCCGTGAAGTTGCCGGCCTCGCGCGCCGCGCG
>DASTYE010000140.1:0-2371 GCA_035765135.1 Gemmatimonadaceae bacterium | reverse complement strand
TCTCCGACCGCTGGACCTCTCCGTTGACGAGGCCCTCGCCGCGATTCTCGAAGCCGTGGAACGACTCCGGGCAAAGCGCGTCGTCATCGATTCGTTGTCGGGATTCGAAGTCGCGCTCGCGCCGACCTTTCGCGAGGATTTCCGGGAGTCACTGTACCGTCTGGTCGGGACGTTGACCGCAACCGGTGTCACGGTATTCATGACCGCGGAAGTCTCCGACGGATTCCCCGACACACGCTTCACGTCGGAAAAGGTGTCATTCATCACCGATGAGATCATCGTCCAGCGATACGTTGAGATCGAAGGCGAGCTTCGCCGCGTGACCGCCGTGATCAAGATGCGGGGAAGCGACCACAGCCACGAGTTCAGGGCCTACGAGGTCACGGCGAAGGGAGTGGTCATCGGCCGCGCGCTCACAGAGTACGATGGCATCATGAGCGGTGTGCCCACATTGCGCGCGAAACCAGCCCGCGCCAGACGAAGCACATAGACTGTGTGACCTCGCGAAATCGACGTGGGACCTCGAGCACGCCGGAGCCCTCTGTCCAGGAAGCGCTGCGACGCTGCGTGGAGCAAGCCCCCGTGCCCTTCGCCATCACCCGTGGCGACCGGCACACGCTGGTGTACGCCAATTCCGCCTTCTGCCGACTGGCGGCAATCGCCCCTGTTCACGCGCTCGGCGTGCGCGTCTCGACCGCGTTCGCCGCGACGCGAGGACGAGCGCTGAGCGACGTTCTCGATCGGGCATTTCGCGATGGCATCGAGATACTCGATGTGCGCATCCCGGCGCCGGCGGGCGAGAGCGAGAGGGACTGGCGGTGCAGCGTGTGGCCCGTCATTGCCGACGACGGGCAGCCCGAGGCGCTCGGCATCGAGATTCGGGAATCGAGCCGGCTGGACGATGTCCTCCAGCTGCAGCGCTCGGTTGCCGAGCAGATGCTCCTCGGCGCCCTGCGTGAGCGCGGTCTCGCCGAGGATGCCGAGGCCGCGCGCCGGCGTGCGACATTCCTGGCCGAGGCGGGCCGGCTGCTCGCCGAATCCGTGGATCATACCAGCACGCTGGTTGCGCTCACGAAGCTCGCGCTTCCCACGTTAGGCGCCTGGTGCATCGTGGACGTTCTGGAAGAGGGTAACGCGATCCATCGCCTCGGCATCTACCACCCCGATCCGGAAAAGCAGAAGCTCGCGCACGAGCTGGAAGCGACATGGGTGCCCCAGGAGGACGATCCGTTTGGTGCGCCTGCCATGCTGCGGGCGCAGCGAACGGTCGCCGTGACCCACGACATCGAGGCCACGCTTGCCAAAGCAGCCTCCAGCGCGAAGAACCTGCACATCCTGCGGCAGTTGGGGATCGGATCCCTCCTGACCGTACCGCTCGTCGCCCAGAAGCGCCTGCTGGGTGCCATCACTTTCGTCACCGCCCAAAGGGGCGTTGAGTTCAGTCGGGAGGACGTACAGCTCGCGGAGGACCTGGCGGGGCGCGGCGCGCTTGCGCTCGACAATGCGCAAGTCCATGACCTCGCGCTCGCCCTGAGACGGAACGCCGAGGCGGCGAACCGCGCGAAGACGGCGTTTCTCGGAGCGATCAGCCACGAGCTGCGCACGCCGCTCAATGCGATCGGCGGCTACATCGAGCTGCTCGACATGGGGTTGAGGGGGCCCGTGACCGAAAGTCAGCACGCCGACTTCGCGCGAGTGAAAGCCAATCAGAAGCACCTCACCCTGCTCATCACCGAGATCCTCAACTTCGTGCGGGTCGGAACCGGCGCGCAGTCGTACACGGTCAGCGAGTTCAACGCGTGTGATGTTCTCACGCACGCGATCGAGCTGATCGAGCCGCTCGTTGGGCAGCGAGGACTCATTTTCGACGGGATCGCGGGCGACGTGCGCGTTATCGCCCGCGCGGATCGAGACAAAGTGACTCAGATTCTCGTCAACCTGCTCTCCAACGCGATCAAGTTCACGGCTCCGGGTGGCCACATTGGCGTCGAGTGTGCGGCGTCGGGGGACAAGGCCATCCTCCGGGTACGTGATACCGGGATCGGCATTCCGGCCGACAGGCTCGACGCCGTCTTCGAGCCCTTCGTTCAATTGAAGGACGGTTTCTCGGACCGGAGCAGCGGCGTCGGACTGGGACTGGCGATCAGCCGGGATCTCGCGCGGGCAATGGAAGGCGATCTCACGGTGGAGAGCTCCGAAGGACAAGGGACGCGGTTCACGCTCACGCTTCCGGGCGGGAGCGAACCCCGGGAGGCCTGATCGGACGGAAGCTCGTTGACCTGAACGGTTTGCGATATCCCGGGCGACCGTGGCCGTGGAAATGCTCATGACAGCCGTCGGGACGTCCGTCGGGCCGGAGGCCAATGCGACT